>NZ_DASVSO010000989.1:0-29237 GCF_036388035.1 Archangium sp.
CGGCGGGGGCTCACCCGGCACGGCACTGCCGTCCACCTTCACCTCCATGTGTCCGGCGCCGGGACCGTCCAGCCAGTAGAGCGAGAGTCGCGCGGGCGGGGTGGGGGCGGCGGTGCAGCCCTCGCAGAATCGCATGCGCAGGGAGGCCCCGGGAGCGCCCACGGCGCGGATGCCGCTCAGGCCCCAGGCCTGTCCGGGCACGGTGGCCTGCAGCGCGTCCTCCACCGTCCACTCGCCGGTCAGCTCGCGCACGACCCCCGCGGGCTTCAGTCGGTCCGAGGCCTTGCCCGCGGCGATGAAGCCGCGCCCCGCGTCGCCGAAGCGCTTCGTCATCGCGGTGCGCAGCACGTCCGTGAAGTAGTGCGAGGCCGTGTGCGAGGCGCCGATCTGCAGGATGCCCAGCCGCGAGCCCTCGGCCTTCTTCTCCTCCAGCGCGCGCATCCGCGCGAAGGTGGCGGCGAGGGCCTTGTCGGCGTCCTGGAGCCCGTGGGGTTCGGTGGCCACGCGCGGCGGATGGCTCGCGGCGTAGGCGCGCTGGATGGCCAGGTCGAAGAGGTGGCCCAGCAGATCCGAGCCCCTCGCGCGCGGGTGGATGAGGTCCTCGTTGAGCAGGCCGGCGGACAGCCAGCGGATGGCCGAGCCCTCATCGCCCATGGCGCTGAGCGCGTCCCAGTAGGCGCAGCCGCCCTCCTTGGCCACGTCGCGGAAGATGTCCGCCACCATGCGCGAGCCCCGGCGCGGCACCAGCTCGCCCCCGAGGGTGCGCACGGCCGCGTCGATGGGAGACCAGACGAGGCACGCGGCCTCGGGCGCGGACTCGCGCACCAGCTTCACGAGCTGCTCCGCCTCCTGCTTGATCTCCTCCGGCTTCGTCCAGTCACGCGAGAGGCGGAAGGCCTCGTTGCCGCCGAACATGAGCACCACCAGCGACGGCTTGCGCTGGCGCAGCTGCGCGCGGAAGTAGGGCCGGTGCGTGCGCAGGAACACGCCCGCGTAGGCGCCCGGCAGGCCGATGGTGTCGTACACCACGCCTGGGTTGCCGTTCTCCAGCGAGACGCCGTGCAGCTCCACCTTGCCGCGCGTCTTGAGCGACAGCGTCTTGGCCCCGGCCGGCAGCTTCACCTTGGCGATGGCCACCTCCGCCGGAGTCCAGCGCGTCTGCACGCGCTGCAGCGGCTTGCCGTCCGCGGACACCTGCACGGTGCCCCCGCCGGGCTGCGCGAGGAAGAAGATCTCCGCGGTGCGCGCGTCCTCGATGGCGAAGCGCACGTCCTGGGGGTCCTTGTTGCCCGCGACGAAGGCCACGCCGGTGAAGGGCAGCCGGTCCTTGGGGGGTGCGCGGTCGATGACGCGGATGAACTCCCAGCCCTCGGAGGCCTGGCCGGCGCGCACGCCACGGCCGGAGCGGGTGGGGCGGTCGACGTAGAGGAAACCCTTGCCGCCCGAGCCGTGACGCTCCTGCAGCCGGTTGCGCACCACGTCGTTGATGTGGTCCGAGGCGATGAGCGAGTCGCCCAGGTGCTCGACGCGGACGGGCTGGGTGCGGCTGCCCTCGCGCAGGGCCTCCAGCGCCTGGAAGAAGGGAGCCAGCCCGCTCTCCTCGCACCCGGAGGCGCCCATGCGCCGACAGCCCGGGTCGATGTCCGTGTTCTTCGCGCCCATCTTCTCGCGCAGCGCCTCCATGCGCAGGGCGGCGGTGAGCATGGTGGGGCCCAGGCCCGACAGCCCCAGCGAGTCGGAGACGGCGGTGGAGACGTCGGGGGCGGGCGGCGGCGTCCCGGCATCGGAGGTGCCCCTCTCGGCCAGCTCGGGCGCCTCTTCCTCGGGGAGGAGGGGCACCTCGGGGGCGTTGCGCTCACTGTCGGGCTCGACCCCGATGGCCTTGCGCTTGGCGGCGGCGCTCGACGTGGCGACGAGCGCGACGAGCTGCGGCACGGCCGGCCCCTTCGCGAGGCTGGGGATGGGGCGCAGCGCCTCCGGCACGGGGGCAAGGGAGAGCCCCACCGCGAGCGCCAGCGTGAGGGCGAGCGTCAACCCGACCGATGTGTGCTTGGACTCCAACGCGCCGGCATGAGACTGGCTTTTTGGGATGCGGTCAAAACTCCTGCCGATGGCTGATGGGTAGCCAGGCAGACGGACTCCTGGCGGGCGGCAGGCAAGGCGCTATCGTGCGCGGCCCATGACCCTCTATCCCGTCATCATGGCCGGTGGCTCCGGCACCCGCTTCTGGCCGCTGTCGCGCAAGGCGCGGCCCAAGCAGTTCCTCCCGCTGGCCTCGAAGAACCCGCTCATCACCGACACCGCGGGGCGCCTCAAGGGGCTGGCCTCGGTGAAGGACACCCTCATCGTCTGTGGCCCCCTGCACGCGAAGCAGGCGAGCAAGCTGGTGAAGGGCCTGCCGAAGAAGAACCTCCTCGTCGAGCCGGTGGCGCGCAACACCGCCCCGGCCATTGCCCTGGCCGCGCTGCAGGTGGCCGCGAGGGACCCGGAGGGCATCCTCGTCGTGCTGCCCTCGGACCATCACGTGGCGGACGTGGCCGGCTTCAAGAGGACCATCGCCGACGCGGCGCGAGTCGCCGAGAAGGGCCACCTCGTCACGCTGGGCATCAAGCCGCACCACCCGGAGACGGGCTATGGCTACATCCAGGTGGGTGACGCGCTCGAGGGCGGGAGCCGCCGGGTGAGGGCCTTCCGCGAGAAGCCGGACGTGGAGACGGCGCGGCGCTACCTGGAGTCGGGCGAGTACCTGTGGAACGCCGGCATCTTCGTCTTCCGGGCGGACGCCATCCTGGAGGCCTTCGCCCAGCACATGCCGGAGATGCAGAAGGGGCTGGACGCGCTGCGCAAGGCGGCGGGGAAGCGCACCTTCGCGGCGGTGCTCAAGCGCGTGTTCCCGAAGCTGCCCTCCATCTCCATCGACTACGGGGTGATGGAGAAGGCCACCAACATCGCGGTGCTGCCGGGGGACTTCGGCTGGTCCGACGTGGGCTCCTTCGCGGCCATCCCCGAGGTGCGCCCCGCGGACGAGCATGGCAACGTCGTCTCGGGCGCCGAGGCGGTGGTGGTGGACTGCAAGGGCTGCGTGGTGCTCGCCGACAAGCGCCCGCTGGCCGTGGTGGGCCTCACCGACATGGTGGTGGTGGACTCGGGCGACGCGGTGCTGGTGGTGCCCAAGGACAAGAGCCAGGACGTGCGCAAGGTGGTCGAGGCGCTCAAGAGCCGCAAGCGCGAGAAGTTCCTGTAGGGCGCGGTGCTGCGCGGGAGGCGGGGCCGGAGTCGGCCTCGCTTCCGAAAGTCTCCAGGAGGCTCCGACTGGAGGGAGGGACAGCCCACACCCGGGGTGGAGTGATCCGGAACTTCCGGGACCTTCGTTTTTTCATGCGTGGGTTTGGAGGAATTTACCGGCCCTCCTCCTCCTTGCGCGCCCTCGCGACGCAACTTCCCATGCTTGCGCCGTCGGCTCTCCGACGGAGCGGGGGCTGCACGGAGGTTGCATTGCTCCGCTTGTGCGCTGCCGTGCAGGCGAGCGCCGCTGGGGGGCGGCGATGGGTTGCAACCACTGCTTCGTTGATCATCCAACCGGTGCTCCGTGCACCCTGCCCGTGGGGCCTCCGTCTGACAGCGAGGCCCTGTCGGGCATGGGCTACGGGCCACTCGTCCTCGTTCGCAAGCTGGGCGCGGGAGCGCTCGGCGCCGTGTACCGTGCCGAGCACCCGTCCTCGGGTGCGCACTTCGCGGTGAAGGTGCTCCACTCGCACCTGGCCGAGAATCCGGCCGTGCTCAGCCGCTTCTACTCGGAGGCACGCCTCGCGCAGCACGTCATCCACCCCAGCGTGGCCCGTGTCCTCGACGTGCGTCAGGCGCCCAGCGGCCACCACTGCATTCTCATGGAGTGCGTCACCGGCACCCCGCTGTCGCAGCTGTCGCTGCCGCTGCCTCCCGAGGAGGCCGTGTTCCTGCTCTCGCAGGTGCTCGAGGGCCTGGAGGCCGCGCACGCGTCCGGCATCGTCCACCGCGACATCAAGCCGGAGAACCTCGTCCTCACCACCAACCGGGAGGGTGAGCGGCGCGTGAAGATTCTCGACTTCGGCATGGCGGGCCCCCTGGCCGCGGGCTTCTCCGAGGAGGAGCTCGCCGCCGGCATGGTGGTGGGAAGCCCCGCCTACCTCGCTCCCGAGCTGTGGGTGCGCGCCGAGCCGGATGGGCGCGCGGACCTGTACGCGCTCGCGGTGGTGGGCTACCGGCTCCTCACCGGCCGGCTGCCCTTTGGCGGGGGCGGGCGCATGGGCGAGATGCTCCTCGTCCACAAGCCGACCCGGCCGTTGCCGCCGCACGTGCTCGAGGAGCGCGTGCCGCCGGCCCTCTCCGCGCTGCTGATGCAGGCCATGTCCCTGCGCCCCGACGAGCGCTTCGTCAGCGCCCGGGCCTTCCGCTCGGCCCTGCGCGAGGCCATGCGGCGTCCCGCCTTCGGCTGCATCGCGCCTCCGTCCTTCCACGTACGGCTCGAGGACCCCCAGCGTCCCGGGCTGCAGCCGGTGCTCGTCAACGACGTGAGCGAGGAGGGCCTGCGCATCGCCAGTGACGGGCCGCTGCCGCGGCTCGGCTCCCGCCTCCGGGTGGAGCTGTCCCTCAACGGCTGGGCGCTCGAATGTGCGTGTGACGTGGTGCGCCTGCTGCCCGGGGAGGAGGCGCGCTCCTGGGGCGGTCGCCAGGGCTTCATCCTCCACTTCTCCGAGCCCTCCGAGGACGTGCGCCGGCTGGTGGCCCAGGCCCTGGCGCCGCCTCCTCCAGAGCCGACGCCGGATCCGGAGCTCGCCCAGCTGCTGTCCCGCGCCGCCGCGAGCAGCCAGGACCCCTACACCCTGCTGGCCATCCACCCGCACTCGGACTTCGCCGAGGTGCTGCAGCGGGTCACCCAGGCCCATCGCCGGCTCGAGCCCTTCTGGCATCGCCCGCTGCCGACCGAGCAGCGCAAGGCGCTCGAGTCGCTGCGCGACCGGCTGGAGATGGCCCGGCGCACGCTGGGCGAGCCGCTCGCCCGTGCGCGCTTCGATGCGAGCCGGGGCAACTTCCGGGGCGTGGCCCGCTGCCTCGTCGCCGGGGTGTCTCCGAGCGCGGTGGAGCGCCTGCGTCAGGCCTTCCTCGCCACCCGTCCGGGGGCGGAGGCCCGCTCGCGTTCGCTCTTCGACGAGGGCATCGTCCTGGAGGCCCAGCAGGTGCTCGACGCGGCCCTGGCGCGCTACACCGAGGCGCTCACCGTGGATCCGCTCAACCTCCTGGTGCACCGCTACTACCACTCGCTCGCGCAGCGCCTGCGCACGGCCACCGCCGAGGCTCCCGCGCGCCACGCGGCGCCTTCCCCGTGAGTGCTCTCCCAGGGCCGTGGACCTCCCGCCCTGGGTAGCCGCCTTCCCCAACCGGGCCCGTGGGCTTCCGTTTTCTCCCTGAAAACACCGGCCCCACCCTGGCGCATCAATTGCTCCTGGACGGGGTGCATGAGAATCGCGTTCCTCACTGGACTTCTCCTCCTCCTGGGCGCGTGCGACGGGGTTTCGAGCGACCCGAGCGACACGCGAGAGGACCCCACGGACCTCCACGACGCCGAGCCGCCCGATTCCGGGACGCGCCCCGAGCCCCCGGACGCGGGCAAGCCGGACTCGGGCTCACCGGACGCGGGCAAGCCGGACGCGGGCATGCCGGATGCGGGCTCGCCGGATGCGGGCAACCCAGACTCGGGAACTCACACGGGCTCGGGGCCCTCGCCCTCGAATCCCCGGTGGCCGGCGCTGCAGACGTCCATTCCCACCTACGAGCTGACGCTGAGCCAGGCGGACTACCAAGCGCTCTACGATCACATCCCGGATCCGCCCTCGCAGAAATTCCAGGTGAAGGGCCAGTTCCTTCACGAGGGCCGCACGTACCCGGTGGAGTTGAGCTTCCGGGGGCGCTCCACCAAGACGGATCCGCGCATCTTGAAGAAGTCCTGGGACGTGCGCTTCGACAACAAGGAGCACCGCTTCCAGGGGAAGAAGAACATCGAGCTGCTCGCGGCGTGGAAGGACTCGGGCTACCTCACGGAGAAGCTCTGGTACGACCTGGCCGCGAGCGTGGGCCTGCGCGTGCCGAGCGCCCGCTACGTCCACGTGAAGCTCCACATCGTCCAGGCCAACGGGAGCGTCGTCACGAAGTACGAGGGCGTCTTCACCGAGTTGGAGTCCCTCAACAAGGACTTCCTCGAGGCCCATGACTTCGACGAGGACGGGGACATCTATCGCTGTGGCATGCACGACTGCGAGATGCGCCAGCCGCCCCAGGAGTCCTACCAGGAGGAGTGGGACAAGAAGACCAACGAGAAGGAGCCGTGGGACCGGCTGTGGGACTTCCTCGAGGGCGTCAACCGCACGCCGCCGCACCGCTTCGCCGCCTTCGCCGAGCAGCGGCTCGCGCTGGAGGACTACCTCACGTGGATGGCGCTGGACACCTTCATCGCCAATGACATCCAGGGCGACTCGCGCAGCTACCTCGTCTACGACCGCGAGCTGGGCAAGTGGACGTACGTACCGTGGGACCTCAACAACGCGATGTCCCTCTACAACCGCACCAACCCCGTCCTCCAGGGCGTGAAGGGCGAGCACCCGCTCTTCACCTACAGCGCCTACGACGCGAGCGTGTACGAGCTCTTCGTGTTCCGCCGCGACGTGCTCGGCATCGCGGGCATGAAGCCCACGTACAGCACGCTGACCACGCGCATCTACGATGACCCGGCCCTGCGCGCCCGCTACGTCGCCCGGCTGCGCTTGCTCATCGACACCTGGTTCACCGAGGCCAACATCCGCCCGCGCGTGGAGGCCATGCACAAGCTGCTCGCCCCGTACATCCTGCCCGGCAAGGACGGCAAGACGGTGGACCCGTATGTCAGCCCCGAGCACGCCGCGCGCAGCGTCGACTACCTCCGCCGCTTCGTGCAGGAGCGCAACGAGTGGTTGCACAGCCACCTCCCCGAGCTCGAGGCCCTGGGCAACGGGCCGCTCGTCATCGACCGGGTGGGCCGGGACGCCTCCGGGGCCTTCTGGGTGCAGCTCTACAACCGGGGCAGTGCGCCGGTCTCGCTGAGCGGCCTCCATCTCTCGGGCCACACCCGGATGACGACCCAGTGGCGCTTGCCCGCCCTCACCGTGGCGCCCGGGCAGTTCGTCACCTTCCGCCAGGGAGCCGCGGGCACACAGGGGCTGGGCGCGACGATGAGCCCGGAGCGCCCCGAGGTGTCCCTCTACGCGCCCGATGGGATGCAGGCCCTGGACCTGCTGTGGCTGGCACCGCTGAAGCCGGGCGAGGCCTACGGGCGTCAGCCTCGCGGCGCCGAGTCCTTCGGCAGCCAGCCCGGGCCGTGAGCCCGCGAGGATTCATCCTGGGCGCGAGGGGCCCCTGCTACCTTCGGGGCCCCTTCGCCCTTTCTGGAGGTTGGTTTGGTCGAGATTGAGAGCCTCGCGGCATTCGAGCAGCACCTGGCGAGCGGGAGGAGCCTCGCCAACGTCATCCTGCAGGGACTCGACCTGACGGGGCACACCCGGGCACTGCTGACCGCGGACCTCACCGGCACCGTCTTCCTCGGCTGCCAGCTCGAGAAGGACGCGCTGCAGACCGTCCTCGCGCACGGGGCCATGGTCTTCCCACCCTTCTCGGGACTGCCCTATTCGCCCTACCGGGGGAGCCTCTACACCCCGGAGGAGCTGTACGCGGGCTTCGACCCCACACGTCCCGAGAGCTACGCGGACACGCCCGACGCCCGCATCTACGCCTACTGGAACGCGCGGGGCGGGGCCCATCCTCCCACGCTGCTGGAGATGCTGGCGCAGCGGCTCCATGACCATGCCATCACCGATGCCATGGAAGAGGTGCTCGCCCATCAGGGTCGCCCACGCAAGGTGGTGGCCATCATGGGGGGCCACTCCATGCGCAGGGGCCAGCCCGACTACCGCGCCGTGGTGGAGCTGGCCCGCGAGCTGGCGGGCCTCGGCTTCTTCCTGGTGAGTGGCGGGGGCCCGGGCGCCATGGAGGCCACGCACCTGGGCGCCTGGTTCGCCCGCCGGAGCGAGGCGGAGCTGGACTCGGCCCTCGCGCTGCTGTCCAAGGCCCCGAGCTACCAGGACCGGGAGTGGCTCGCGCGGGCCTTCGAGGTGCGTGCGCTCTGGCCGCTGCGGGACGAGGACCGGCCGGCCTGCGAGAGCCTGGGCATCCCCACCTGGCACTACGGCCACGAGCCGCCCAATCCCTTCGCCACCCACATCGCCAAGTACTTCGCCAACAGCGTGCGCGAGGACGGCCTGCTCACCATCGCGAGGGGGGGCGTCATCTACTCCCCGGGCAGCGCGGGCACCATCCAGGAGGTCTTCCAGGATGCCTGCCAGAATCACTACAACACCGTGGGCGTGGTCAGCCCGATGATCTTCCTGGGCCAGGAGTTCTGGACGCGCACGCGCCCGGTCTACCCGCTCCTCGAGCAGCTCGCCCGGGGGCATGACTACGCGCGGTACCTGCTGCTCACGGACTCGCGGGAGCACATCGTCCGGGCGCTCATCGACTTCGACCGGGAGCTGGAGGCCCGGGCCGCTCGCTGAGCAGGAGTCCTTCGAGTTTCCCGCCCCCTCGGCCCACTCCGAGTCACCTCGGGTGAGACCTGCGGTGCACCCGTGCGGGGAGGTCCGTTCCCGCGCGGGGCCTGGGGGGCCGTGATTTCCAGGGGTTGGCGAGACCTCGCTTGAATACCCCCCGGCCCCGCGCTTGTGTACAGTGCGCCGCCCTCCGACTCAGCCTCCCGAGAGGGCTTCAGGAAACAGCCTCATGAACGCGCACATCTTCCGCGAGTACGACATCCGTGGCCTGGTGGATAAGGACCTCACCGTCGAGGTGGTGGAACTGCTGGGCAAGGGACTCGGCACCGTGGTGCGGCGCAAGGGCGGACGCTCCATCGTGGTCGGCCGCGACTGCCGCGAGTCCTCCACCCGCTTCCGCGACGCCCTCTGCCGTGGCCTCACCTCCACCGGGCTCAACGTGCTCGACGTCGGCGTGGTGCCCACCCCGCTGACCTACTTCGCCGCCAACACCCTGCCGGTGGATGGCCTGGCGATGATCACCGGCAGCCACAACCCGCCCGAGTACAACGGCTTCAAGATTGGCGCCGGCAAGACGACCTTCCACGGCCATGAGATCCAGTCGCTGCGCCGGCTCATCGAGGCGCGCGACTTCGAGCACTCGCCCAAGCCGGGCACCGTGAGCGAGTTCGACATCATCACTCCCTACAACCACTTCGTCCGCCAGACGGTGAAGGTGGGCCGCAAGGGGATGAAGATCGTCATCGACGCGGGCAACGGCACCGGCGGCGCCATCGCCGTGCCGCTCTTCCAGGCCATGGGCTTCGACGTCGTCCCGCTCTTCTGCGAGATGGACGCCACCTTCCCCAACCACCACCCGGACCCCACGGTGGTGGAGAACATGCAGGACCTCATCGCGGCGGTGAAGCGCGAGAAGGCCGAGGTGGGCATCGCCTACGACGGCGACAGCGACCGCATCGGCGTGGTGGACGACCAGGGCAACATCCTCTGGGGCGATCAGATCATGATCCTCTTCAGCCGCTACGTGCTGAAGGAGAGCCCGGGCGCGGCCATCGTCGGCGAGGTGAAGTGCTCCTACACGCTCTACGACGACATCGCGAAGCACGGCGGCAAGCCGGTGATGTGGAAGGCGGGCCACTCGCTCATCAAGGCGAAGATGAAGGAGGAGCACGCGGAGCTGGCCGGTGAGATGAGCGGCCACATCTTCTTCAAGAACCGCTACTTCGGCTTCGACGACGCCGTGTACTCCTCGGCGCGCCTGCTGGAGATCCTCACCACCGAGAAGCGCACGCTGTCCGAGCTGCTGGCGGATGTGCCCAAGACGTACGCCTCGCCCGAGCTGCGCGTGGACACGGTGGAGGAGAAGAAGTTCGAGATCGTCAAGCGCGCCACCGAGTGGCTGCGCGCGGCGGGCCATGAATTGGTGGACGTGGACGGCGTGCGAGTGACCTTCGCGGACGGGTGGGGCCTCATCCGCGCCTCCAACACCCAGCCCATCCTGGTGCTGCGCTTCGAGGCCCGTACCCCCGAGCGGCTGGAGGAGATCCGCCAGCTCATCGAGGGCACGGTGGCGAAGATGCAGCGCGAGGTCGGCACCTGAGCTAGAGAGAGCCACCATGGGAACTCCTCACATCCTGGCCCTGTGCGGCAGCCTGCGCACGGGCGCCTTCAACAAGAAGCTGCTGGACCTCGCCGTGGCGGCGGCTCGCGCGCAGGGCGCCGAGGTGGATGTCGTGGAGCCCAAGTCGCTCGGGCAGCTTCCCTTCTATGACGGAGATGTGGAGGCCCAGGGCCTCCCCGCTCCGGTGAAGGAGCTGCGGGACAGGCTGGCGCGCGCCAACGGGCTGCTCATCGCCAGTCCCGAGTACAACTCCTCCATCCCCGGTGGCCTGAAGAACGCCATCGACTGGCTGTCGCGCCCGCCCGAGCGTCTCTTCCAGGAGAAGTGGGCGGGGCTGATGGGGGCCACGCCAGGTATCTTTGGCACCGCGCGCATGCAGCCGCACCTGCGGCAGGTGCTGTCCGCGATTGGCGCGCACGTGCTGCCCGGCCAGGTGCACCTGCCGCAATCGATGGCGGCCTTCAATCCGGACGGGAGCCTGAAGGAAGAGGCGCGGCACAAGGAAGTGGTCGCGCTCGTCACGGCTCTCGTCTCCAAGCTCAAGGGCTGATTGCCCGATCGGAGGACCCATATGCCCACGCTCGGAATCGATCTGGGAGGCACATTCGCCCGCGCGGCGGTGGTGGACGAGCAGGGGAAGATCGTCGCCGCTTCGAAGATTCCGCTCGCCGAGCGCAGCCCCTCCGCGGTGGTGGAGTGCATCGCCCACGCGGCGGAGGTCGCGGTGGCGTCGGCCGGCACGTCCGTGAAGGCCTGCGGCGTGGGCGCGGCCGGGCAGATCCACGGTGAGTCGGGCGTGCTGGCGGTGGCGCCCAACCTCGGCTGGCGCAACGTGCCGCTGGGGGAGATGCTCCGGGGGCGGCTCGGCTTCAACGTCCGGGTGGTGAACGACCTGTCCGCCGCCGCCTGGGGTGAGCTCAACGCCGGAGCCGGGCGCGGTGCCCAGGACATGTACACGGTGTTCGTGGGCTCGGGCGTGGGCAGCGCCATCATCGCCGGTGGCAGGTTGGTGAATGGTGGCGGTGGCGTGGCGGGTGAGCTGGGCCACATCAAGGTGGTGCCCAACGGGCGCCGGTGCGGCTGCGGCGAGCTGGGCTGCCTGGAGGCCTACGTGGGCGGCCACAACCTCATCGCGCAGACGCGCGAGCTGCTGGCCACCGGGCGCTCGACCATGCTGAAGGATCTGACGGGCGGAGACCCGGCCCGGGTGACGCCGGTGACGCTGGAGCATGCGGCGGACGCGGGTGACGCGGAGGCGCGGGAGATCTACGAGCGTGCCAGCCTCATGTTGGCCATCGCCGTGGCCAACCAGGTGACGGTGCTCAACCCGGCGCGGCTCATCCTGGGAGGCGGCGTGCTGTCGCACTGCCCGGGCATGCGGCGGCGCGTGCTGGAGGGCGTGCAGGCCTATGCCTCCACCACCTCGCGCGAGGGGCTGCTCATCACCGACGCCGAGCTGGGCGACGACAGTGGTCTGATCGGCGCGGCGCTCCTGGCGTGACGCCAGCTTGAGGGGAGGGCAAGGCTCTGCTAGAGGCCGCGCCATGCCCACCCCTCGCTCCGCCCTGCGCATCTCCTTGATGTCTGGCCTGCTGCTCGTGTCCGCCTGCAAGAAGCAGGAGGAGGCGAAGCCGGAGGCCGCCAAGCCCACCGAGAGCCCCGCCGCCGCGAGCGCTCCGGTCGCCGCTCCCAAGGAGAAGGCTCAGAAGGTGGGCCTGGTGACGGACGTGGGCGGCCGCGGTGACCACTCCTTCAATGACTCGGCGCTGCGCGGCCTGGAGCTGTGGGGCGCGGGCAAGAGGATGGAGGGCGGCAGCTACAAGGACGCCTCCGCCGAGGAGCTGAAGGAGACGCTCCAGCAGGACCTGGCCGAGCGCAACATCGCCCCGGTGGCCATCACCCCGGTGGTGCTGCAGAGCAAGGTGCCGGAGGACTACGAGCCCAACCTTCAGCTCCTGGTGGACCAGGGCGTGACCCTGGCCATCGGCGTGGGCTTCATGCTCGAGAACGCCGTGGAGACGGTGGCCAGGCGCAACCCGGATACGAAGTTCCTGCTCATCGACAGCACCCTGGCGGACGCCGAGGGCAAGTCCTACACCCTGCCCAACGTGCGCTCGGTCATGTACCGCGAGGAGCAGGGCAGCTTCCTGGTGGGCGCGCTGGCGGGTCTGACCACCAAGAACAACAAGGTGGGCTTCGTGGGCGGCATGGAGGTGCCCCTCATCAAGAAGTTCGAGGCCGGCTTCCGCGCGGGCGTGGCCGCCACCAACCCCAAGGCCACCGTGCTGGTGAACTACACGGGGAGCTTCGACAACGTGTCCGCCGGCAAGCAGGTGGGCCAGGATCTGGTGACGAAGGGCGCGGACATCGTCTACCACGCGGCCGGCTCGGACGGCCTGGGCGTCATCCAGGCGGTGAAGGAGGCGCGCGCCGCTGGCAAGCCCGTGTACGTCATCGGCGTGGACTCGGACCAGTCCCACGTGGCCCCGGAGGCGGTGCTGACCTCGATGATCAAGCGCGTGGACCTGGGCGTCTACGAGGCCGTGCGTGACCTGACCCAGGGCAAGCTCCAGGGCGGGGACGTGATGCTGGGCCTGAAGGAGGGCGGCGTCACCTACGCCCCCGTGCGCGTGGAGTTCCCGGGCAAGGCCGAGGCCCTCCAGAAGGTCGAGGAGCTGCGCGGCAAGGTCATCTCCGGTGAGATCCAGGTGCCCACGCACCCCTCGCAGCTCACCGCCGCTCCGGCCACGAAGTAAGGCCCGCGCCGTCCGGTGGCCCTCGGGCCCCGCTGCCTTCGAGGCGGCGGGGCCTTTTCATGGGTCCGCTCAGACCTCCTCGTCAGGCAGGAGTGTGCGGAGCAACTCGTCATCCGGGCCGAGCGGGCGCCAGCCGGGCGGTGGCGGTGCGGCGCGGAGCGCCGCCCTGGCCTGCCTGACGCGCTCCTTATGAGTTTCAGGGGTGTAGGCAGACCATGAGCCGAGCGCCGTGGCTACCTTGAAACGGTTGGCATCATCCAACACGGTCGGCCAACCGTCGGGGAGACATTCCCACAGTTCGCGCACGAGCTGTCCGCGTACCAGGCGTGTGAGCCGATTGTTCCGATCCGCCTCGTCAACCAGCACGCCAAACACCTGCGCTCCGGCGACCTCATCCTTGCCAAGCTCCTCGGCCAGCGCCACCAGCGAGGCGGTGGGGCGCGCCTCGGCGAAGGCTGTGAGCGAATCGTAGCCTCGTTCACGGACTCGCTCATACAGGCGGACCCTCCAATTGCCCCGCCAAGCACCTCCGTCAGTCATTTTCCTCTCCAGCGGGTGAAGTTCATTGGGAGGTTGTAGCGCTTCATGTGAAACGCGACTGTTCGCAGGATCTCACTCCGCGTCAACATCCGGCCAGCTTCAGCTTCGGCCTCGCGCAGCACCTCCATGATCATCTGGTTCCATTCACCGGGCCATTTGCGCCCGAGCTGCCAATTGCCACCGCCGTGGACTGCCTGATGGCTTGCCTGCTCCATTTTGACGCAGAACTGGTCGATGCTCATGTCGCCGATGAAGCCGCGCTTCTCGAACCACTCGCGGAACTCTCGCGGCAGGACGTGGTGCTCCGGCGGCTGGGCCATGCCGGCCCCGGCTCTACCCGTCTGGCGCATGCCCCGTACCTCGGGCCCGTCGCCAAGCGCGTCGCGCACGCCCTGCGGCAACTCGTCGTGCGATTGGGACATCATCACCTGGCCGGCGTGGACCCGGACGGCGGCGCTGACGACAGGAAGGGAGATGACCCCCGCTTGCACCAAGCGGCGCATCGACTCCACCCACTCGGCGGAGACGACAATCCGCGTGCCCATCATCACGCCATTGGAGCCCACCACGAGACCTACGCCGAGCGTAGTGGGAGCGGCTGGTGGTAGCAGCCGGGGCAGTGCCATCTTCATCGCCGAGGCCGTGGTGAGCATCTCGAGGAGCTCCTTCACCACCAGCATCTTCTCGAATTGCTGCGCCGCCACGCGCACGGCCTCACGGGTTGCGGCGAACTCGCCGGTGAGGTGGCCCATCAGCGCGGGGAGGTCGGCCGCCGCTGCCTCGACCTGCCCACGCTCCAGCGAGGCGAGTGCCGTCATCGAGGGCTCCATCAGCTCCTGTAACTGGCGCAGCTTCCTGAACAGTCTCTCCACGTCGTAGTAGGGGCATTGCTGGAGCACGACGTCGGCGAGGTTGAGGAAGTCGAGCCATACGGCGAGCAGAATGGAGCCCAACATGGCGGCCTGGAGCCGTGGGCCGGTGAGGCGCAGGAGGGCGAGCGCCATGTCCGGGTCATCTACCTCGGCGGCCGTGTTGGACAGCCTGGTGGTGGCGGAGAGCTCGGCGTCAATCCATCGCACTTGCTGGAGGCCATGGTCCACGAAAGGGACAAACAGGTCAGCGTAGCGTCCGCCAATGCCAGCCCTGCTGGTCTTGAGTCTAAAGAGTTCGCTGGCGATGCGGCGGGTGGAGCCCGACACGTCGATGGCGGCACCGAAGACCGCCTGACGGGCCTGTATGGCGCTCTGCCGCGCAGGTTCACGCGGGGAGGGTAGTGGGGAGGAGAGGGTGCGCGGAAACCCGTCGCTCGGCCCTTCGGCCAACGCGAGCGTGGTGGCCTCGCCCAGCGTGTAGTGCAGGTTCATCCCCCGGCCGGGCGGTGGCGTCAGCGACACGCAGCCGGTGGATAGCAGGGCCATGGCGAGCAGCAGCCCCGCCCATAGGGCCCACGACGAGTCAGTGTGTATTGTCCACCCCCAGGCTCACGGAAGCTACGGACTGTAGCTCTCCAGCCCGCCCACCCTGAAAACGCAACGCGGCGCCTCCACTCGGAAGCGCCGCGTCTGGAGGGCTCCTCCGCCCTGGCTTCTACGGAGTCGGCACGGGCTGTGGAATCTGCGTGCCCTGCTGCGCGGGTGGCACCGGAGCCGACGGCTGCGAGGGCTGGGCCGGGGCCGGCTGTACGGGGGCCGGCTGCTGCGGAGCGCTCGGAGCCTGCTGCGGCTGCTCCTGCTGTGCACCGGCACCACCGATGCCGCGCTCGATGACGATCTCCACCCGGCGGTTGTTCGCGCGGCCCTCCGGGTTCTTGTTGGAGGCGATGGGGCGCGACTCGCCCAGGCCCGTGGTGCGGATGCGCTCGCCGTCCACGCCCTGGTCGATGAGGTAGTCGCGCACGGACTCGGCGCGTGCGTTCGAGAGCTCCTCGTTGAGCTCCTCGGCCCCCTGGCTGTCGGTGTGGCCCTCGATGACGAGCGGGTTCTCGGCCTTCTTCAAGGCCTCGGCCACCTCATTGAGCCGCCGCTTCGCCGACGGCAGCAGGTCCGAGCTGCCCGAGCGGAAGAGCACGCTTCCGGAGAGCGTCAGCACGAGCCCCCGAGGCTCCTCCGACACGCGCAATTGCCGGATGTTGCGCAGCTCTTGCGCCACCTGCGCCTGGGCACGTGCGTCGGCCTCGGCCTGGGCGGCGCGCTGCTCGGCCTGGATGCGCGCCTGGCGCTCCTGCTCGAGCTGGGCGTTGAGCTGGTCCATGCGCGCCTGGGTCTCGGCGAGCCGCGCCTGTCGTTCCTGCTCCTCGCGCTGGGCCCGCGCCACCTCCTGCTGCTGTGCCGCCTGCTGTGCCGCCGCCTGCTGCTGCTGCTGAAGCTGGGTCTGCCGCTGCTCCGCCTCCGTGCGGATGCGCTGGGCCTCGGAGAGCTCGGAGCGTGCCCTCTCCAGCTCCTGGCGCATGCGCTCCTGGTCGGAGTAGCGGGCCGCGGCGAGCTGATGCTCGGAGAGCTGTCGCTCCTGCTCGACGAGGGCGATTTGAGCGCGGGACTCGGCGATCTGCGCCTTGCGCAGCGCGATGTAGGCCAGCGAGCGGGTCCGCTCCGAGTCCCGCTCACTCTCGAAGGAGCGGTTGGCCACGTCGAGCGCCGCGCGTGCCTCGGCGAGGTACTCGGGGCTGTACTGGGCCGCGGGCCCCGTGGAGGCCTGTTGATAGGCATAGCGCGCATCCAGCAGCTCGCGCGGGGTGCTCGCCGCGCACCCCACGATCACCGCGGCGCCAAGCACCCCCCACGTCAGACGCTTCCATCCCCTCATGACCTTGTCCTCCGGCATCGAGTGCTCGACGCGCCTTCCGGGTGTCCCTGGCTACTGCACCGTGTTCTGCTGGAGCTGCTGCACTTCCTGACGCACGCGCTCGGCCTCGGCGCGAGCCGGGGCCTCACGGGCCAGTGCCAGTGCCAGCTCCGCGTCCGCCTCGGCCCGCTGGAGGTAGAGCGCCGCCTGGTCGCGCTTGTTGGTCTCGAGCAGTCTGCGCGCCTCTCGCGTCTGCTCCCGGGCCCATTGCAGGTGGCGCGCCGCGTCCGGCACCTGCGCGGCTCCGGCCTCCTCCGCCTGACGGATGGAGACCTCCGAGTCCACCAACTGCTCGGTTGGCACCGGCCGTGCCGTGGTGGCACAGCCGACCAGTCCCAGCAGCAGCCCCGCGCCTACGAGTGCCTTTCGCATCGCTCCCCCGAGTGGCCGCGAGCGGGACCCCGCCCCGCCGTCCCATGCAGCCGTCGTCTCCGAGATGTGCATGGGGAGACAGGGCAACAAGCACAGGGCCCCGCCTGTCCGCTCGCACTCCAGGCGCGCGGAGGTGCCCCTGCTGGGGGGATTTCGGGCCTTGCCCTGGCGGGTGGGGCGGGGGGCATTTCTCGGGGCTCCCGCGCTCCAGGGTAGGTTGTCGGCCCCCCCGTGTACCCCCAGCTTCCCGTCCGTTGAGGCCGCCGTCGTGGCTGCCTCCAGAGGGGGGATTCACATGAAGGTTTCATTCCATCGACTGTCGTGGCGGAGCCATGCCCTGGCGCTGACGCTCGCCGCTTCCCTGGTGCCCGCGGTGAGCGCCGCGGAGAACTCATGCAAGGCGCCCAACGCCTACGTGCAGCGCAACCTCGTCGCGGACAGGCCGGGGTTCGCCGAGCACGTCGACCCGAACCTCGTCAATGGGGTGGGCGTCTCGTTCAACCTCGTGGGCAACGTCTGGGTCTCCGCCAACGGGACGGGCACCTCGACGCTCTATGACGGGGATGGCGTTCCCGAGGAGCTCGTCGTCGCCATCCCGACGGCTCCGGGCGGCACGGGCACGGGCAGCCCGACCGGCGTCGTCTTCAGCGTCTCCGGGGACTTCGTCGTCACCAGTGCCGGGCGCTCCGGACCCAGCCGCTTCATCTTCGCGACCGAGGACGGGACCCTCTCGGGCTGGGCCCCGGGCGTGGATCTCACCCACGCCATCCTCACCGTGGACAACTCCTCGAGAGGCGCCGTCTACAAGGGCCTCGCCCTCGCGGGCAACGGCACGGGCTTCCACCTGTACGCGACGGACTTCCGCAACGGGAGGATCGACGTCTTCGACGGCACCTTCAAACCGGTCACGCTGGCGGGCTCGTTCTCGGACCCGACCCTTCCCGCGGGCTTCGCGCCCTTCGGCATCCAGAACGTCAACGGCAACATCTACGTGACCTACGCGAAGCAGAACGCGACCCGGGATGAGGCGGTCACTGGCAAGGGACTCGGCTACGTCAACATCTTCGACACGAACGGCCGCCTCATCCGGCGGCTCGCTTCTCGCAGCAAGCTGAACGCTCCCTGGGGCCTGGCCCTAGCGCCCGCCAGCTTCGGGAAGTTCGGCGGCAAGCTGCTGGTGGGCAACTTCGGCGACGGCATCATCAACGTCTACGATCCGCTCAATGGCCACTGCGAGGGACGGCTGGAGCGGCCCGACGGGACGACCGTGAAGATCGACGGCCTGTGGGGCCTGAGCTTCGGCAACGGCGTGCTGAACCAGCCCACCGAGACACTGTTCTTCGCGGCCGGCCCGGAGAAGGAGACACACGGCCTGTACGGCCGACTCGACGCCACGCCGGCCACCTGCCATGGCCTGGCTCCAGAGCCCGAGTCCAACTGAGTCTCCATGAGCTCGCGAGGGACTCGCGCCGCGGTGCGACATGGATGGGGCCGCAGGGAACGCAACCCCGTGGCCCCATCCATTGATACACACCTGTGGCTTGCCGGAGTTTGCGCGTAGCCTTCCAATCGCTCCGCAATCCTGCGGACAGGATGGAACGCATGCGCCAGAACTCCCCCCTCTCGAAGAAGACCCGCTTCGGGTCCAAGCTGCTGCTCTCCCTTTTCACCCTCTCGCTCGCGGCGTGCGGTGTCGGCACGGACGTCGAGCCCCAGCCGGGCAACGAGGCCACCCCCGAGGTCTCCTCCACCGAGACCCCGCTCCTCACCGCGCGGGTGCGGCTGATGGCCGCCAACATCTCCAGCGGCAACTATCAGAGCTATGACCCGGGCAACGGCACCCGCATCTTCCAGGGCACCAAGCCGGACGTGGTGATGATCCAGGAGTTCAACTACGGGGACAACTCGGCCACCGCCATCCGGAACTTCGTCAACACCGCGTTCGGATCGACCTTCTACTACTACCGCGAGGGCGCCGCGCAGATCCCCAACGGCGTCATCAGCCGCTGGCCCATCGTCGCCGCGGGCGAGTGGGATGACCCGTACGTCACCAACCGCGACTTCGCCTGGGCGCGCATCAACGTGCCGGGACCCCGGGACCTCTGGGTGGTGAGCGTGCACCTGCTCACCGCGGACGCCGCCACGCGCAACAACGAGGCCACCAAGCTGGTGGCCTTCATCAAGGCGAACATCCCCGTGGGCGACTACCTGGCCATCGCCGGTGACTTCAACACCGACACCCGCTCGGAGAGCTGCTTCAGCACCTTCTCCCAGGTGGTGACCACCAGCAGCCCGTACCCGGCGGACAAGAATGGCAATGGCAACACCAACGCCACCCGCGCCAAGCCGTACGACCACGTGCTCGTGGACTCGGACCTGCGCGCCTACCAGACCGCCACCGTCATCGGCTCCAGCTCCTTCGCGGCGGGCCTCGTGGTGGACACGCGCGTGTACTCGCCGCTCTCGGAGATCTCCCCGGCGCTGAGCACCGACAGCGGCGCCGTCAACATGCAGCACATGGCCGTCATCAAGGACTTCGTCATCCCGGCGGAGTAGCACCGGGCGGGCAGGGGGCCTCCGGGTGAAGGACCCGGGCCCGGAGGTCTCCCCTTGCTCGCGGCCTGCCCGGCCCCCAAGCTGGGTGCATGAGCGCACGCCGCGAGCCGCTTCCCCCCGGGCCCCGGGCCCTGCCCGTGCTCGGGTCCGTGTTGGACTACGCGAAGGACCCGCTGGCCTTCATCGAGCGGTGCGTGCGCGAGTACGGCGACGTGTCGTACGCCGACTTCCTGGGCGAGCCCACGTACATCCTCCAGAACCCGGAGCATATCGAGCACGTCCTCGTCGCCCGCCACCGGCACTACATCAAGGACAAGCTCCAGCGTCAGTTGCTGGGGGGCCGCCTCCTGGGCAAGGGGCTGCTCACCAACGATGGAGACTCCTGGCTGCGCCAGCGGCGGCTCATGCAGCCCGCCTTCCACCGCCAGCGCCTCGCCACCTACGGACTGGTGATGGCCGAGCATGCCCGGCGCATGCTCGCGTCCTGGCGGGACGGAGAGGTCCGCGACGTGTACGCGGACATGATGCGGCTCACGCTCGGCATCGTCATCAAGAGCCTGTTCGACCTCGAGGTGGAGGGCGAGGCGGAGGCCGTGGGTCCGGCGCTCGGCCGGGTGATGGAGCACTTCGCCTCGGTGCAGTGCCTGGTGTTCCCCGAGTGGTTGCCCACGCCGGAGAACCTCGGCTACCGGGCGGCGGTGGAGCGGATGGACACGTTTGTCTCCGAGATCATCCAGCGCAGGCGCGAGGCGGGCGCCGAGTCGGGAGACCTGCTGTCGCTGCTGCTCCAGGTCCAGGACGAGGAGGGCAACCGCATGAGCGATCGGCAGATTCGCGACGAGGTGTTGACGCTGGCGCTCGCGGGTCACGAGACCACCTCCATCACCTTGGCCTTCTGCTGGCACCTGCTGGCCCGGCACCCGGAGGTCGAGGCCGTGCTGCACCGGGAGCTGGACTCGGTGCTGGGAGGGCGGGAGCCCAGGATGGAGGATCTGCCCGCGCTGGCCTTCACCGAGTGCGTCGTGAAGGAGTCCCTGCGGCTCTTCCCGCCCGCGTGGTCGATCAGCCGCGAGGCGGTGGCGGAGGACGAGGTGGGCGGCTGGCGCATCCCCGTGGGGGGGGTGGTGGTGATGAACCCGTGGACGGTGCACCGCGACCCACGCTTCTTCGAGGAACCCGAGACCTTCCGTCCCCAGCGCTGGGCGGATGGGTTGGAGCAGCGCCTGCCGCGCTTCGCGTGGTTCCCGTTCGGCGGGGGCCCCCGGCTGTGCATCGGCGTGGGCTTCGCGATGATGGAGGCGCGGCTGGTGCTGGCGACGCTGGCCCAGCGCTTCCGGGTCGAGCGGGCGCCCGACGACGAGGTGACGCTGATGCCCTCCATCACCCTGCACCCGAAGCACGGGGTGAAGGTACGGCTGCGCGCGCGGTAGCCCGTCCGGTTGGAACTCACCCCGGGGGCCCCGCGCGCTCCTTCGTCGACAACCCGCGCCGAGCTCGGGCGGGGCGCCTTACTTCTTCTGGCCGGCGGGCTTTCCCACGCCCGCCATGTCGATGGGGCCCTGGCTCACGCCGAGGGGAATCGCGCAGGGGTTGCACATCCAGAAGGAGACGAGCATCCCGTTGGCGCCCTTGCCGTCGTACCTGGAGCCGAAAAGCTGGGGTGATGCCTCCCGCTTGCAGGAGAGGCACACGTCTTTCTTCGCCGCGTTCTTCTGGGTGGTCATGGGCCAACCCTAGAGGATGGACTTAGCCGACCGCAATCTGGTGGCCACCGGCATCGTGCGAGCCGAGGAAGTGGGCCATCTGCTCGGGGGTGACGGCGCGCACGTTCGGGTCGGCCGGGTCGCGCACCAGGAAGTTGCCGTTGGCGTCCATGCCCGTGACGGTCACGAAGTGGCCGGAGGTGCGGCCCTCGTCCTGGTGCGGCGGCATGGCGTGGTAGTCGCCGAGCGCGACGACCTGCTTGCCCGCCTGGAGCTGCTGCGCCATCCACGACACGTCCGTGCCCTGGTGGATCTCCGCGTTGGTGCCCATGGCCTGGGCCATGGCGGCGATACCGTTGGTGCTGGTACCCGCGCCCGTCGTCCCGCCCATCTGGCCGAGGTAGTTGATGAGCTGGGCGTCCGTCATGCCCTCGCCGAAGCCCATGCCGCGGGCGATCATCGCCATGGCGGTCGGGCCGCAGTTCATGGCGCCGTTGGTGTAGTTGCCATCCGCGCCCGTGGGGCTGATCTGGCTGATGTAGGGCAGTTCACGGCCCACCGCGGGCTGGCCACCGGTGATCGGGGCGGAGCCGGAGGAGCCCGACACCGGCGAGGACGGGCCGGTCGAGGGCGAAGACGGAATCGAGGGAGCGGACGGCGCCGAAGGAGCCGAGGGCGCCGACGGGCTGCCGAGGTCCGGACCACCGCGGCTGGGCGCCGGGGTGAAGGTGTCGTCCCCGTTGATGCCGCCCGGGCTGGGCAGGCGCACCGGCTGGCCACCGTTCAGCTTGCCGTCCTTGAGCTGGGGGTTGAGGGACTTGAGCTGGTTGACGATCTCCTCGACCGAGCCCGGGAAGCCCAGGGCCTTGAGCAGCTTGGCGATCTCCTGGAGGGTGTCGCCCTGGTCGGCCTTGTACTTGTTCTTCTTGCCGTGGGCCTCACCGGAGCGCCCGGCGCCGTCCTGGTGGAGGGCCTCGGCCAGCCGCTGGAGCTTGTCCTCGCGGGAGCCGGCCTTGTGGGCGTGCTTGTTGTGGTGCGGCCCGTGGGTCTTGTCGTGGCCGTGGGCCCGGGAAAGACCTCCGTGGGCGGGGGAACGGCCAGCGCGGGAGATGTTGGACATGGGGGACCTCGGGACGCCTAAGGGGAAAGGATGCTGAATTGTCGGAGCAGGTAGGCCGAGAGTTGCGTACCGGAATTTATCCCGAATTTTCAGAATGCGTTTTTCCGGGGGCCGGCGACGATGTAGGAGATCCTCATCCCACGGGCACAACATGGTCGACCTTCGCAACTTCATCGGGCGCGGCACCGCGGCGGGCACGAAGCTGAACATCCTCGCGCAGGTGGTCATCTTCGTGAACGTGGGCAGCGGCGAGTTCGTGGACCTGGGCGCCACCCAGGCGGCCTTCAAGGGGAAGATCGACACGGTCTTCTACAAGGGGGACCTGTCGCTCACGCTCAAGCTGCTCGAGGAGGGCAAGGCCGAGGTCACCCTCAACGGCAACAGGGCGGCGCAGGCCACCTACACCGTCACCGGCAACAAGCTGACCATCGAGGCGAAGTACGGCGCGCGCTCGCAATTCATCACCTTCGAGCAGGGCGGCAAGGGCAGCGTGGAGACGTACCTGGGCGTGACGGGCACGCAGAACATCAACGTGCACCTGGCGCCCACGTCGAAGCCGGCGGTGGCCTGAGCCCCGCCAGGGCTCTCCCCCGGCTCAGCCCGGTTTCGGGGCGCCGAGCAGGTCGGTGATGCGCTCGAGCAGGGCCTTCTCGCCCTGGGCGAGCTGCCCATCGGAGACGCACAGGGCGCGCGCGGCCTCCAGGACGTCGTCCGGGCGCGTGCGCAGCACCTCCAGGTCGGGCTCGGGCATGGTGCCGCCAGCCTTGAGGACGTCCAGCAGGGTGTGCAGGTCCCCCTCGGGTACGCTCCAACTACGGCCCAGGCCCATGATGACCAGGCGCTCGGCCTGGGACAGCTCGCGGTCGACCCAGGCGACCTGGAGCAGCAGCTTGATGACCTCGATGTTGAAGCGGTCTTCGGCGGAGCGCGTCATCCGGCAACCTCGACGGTAGGAGCGCTGACTCTACACCGGAGACGGGAGGGGCGAGCGGGCCCGGGGGCCCATGCGTTCACTCCGTGGCCCCGCGTCCTCCCCTCCCGAGCGGGAGAGGGGAGGGGAGCCTCAGTCCAGGAGGAACGTGTACGTGTACTTCATCTCCGTGGACACGGACTCGCCGTTCTTGACGGCGGGCTTGAAGCGGAAGCGCAGCAGGGCGTCGCGCGCCGCTTCGTTGAGGCCATAGCCGGGGCCGGAGACGATGACGGCCTTCACCACGCGGCCCTCGTTGTCGACGGTGATGGAGAGCACCACTGGGCCCTCGATGCCCGCGCGCCGGGCCTCGTCGGGGTAGGGAATCTTCACCTCCCCGGCCACCCGAGGCTCCGAGTCCACCTGGTACACCGGCACGTACTTGGGCGCCGAGTACGCCTTCACCTCCTTGGGGTCCGTCGCCTTGTCTCCCGTCTTGCCATAGACGGTGTTGCCCACCGCGGCGGCGAACCCGCCCGCGCTCGTGGTGGAGGACATGGAGATGCCCACCACCAGCGGCACGGGCTTGGAGGGCTGCTCGGGCGGAGGCGCGTCATTGGGCGGCGGGGGCGCCGCGTCGGGCGGAGGCGGCGGGGGCGGCTTCTCCGCCTGGGCCACCTTCACCGGCGGCGGCTTGGGGGCCACTTTCGGCTTGGGGGGCTCGGGCTTGGGCTCCTCCTTGGGCGGAGGCGGAGGCGGGGGCGGCTTCCGCACCTCCACCATCACCAGCTCCACCGGGCGCTGCACCACGGGCAGCTTGCGCTCCTGCATGCGCGAGAGCAGCACGAAGCCCGCGCCGTGCACCCCGAGGGACACGAGCACGAAGAGCAGCACCGCCCGCGACGAGCGGTCGCGGCGCGAGGGCAGGGGACTGTCGAGAGCGGCCTGGCTCATGGCCTTGGGACACCCCTCAGGGCGCCGCGGGTGCAGCCGCGGGCGCCGCGTCCTTCTCGATGTTGAGCGCGAACTTGGCGATGCCCTGGCCCTTCACCACGTCGATGAGCCGCATCACCTGGCCGTACGGCAGCGTCTGGTCCGCGCTGATGATGGCGCGCGTCTCCTTGTCCTTCTCCAGCGCCGTGACGACGCGGCGGCGCAGCTCGTCCTCGCTCACCTCGGCGCCGTCGAAGAAGAGCTTGCCCTGCTTGTCCAGCACCACGTTGACGAGCCCCTGCACCGTCTCGCCGCCATTGGCCGCGCGGGGCAGGTCCACCTCCACCGTCTCGCGGACGATGAAGTTGGCCGTCACCATGAAGATGATGAGGAGCACCAGCACCACGTCCACCAGCGGGGTGACGTTGATGCCCGTGATCTCCTCGTCGTTGTCCTGCGCGCCGCCCGCCATGGCCTAGCGACCCTCCCCGACCGCCACGGGGCGGGGACCGGACTCGGCCCGGTGTCCCTGGGCGTGCAGGCTGCCCACGAGCGCGTGGCCCAGCGCGTTGGTGCGCGAGGTGATCGTCTTGAGCTGACGGCTGAAGACGTTGAAGGCCACCACCGCGGGGATGGCCACCGCGAGGCCCACCGCCGTGGCCACCAGCGCCTCGGAGATGCCCGCCATCACCGTCTGCTGGATGGCCGCGCCCTTGGCGCCCATGTTGCCCAGGTCGTTGAAGGCCTTGATGATGCCGAGCACCGTGCCGAACAGGCCGATGAAGGGCGCGTTGTTGCCCAGCGTGCCCAGGAAGGACAGGTAGCGCTCGTACTGGGGACGCTCGCGCGCCACCGTGGAGGCGATGACCTGCTCCACCGTCTCCGGACCCTGCGCCACCGAGGCCAGCGCCTCGCGGATGACGGCGGCCTCCATGCCCTTGTGGTTGCCCACCGCGCCGCGCACGGCGTCGAACTCACCGCGCGCCAGCCGCACGGCCAGCTCCTCGGAGTTGGGCAGCCGGTGCGTGGCGAAGTACACGGCCCGCTCCAGCATCAGCGCGATGGAGAGGACGGAGAGCACGACGAGCAGCCACAGCACCCACTCGGCGCTGGTGAGCGTCACGCCGAGCAGCTTGCGGCTGAGCCAACCGACATGCTCGTTGCCCATCTGGGCCAGGAGGAGGAAGGACGTCATGGAGACCTGGGTGAAGGGAGGGAAGGGAGCGCCCCAGCATACCGCCGACGCGCCGCATCCATTCTTCCTCAAGAGGGGCAAAGTCAAATGAATCAGGAGGTTGGGCCCTCGCTTCCCTGGTCGCCGTGGCTCGGCTCCGGCGTGTGAGAGCGCTGCGGGGGGCTTCGACAAGCGCGTGAACTGTGATAATTCAGGAATAGCCGCGCGGGTCGTGCGTTGAGGAACCGAGCAGGCGAGCGACTGACAGATTGTTTGGGTTCAAACGGACCCTCCCAAGGCCGCGCTGTCCGGAATCAGGACAGGCCGCGCGAAAGTCAGAAGCCCTCGTCTTTTCAGGGCGTTGGCACCTCTCCTGTAAGGTTTCCATACATCGGCCCACTGGAGCATGGGACACCCATGCTCCACCTGCACTCCCCGTAAAAAAGGGCTCCGAGGAAGGTCACGCCTTCCGTGAATGGCACGCGTCCTGCTGAAGCCGGAGCCCGGCCCGGGTGGCACCCTCGTCACCGGCCCGCAGGAGGTCCCCCTTGGTACGTAATCGGATTCTGGCTGCTCTCCTCACCCTGCCCCTCGCGGCGTGCGGGGTGGAGGGCGCCGACGCGACGCTGCCGGAGAACACCGACGGCGTTGGCACCCTCTCCTCGGCCGACATCCAGGCCGCCCTGAGCGCCATCCCGGGCGCCGAGGTTCTCGGTACGCACCAGGACGGCGTCGTTCCCTTCATGGTCCGCGGTGACTTTGGCTCCACGGGCCCGTCGCCGCGCGGCCTCGCGGCCCGCGACGCCAACGCCCGCGTAGGTGACGCGCTCCACCGCATCGCCCCCCTCTTCCGCCTCCTGCCGACGGATCTGGTGGTGAGGAGCTCGCGCGTGGACGAGCAGGGCCACACCCACATCCGCTACGCCCAGACGAAGAACGGGCTGCCGGTGGTGGGCCACGAGCTTCTGGTCCATGTGGACCCGAGCGGCCGCATCTACGCCGTCAACGGCTCGGCTCGCGACGGGGAGAACGTGCTGGCCGTGGCGCGCATCTCCTCCGAGTCGGCCACCCAGGCCGCCGTGCGCGGCACCGTGGGCACCGGCCTCGCGGCCCAGAGCGCCAGGCTCGTCTACTACCGCGCCGAATCCGACCACGCGCTGAAGCTGGCCTACGAGGTGGTGGTGACGGGCGAGGGCGACGGGCTGCCCCTGCGCGACCACGTCTTCGTGAGCGCGCGTGACGGCTCCATCCTCGGCCGCACCACGGACATCCACACCGCGATGAACCGCAAGGTGTACTCGGCCAACAATGGCTCCAGCACCCCGGGCACCCTCAAGCGCGGCGAGGGCGCCGCCGCCACGGGCGACAACCACGTCGACACCAACTACGCCCGGCTCGGCGACACCTACAACTGCTACAAGACGCTCTTCAACCGCGACTCCATCAACAACGCGGGCGCCACGCTCATCAGCACCGTCCACTACGGCTCCAACTACGTCAACGCCTACTGGGACGGCACCCAGATGGTGTACGGCGATGGCAACGGCACGGACTCCACCATGCTCGGCCTGGACCTGGACGTGACGGTCCACGAGCTCACCCACGCGGTGACCGAGAACGAGTCCAACCTCACCTACTCGGGCCAGTCCGGCGGCCTCAACGAGTCCATGTCCGACATCTTCGCCGGCGTGTGCGAGAGCTGGCTGTCGGGCACCTGGTCCACGGCGCCGGACATCTTCAAGATTGGCGAGGACATCTGGACGCCGGCCACTGCGGGTGACGCGCTCCGCTACATGGACGACCCGTTCAAGGACGGCGCCTCGCTCGACTACTACCCGAACTACACCTCGGGCACGGACGTGCACTACAGCTCGGGCATCAGCAACCTGGCCTTCGCGCTCATGTCCAAGGGCGGCACGCACCCGCGCGGCAAGACGACGGTGAGCGTGGCGGCGATCGGCGTGGAGAAGGCCGGCCGCATCTTCTACAAGGCCAACACGGACCTCTTCACGGCCTCCACCACCTTCGCCCAGGCGAGGACGTACACCGAGCAGGCCGCCGAGGTGCTCTACGGCACGACCTCCGCCGAGAAGGCCTCCGTCACCCAGGCTTGGCAGGCCGTGGGCGTGGGCGGCACCACCACGCCTCCTCCTTCGACCTGCTCGTCGTCGGTGGCGCTCTCCAACGGCGTGACGCTCACCAACATCTCCGCGGGCACGAGCGCCTGGAGCTGCACCTACACGCTGGCCGTCTCCGCGGGCTCCAGCAACCTGAAGTTCGACCTGAGCGGTGGCACGGGTGACGGTGACATGTACGTGAAGTTCGGCGCCGAGCCGACCAGCACCTCGTACGACTGCCGTCCGTACAAGGGCGGCAACACGGAGAGCTGTGCCTTCGCCACCCCGAGCGCCGGCACCTACTACGTGAAGATCTTCGGCTACACGGCGGCCTCGGGCATGAGCCTGAAGGGCGCGTACACGGCGGGCTCGGGTGGCAGCAGCCCGCTGTCCGTGAGCAACATCGCGGGCGCTTCCGGTTCGGCCCAGTACTGGACCTACAACGTCACGGCGGGCCAGGCGGTGTCCATCACCCTCCGCCCGAACGCGGCGGGCAGCACGGGCGACGCGGATCTGTACGTGAAGTTCGGCGCGCAGCCGAGCACCACCGTGTACGACTGCCGACCGTACCAGTCGGGCAACACCGAGACGTGCACGCTGACGGCTCCGTCCACGGGCACCTACCACATCATGCTCCGCGGCTACTCCGCGTACACGGGCGTGGACCTCAAGGCCCAGTGAGGCCCTGACGGGACAGTGCGGTGAGGACAAGGCCTCCGGGGACTCGAGCCCCGGGGGCCTTCGTCTTTTCCGGCCCTACGGGGTTCCGCAGGTGCCGTCGGGCAAGCACTCCAGGGAGAGGTCACAGTCCTCGGTCCTCGCGCACCGGGCACCCGCCGGGCAGTCGTACCCAGCGCCACCGGACATGCCCGTCACGCTGAATTGGGAGGTCGCGACCGTCTCGCTGATGAGGCGATTGCCAAACGAGCCCGCCGCGTTGTTCGTCAGGTCCACGTCGAGCGAAGAAGCCGCCGCCGTGATGCCGACCCACGGCGCGCTGTTGATGGTCGATTCAATGACAGAGGCCAGCTGCACCGCCGACATCGCGCTCGTGATGGGGACGGCGATCCGAGAACCGCTGACAGACCCATTCTTGTCGAACTCGAAGAACACCGCGGGATGGAGGCCGTCGTTGAGGATGAAGTACTCGCCCTCCTTGAGGTCACTGCCCGTCAGGGAGCCGTCAAGGCGGATGCGTCCGGTGGCCAGAGCGAGCCGGAGTCCCGTGCATGTGCTGTTGCAGGTGCCGCAGGCCTCGGTGCTGCCGTCGTCACAGGCCTCATCGTTGCTGACGACACGGTCGCCGCAATGGGGGCCCGTCAGGCTGAGGGTGCCGGAGCAGGTCGCGTTGCAGGTGGTGCAGGTGCCGGGGCCATAGGGGCACACGGTCTCGTTGGCGGTATTTCCGTCGTCGCAGGCCTCGGTACGGCTTGGGCCGTGGATGTTGACCTTGCCGTCGCCGCAGACGCTGCGCCTGCACGTTGTGGAGAGGCAGTCGTCATCGTCCGCGGTGTTGCCGTCGTCGCACTGCTCACCCGCCGTCGGGTTGATGCGGCCGTCACCGCAGGCCACCCGCGTGCAGTCGGTGTCGCACATGGTCGACTCCCCGCCGGTGTCGCACTGCTCGTTGGCCTCCGGGTTGATGTACTTGTCACCGCAGGCGGCCGGGGTGCAGTTGGAGTTGCACGTACGGGAGTTGCCGCCCGTGTCGCACAGCTCGCCTCGCGCTGCGTTGGTGTAGTTGTCGCCGCAGAAGGCGACGGAGCAGTCCCGGTCGCAACTGGCGGAATTCGAGGGGCCGACGTTGTCGCACTGCTCGCCGGCGCTGGCGTTCACGATGCCGTCGCCGCAGGCGGGCGCCGTGCAGTTGGCGTTGCAGCTGGCCGACTCGCCGCTCGTGTCGCAGTGCTCGCCGGCGGTAACGTTGGTGATGCCGTCGCCGCAGACGCGCACCGTGCAGTTGGCGTTGCAGCTGGCCGACT
>NZ_DASVSO010000990.1:0-1743 GCF_036388035.1 Archangium sp.
TGCAGGGCGGGCTTGGACGCGTCGGCCTCGGCGTCCAGGAGCTGCTTCACCCGCTCGACCACCGGGGGCAGCACCTCGCCGATGCCCGCGTCGATGCGCAGGTGGGCCAGCTCGTCGAAGGGCGTCTCCCCGCGGTTGAGGAGGATGAGCCGGGCGCCCGTCTCCAGCGCCACGCGCGGCATCTCGTTGGCCGGCGACACCACCAGCGAGGAGCCGATGACGAAGAACACGTCACACTGCTCGGAGTGCGTGAAGGACTTCTCGATCTCCTTCACGGGCAGCGGATCCCCGAAGTTCACCACCGAGGAGATGATGCGGCCCTTGCACAGCGGGCAGCGCGGCTGGCCCTTCAGCGGGCGCTGGGTGCGGTAGCCCTCGCCCCACACGCGCCGGTCCCACCCCACCTGCTGGAAGGTATAGCGGCTGTCGCAGGCCAGGCAGCGCAGCTGCTTGCCGTTGCCATGCAGCTCCGCGAGCTTCTCCAGGGGGAAGCCGGACTCCACGTGGAGGTTGTCCACGTTCTGCGAGATGAGGAAGTGCAGCTTGCCCAGGCGCTCCAGCTCGACGAGTGAGAGGTGCGCGACATTCGGGCGGATCTGCGAGGCGGGCTTGCCCCACCGGGGCGGAGGCAGGCCGGCGTCGCGGCGGGTCCACACCCCGTCCGGGCCTCGGAAGTCGGGCAGGCCCGAGTCGGTGCTGATGCCGGCGCCCGTGAAGGCCACCAGGTGCCGGCTGGCGGCGATCCACTCGGCCGCCTTTTCAAGCTGTCGCTGCAGGTTGGCGCTCATGATCGCTCCTCGCTGTGCAACCCCGCGCATCGCACGCGCCATCCCGTCCTGGCCGCGGGTCCAGGGCGAGGGGCGGTGCACGGGAGCGCGGCCGGGCGGGCGCCGGGAGAACGGGCAGGGGAGCGCCAGGAAACGGTGTTACTCGAGCAAGGAGATGCGTGCTCCCACGGGCGGCGGGGCAGAGGGGCGCAGCGCTCCGTCCTTCCAACCGAGGAAGACGAGGGAGGGGTCCTCGAGCGGCGTGTCGAAGTCGAAGCCCACGCGCGTGGGCCCCACCTCGTCCGCCTCCAGCACCGTCACCCGCATGCCGGGCAGCTCCACCCGGGAGCCCTGGGGCAGCGGGTGGCTCGCGGCGCGGAACACCCCCTCGAACTCGCTGGTGAGGAAGTGGCCCCGGGTGAGCGACAGCTCGAGGGACGTGAGCCCCGGGCGGGTGAGCACGTGGGGCTCGGGCGACAGGGACAGCGTCCACCAGGCGCGGGGCGCCGGCATGCCCCGCGAGGCCATGAACATGGGCGCGTACATGGCGAGGATGGGGGCCGGGATGGGGAGGACCACCACCCGCTGCGCGGGGAGGCGCTTCCAGTCCAGCTCCCGCTCCAGCGTCTGGATGATGGGCTCGGCCTGGTTGCCGAGCGTCCGTACGCCGAGGGTCATCGCCGGCCAGAGCAGGGGCGCCAGCACGAGGTGCGCGAGCGCGAGCACTCCGGCCCCGACGGCCGCGCCCCGGGGACGCCCGCCGCGCGCCCACGAGCGCCCCACGGACACGAGCACTACCGCCACGGCCACCGAGCCGCCCAGGCTCGGCACGAGCAGCAGGCGGTTGGAGGGGAAGGTGGCGGCCACCGGCAAGAGCGACAGCGCGGCGCCGAGGAAGAGCCAGCGGCCGTGCCGACGCTCGTCCCCGGTGAGCTCCGGCCACGCGCCGCGCAGCAGCCACGCGAGCAGCCCGAGC
>NZ_DASVSO010000991.1:0-2861 GCF_036388035.1 Archangium sp.
GAGGGCGCGGTGATGAAGGGCTGGAGCTCCACGTCCTTGAGGTCCATCTCCAGCACCGGGTTGGGCGCCTTGAGGCCCAGCGAGGAGATGTTCTGCTTGGAGGCCACCAGCACCTCCCGGTCCCCCGCCTTCGCGTAGAACTCCAGCGTGTCGAGGAAGGAGAAGTCCTGGTCCGGCGGCGAGAGCACCTTGAGCTGGAGGGAGCGGAGCTTCGCCGAGGACACCTGGTCCTTGGAGACGCCCTGGTTCTGGAAGTCCTGGTTCTGGTTGAAGTCGAGGCTGGAGAAGTTGCCGATGGCCGGGAAGGCCTCCAGCAGCGGACCGAGGCCACCGGGAGCCGCTTGCACGGTGGTCTCTCCCTTCACCTCCGCGACGAAGCTGGGGGGCGAACACGCCACGGTGGAGAGCAGGGCACACACGGAGAGTATGGAAGCGAAACGCATGGGGTAGAATCTAGCGGCCGTGCGGGCGCGCCGTCACCGCCCCGCCAAGCCGGCTGCCCTCTCGTGGACAGGGCATGCGGCCATCGCAAGGGATATGGTGCGCCCGTTTGAACCGGCTCCTCTCCACGCTCGTGGTGCTCCTGGTGCTCGCCGGCCGCGCGCATGCCGCCGACCTGAAGGGCGCCCTGCGCGCCACGGGCCGGATGATGCTGGACGGCAATGCCCCGCGCGACGTCACGAGCAGTGGCATGACGCGCGACGCCACGGACCTGGTGTTCAGCCTGCTCGCCTCGGGCGAGGGCCGCTACACCGCGGACCGCTGGCAGCTCGTGGGCCGCTATGACGGAGGCGTGCGCAAGTACCTCCTCTTCGCCAGCGAGGACGTGCTGGTGCAGGCCGCCGCGCTGGAGGGCTCGCTCGCCCTGGGCGAGTCCCTGGGCGTGGGGGTGGAGGGACGGGCCAAGGACAGGCGCGGAGGTGGCCGCGCGTACTCGGACCTGGCGGCCTCGGCCTTCGTCGAGTACGCCCCGGACGCCCGGCTGTCCCTGCGCCTGCGCGCGGGCGCCCACCGCTTCCTCTACCGTCAGGACTTCTCCGCCAGCTTCGGCGGCCCCGAGGTGGGACTGCTCGCGCGCTACCGCATCGACCGCCGGCATGCCGTCTCCGTCTCCGGTGAGTACGGCACGCGCCGCTACGCCATCTCGCGGCGGCCTCCCCCGGAGGTGGACGTGCCGTGGACGGGGCGGCGCGAGGACGGCTCCCTCCTGGCCAGCGTGGGCTACAGCTACAAGGGCCCGCTGGCGCTGGGGGTGACGTACTCCTTCCAGGAGAACAGCTCCAACAGCTTCGGCGAGTCGGTGCAGCGCCACCGGCTGAGCGCCAACGCGGGCGTGCGGCTGCCCGCCAAGCTGATGCTGCTGGCCCAGGGCTCGCTGGGCCTCAACCGCTACCCGGACCGCGTCTACTTCTCCCCGGACATCATCCTGCTCGAGGACGATGAGGCGCAGAACTCGCTGTCGCTCAAGCTGGTGCGGCCCCTGGGCGAGCACGTGGACGTGGAGCTCTCCTACGCGCTGTACAACACACGGATGCCGCGCAACGACCTCTCCTACTTCCGCCAGGTGGCGGGCGTGGGCCTCACCTGGCGGCTGTAGCGGGCCTCACTCCAGCCCGGACAGGCGCTCGTCGATCTCCTCGGCGAGGCTGGCGTGGCTCTGGGCGAGCGCCGTGTCACGGGCGCGGGTGAGCACCTCGCGGGCCTTCCGCGTCTCCCCCGCCCCCGTATAGGCATCCCCCAGGGACACCATGGCCGCGGCGTACTGGGGATCCAACCGCACGGCCTCCTCCAAGCTCCGGGCCGCGTCGGCGTACTGGCGGCGCTCCAGGTACGCCTTGCCCAGGGAGAAGTGCGCCATGGGCGCTTCGGGAAACTCGGCCACCATCTGCTTGAACTGCTCCAACCGGGCGTCGCTCATGCTCCGGTGATAGAGGAGAGGCATGTCCGTTGCCAAGGAAGACGTGCGCTCCCTCGCCGAAGCCGCCCGGACGGCCTCCCGCGTGCTCGCCACCGCGCCGACCGGCCAGAAGGACGCGGCCCTCCGCGCCATGGCCCGCCACCTGCGCGAGGCCCTCCCCTCCATTCTCACGGCCAACGCCGAGGACCTGGCGGCCGCGCGCGCCGCCCACAAGGGGAGCGCCTTCCTGGACCGGCTGATGCTGGACGCCTCGCGGGTGGAGGGCATGGCCCGCGCGGTGGAGTCCGTGGCCGACCTGAAGGACCCGGTGGGCGAGCTGACGGAGGAGTGGGACCGGCCCAACGGCCTGCACGTGCGCAAGGTGCGGCTGCCGCTCGGGGTGGTGCTGATGATTTACGAGGCCCGGCCCAACGTGACGAGCGACGCGGCGGCGCTGTGCCTCAAGAGCGGCAACGCGGCGCTCCTGCGCGGGGGCAGCGAGGCGGCGCGCTCCAACGCGGCGATTGCCTCGGCGCTGGCGGCGGGCGTCACCGAGGCGGGGCTGCCGGCCGCGTGCATCCAACCCGTCCCCCCGGGCGAGCGCGAGACGCTGCTGGAGCTGCTGAAGCTGGAGGGGCTGATTGACCTGTGCATCCCCCGGGGCGGCGAGGGCCTCATCCGCTTCGTGGCGGAGAACGCGCGGATTCCGGTGGTGAAGCACTACAAGGGCGTCTGCCACGTGTACGTGCACGCGGCGGCGGACGTGGAGATGGCCACGCGGATTACATTGAACGCCAAGACGAGCCGCCCGGGGGTGTGCAACGCCGCCGAGTGCCTGCTGGTGGACCGCGCGGTGGCGGAGCGCTTCCTGCCCCAGGTGGGGCGGGAGCTGGTGGCGAAGGGGGTGGAGCTGCGCGGCGACCCGGCCACGGTGGAAGTGCTGGGGCGCGCCGGGGTGCCGGTG
>NZ_DASVSO010000992.1:0-12989 GCF_036388035.1 Archangium sp.
CGCTGATGGGCGTACCGGAGTTGCCGCGGTACGACAGACCGAGGCTCGCCGTCAGATCCTTGGAGAAGTTGAACTCCTTGGCGCCGAAGAGCTTGAACGCGTGGGTGCGGTCGTAGGGCAGCAGACCCGAGCGGTTCTTCAGCAGGGAGATCAGGTCGAAGTCCGAGAGGATGTTCGGATCGAGCTGGGCGTTCTCCGGGCGGAAGAGACCGGGGTAGTTACCCTCGAGGCGCGACCAGGTGTAGCTGGCCTGGGCCAGCCAGCCGTCGCTGAACGTGCGGTTGAGGAACACCGACACCGCGTCGTAGTTGCGAACCGGCTTGGGGAACTCCTTGGCGAAGCCCTCACCCGGGTTGCCCAGGAAGTACGTGTTGCCGTCATCGCGGCTCATGTCCTCGATGACCGAGTTCATGTTGCGGCGCGTGTACGTCGCACCCAGCCGGATGTTGGCCAGCAGCTCGTACTCGGCGCCGAAGAGGAGCTCGTCGGAGGACTGGGCCTTGATGGCGGGGTCCACCGGCGACCGGTCAACCTTGCCACCCTCGTGGAGGAAGCTCGGGTTGAGGTCGGTCGGAGCGTGGGCCTCCTGGAGGTTGCCCTCCTGGTTGTCCGGCGCGCCGTTCGGGTCGACGAGGCACTGCGTCTGGCCCTCGACGGTGTCGATGGTGGCCGGATCGCACGCGCCGACGCCCGGGTTGCGGTAGGCGACGTAGCGGCGCTCACCAGGGAACTGGCGGTCCAGCAGGTTGAGCGGCACCTGCTCGTAGTAACGAGCGAAGTTCGCGTACACCTTCATGCGGCCGTTGGCCATCGGGTCCACGATCACACCGAGGCGCGGGGAGACCTGGTTGCCCAGCACGAAGGCGAGGCTCTTGTCGGCGCCGTACAGGAACTGGGTGTCGTAGCGCACGCCCACGTTGAACGTCACGCGGTTGGCCAGCGTGTAGCTGTCCTGGATGAAGCCGCCCACCGTGGTGCTCGTGGTGGAGGTCTGCTGGAGGAACTCGGACGTCGCCGAGTCCGGACCCTCCTGGAAGCCGTAGCGGCGGTAGTCCTGCCAGTACGAGCCGTCGGTGGCCTCGCGCAGGCTCACGCGGCCGGAGATGGCCTTGCTCTGGTTGTAACCGAGCAGCTCCACGTCACCGCCCGCCTTGATCACGTGGCTGCCGAACAGGTCGAGCAGGTACGTGCCCTTGGCGTTCATCTGGAGACGATCCAGCGTGCCTTCGCTGATGAAGCCCGGACCGCCGGCGTAGTAGTTCGTCGTCGGGCAGGCCACCGTGCCGGACGGGCTGTTCGGAGCCCCCTCGTCGCACAGCGACTGGATGTTCGCGATGTCGGGCTCGTAGTACCAGATGGGGCGACGCGAGCGGTACTGCACCAGCGCCAGACCCGCCATGCCGTCCTTGCTGCCCAGCTTGGAGCCGTCAGCAGGCAGCGTGGAGACGCCCTGGTGGAACCAGCCGACGTTCGCGTCCACGAGGACCTTCTTGTCCGCGAAGGCGCCCGCGTACTTCAGGGCCACCGACGTGGAGCTCGCCAGTTCCTCGGTGTTGGCGAAGGCGGCGCTGGTCGGATCGCCGTTGACCGTGCCCGGCAGGCCACCGGTCTGCGGGTCGATCGAGAACACGCCCCGGCCACCGGACACGCTCGGGGTGCCCGCCATGGACACCGACACGTTGTGGTCCTGGTTGATGAGGTAGGTCAGCTTGCCCATGTACTGCAGGGTCTGGCCCTGGACCTTGAAGTTCCGCGAGGAGCCCGGGATGGTCTCGTAGCGGTTGAACCCCTGCGCGTCCTTGAGGACGCGAGCGCGGGTCTGGTCGTCCGCGTTGCCCAGCACGCCATCCGTCCCCGGGTGCTGGAAGGTCTCGGTGAGGTAGCGGTTGAGGGTGCGCGTGTGGGTGTACTGGCTGTAGGACGGAGCCACACCGGCGAAGAACCAGAGCTTGTCCTTGATGATCGGACCGCCCAAGGTGGCGCCAATGTCGCCCATGAGGTTCAGCGCGTTGCGGCCGCTGACCACCGACTGGGCGCTCACCACCTGCTTACGGGTACCCTCGAGGAGGCCCGGGGTGACGGTGCCGTAGACGGAGCCGTGGAACTCGTTGGAGCCGGACTTCGTCACCGCGTTGAGCACGCCGCCCGTGGAGCGACCGTACTCCGGCATGTAGCCGCCGGTGATGATGTTGACGTCCTGCACGAACTCGACGCTCAGGGGGCTGGCGTTGACGCCGAAGGCGGGGTCGTTCGTGGACAGACCGTCCACCACGTACCCGTTCTCAGGCGACGTGGTGCCGTTGATGGACACGCCGTACGTGTCGCTCTGCGCGCCGGGGGCGAGCTCGGCGAGGCTCTCGAAGGAGCGGGTCGCGCCGGACTTGCCACCCGGACGGTTCACCGAGATGCGCTTGATGAAGTCCTGATCGACGTTGACGCCCGTGTTCGTCGAACCGACGTCGATGGTCGGGGGCTTGGCCACCACCTCGATGTCCGTCGAGAAGCTCTCGGGCAGGATCTCCACGTTGACGCGGATGGTGCGGTCCAGACGCAGCTGGACCTCCGAGCGCGAGAACGGCTTGAACGACTCCTTGTCGAACCGCAGGGTGTACACACCCGGCGGCAGTTGGGGGATGCGGTACTGGCCCTGGGCGTCCGTCACCACGATCTGCTCGCCCTGAAGGTTGGGCGAGGTAGCCGTGACGACCACATCCTGAACCGGCTTCTTCGACTCTGCGCTCACGACCTGGCCGACGATGACGCTATCGGCATACGCGGCGGTCCCGTACGACAGAGACGCGACCACGACCACTCCGGTTGCCCGGAGCATCCGTCTTACTTGCATGCTGAGAACCCCTCCAAGGGTGGGCTGCGCTGCAACTAAAATGGTCCGGGAAAATAGCGGAGGTCCACCAGTTGTCAATATCCCGTTGCTTTTTGGCAACTAGTGGGGCATTGCGCGACCAAGCAAGTGGCCTTCCAGGGTGGGGTGACTTGCACCCGTCCCAGGTTTTTGTAATGTAGCTCGCCTTTTGCGATCCGGACGGGATGTGGTGGGTGTCCACCGGAGTACAGGAGCATCGCGCAATGTTCGACTCTGTCCTTGACCGTGGGCAAGGCCCCAAGCCCCGCGTCGGCCTGGGCGCCTTCATCTCGGTCGTCTTGCACGTGGGCGTCTTCGCCTTCTCGATCTGGCTCTCCACGCGTCCTCCGCAGGAGAAGGAGAAGGAGGTGGAGGTGACCTTCAAGCAGGCCATGGCGCCGCCGCTGGCGGCCGCGCCGCCGCCTCCGCCGCCTCCGCCCCCGGCGAAGAAGAAGTCCAATCCCACCAAGAAGCCGGTGGTGAAGAAGCCCGACGTCATCATCCAGCCCAAGGAGATCCCCCAGGAGAAGCCGCCCGAGGTGGAGCCTGATCCGAACGCCGCCGAAGAGGAGGCCAGTGAGGAAGAGGTGGAGGGGGGTGTCGAGGGTGGCGTCGAGGGTGGCGTGATCGGCGGCGTGGTGGGTGGCGTGGTGGGTGGCGTGCTCGGTGGCCAGGTCGGCGGTACGGGCACGGACGTGCTCCCCTTCGGCGCGGGCATGACGCGCCCGGAGAAGCTGTCCGGTCCTCAGCCGCAGTACACCCGCGAGGCCATGGAGGCCAAGGTCCAGGGTCTGATGATCGTCAAGTGCGTCATCACCACCGAGGGCAAGGTCGAGCGCTGCCGCATCATCAAGCCCCTGCCCTTCATGGATCAGGCCGTGCTGGAGTCCCTCTACGCCCAGCGCTACCAGCCCGTGACGTTCCAGGGCCGGCCCGTGCAAGTCGACTACACCTTCAACATCCGTCTGAGCCTGCCTCGCTAGTCTCCAGCCTGCCTCGCCAGGCCCAGGAGACGGGCTCCGCAGTTTGTCGTACTGTCGTACCCCGACCGCGCTCGAGGAGGAGCGCTCCCCCGACCATGGAAACCACTGACTTTTCGCTTGCAGGCATCTGGCACCACACGGGTCCGTTCGCTCGTTCCATCATCTTCGCGCTGGCGATCATGTCCATCGCATCCCTGGTGGTGATGGTGGAGCGCATCCTCGTCTTCCGTAAGACGCGCAAGGACTCGCGCAACTTCGCCGCCAAGATGGGGGCCATCCTGGCCAAGGGCGACCTGCCGCAGGCCGCCAACACCAACATGGGCAAGGAGATCGGTCACCTGGGCCGCGTCATCGGCTCGGGCCTGACCGCCTACCGCATCAGCCCGTCGGACAAGGACGTGGCGGTGGAGTCGGTGGCGCGCGCGCTGGAGCGTCAGGCGCAGCGTGAGGTGCAGAGCCTCAAGCGCGGCCTGGGCATCCTGGCCACGGTGGGCTCCACGGCCCCCTTCGTCGGTCTGCTCGGCACGACGATGGGTATCGTGAACGCCTTCCAGCTCATGGCCGCCGCGGGCTCGGGCGGTCTGGGCACCATCTCGGCCGGTATCGCCGAGGCGCTCATCACCACCGCCTTCGGTCTGCTCGTGGCCATCCCGGCGGTTATGGCCTACAACTTCCTGTCGGGCTGGGTGGACGCGCGTTCGGTGGACATCTCCGAGTCGTCCAACGAGTTCCTGGACGTCGTCGCGCGCAACCTGGGCGGCGACGCGCACGCCTCCTCTCCGCAGGGCTAATCACCCGAGAGCATCCAAGCCCGCCTCGGCGTGTGTCGGGTCCCCTGTTCGAGGGGACGGCACGTCGGGCGGGCGCTCTCTTCTCCAGGATCAGGTGCGCGCATGGGAATGGCAGTAGGTGGTCCCCAAGGGGGCCCGAAGAGCGACATCAACGTCACGCCGCTGGTGGACGTGGTGCTCGTTCTCCTCATCATCTTCATGGTCATTACGCCCATGCTCCAGCGTGGGAAGTCCGTCACCCTGCCCAAGGCCAACAAGGTGGAGGAGGAGAAGGGCTCGACGAACGATCCGGACCCGGTCATCCTCTCCGTCACCGCGGACAAGAAGATGTTCGTGGAGCAGGATGAGTTCGACGCGACGGGTCTGGAAGGCAAGCTGCGCGAGACCCTCGCCTACCTGCCCAACAAGAAGATCCTCCTCAAGGGCGACAGCGCCCTCACCGTGGGCGACGTGCGCCAGGTGATGGAGATCACCCGCAAGGCGAAAGCCAAGAAGATCTTCCTCGGCGTCGAGGAGCAGAAGAACTAGCCATGGCCGGATCTCGTAAGTTCGTCAAAGCCTCCACCCCGCCCAACTCGGAGATCAACGTCACTCCGCTGGTGGACGTGGTGCTGGTCCTCCTCATCATCTTCATGGTCGTCACGCCGCTCCTCGAGAAGGACATCGAGGTGCGCATCCCGGAGACCGAGGAAACCCCCGTCGAGGAGATGCCCCAGGACAACAGCCAGCTGATCGTCAAGCTGGACGCCGACGGCACCTTCTCCATCAACACGGACCCCGTCTCTCCGGACGAGTACGTCAACAAGCTGCGCCGCATGCTGGCCGCCAAGAAGAAGGAGGACCGCATCGTCTTCTTCGTGGCGAACGACCAGGCCAACTACGGCAAGCTCGTGGCCGCCTTCGACGGCGCCAAGCAGGCCGGCGCCTTCGTGCTGGGCATGGCCACCGAGGACATCCCGGCGGCCGCCCAGGCGGCTCCGGCGGGCGATCCGGGGGCCGTTCCGGCTCCCGCGCCCGCTCCCGCGCCATAATTCGTAGCGCGGTTCACATTCAGGGGCTCGTCGGCTAGAGTGTAATTTTCTTATGGCCGACGAGCTCCTGGTCTTTGAGCAGACCATCGAAGCAGTCTTTGTGCGCGCTCTGCACGGGCGCCTCCCCCCCCATTGCAAGGCGCGTCTGCGGCAGGTGGGGCTGGACCTGGATCAGAAGCTCCGCCCCGCCTACCCCTTCGACGCGTGGATGAAGTTCCTCCGCATCACGGCGGAGGAGCTCTACCCGGGCGAGCCCCTGGAGATGGGGGCCTTCAAGCTGGGTGAGGTCTGCATCGACGGCTTCCGCGAGACGATGCTGGGGCGCGCCGTGCTGTCGCTGCTGCGCGTGCTGGGCCCCCGGCGGGCGCTGATGCGGGCCACGCAGAACTTCCGGGCCGGCAACAACTACACCGAGTCGCGCATGAAGGAGCTGGGCCCGCGCCAGTTCGAGCTGTGGATGAACGAGGTCGGCTCGCTGCCCACGTTCACCGCGGGCATCATCCACGCGGGCCTGCGGACGGCCGGCGCGGAGAACATCCGCGTCGACCTGTCCGGCTATGACGGCCACGCCTGCACCTACTGCATCAGCTGGAGCGAGGCCTCCGTCTCCTCGGGGGTGCCCGGCAAGGGCGACTCCAAGGCCGCCACCAAGTCCGGATCCATCAACTCCCGGTAGATGAACTCGGCGAGCAGGCCCGTCACCATCCAGATGGGCAGGATGTAGAGCGACGTCATCTCCCAGAGGATGGCGCCGCTGTCCGCGTAGTACCAGATGCGGTAGCCCGTCATCTTCTCCAGCACCACCCCGCTCAGGCCCTCGAAGAGGAGGATGGCGAGGCCGTAGAGCCCCGCGCGCAGCAGCATGTGCTGGCGGAAGAGCCGGCGGTAGATGGACTCGATGAAGTAGAAGCACGCCACGCCGTAGATGAGGAACATCCACAGCGAGCACTGGCCGTACGCCGTGACCACGGGCGTGTCCCAGATGTCGTTGAGGTTCAGCCGGTCGTCCACCCGCCACTGGAAGCGGAAGAGCGCCTCGAGCAGCGGCACGTGCCGGGCGATGCGGACCAGGTTGTAGAAGAAGATCTCCGAGGACAGGCCCACCATTCCGTAGAGGCAGAAGCGGAAGATGGCGAAGGTCACCTTCATCCGCGCGTTGCGCTTGAGATCGGCGTGGCGGATGTGGAGGGACGGCCGGGGAGGGTTTCCGGAGTGCGGGGCCGGGGCGGAGTGTTCCATGGCCCCTCAGAATAGCTGAATTCCACACGGACTGTCCGCTTCCCACCCTGCGGTACGAGCCAGCAGGCTCGGAGGAGCCGCTCCACGCCGTGGGACGTGCCATCCGCGCCGGGGGACGCGCCGGAGGAGGTGGCCCCTCACGGGCGGGCCGGTACGCGCATTGCTTCGCACCGCCAGGACCATTCGGAGGGCGGGACATGCTGGCGCGGGTACGGTCGGGCGCGTTGATGGGCATCGACGCGGTGGTGGTGGAGTGCGAGGTGGATATGGCCCTCGGGCTCCCTTATTTCAACGTCGTGGGGCTCCCCGAGGGGGCGGTGCGCGAGTCCAAGGTGCGTGTCGTTTCCGCGCTGAAGAACTGCGGCTTCGAGCTGCCGCAGAAGCGCATCACCGTGAACCTGGCTCCAGCGGACATCCGCAAGGAGGGCGCGGCCTTCGAGCTGCCCATCGCGCTGGGGGTGCTGGCGGCGGCGAAGCTGATGGAGGAGGAGCCCCTGGGGCGCTACCTCTTCGGCGGAGAGCTGTCGCTGGACGGGTGGGTGAAGCCCATCAAGGGCGTGCTGCCGCTGGCGGTAGCGGCGCGCGACGGGGGCTACTCCGGGGTGATGGTGCCGGCGGCGAACGCGGCCGAGGCAGCGCTGGTGGAGGGCATCCACGTACTGGCCGTCCACCACCTGCGCGAGGCGGTGGAGCACCTCACTGGCGAGAAGCCCCTGGTCCCCTTCGCCCGCGAAGATGCCTCCCCTGCTCTCTCGCGCGGGCGCCAGGCCCCGCTGGACATGTCCGATGTCCGGGGCCAGGCGGACCTGAAGACGGCGCTGGAGCTGGCCGCCGCTGGAGGCCACAACGCCCTGCTCTGCGGTCCTCCGGGCTCGGGCAAGACGATGCTGGCCCGGCGACTGTCCGGCATCCTCCCCACGATGACCTTCGACGAGGCGCTGGAGGTGACGAAGATCTACTCCGTGCTCGGACTGCTGGGGGACGAGCAGTCGATGATGCGCGAGCGCCCTTTTCGCGCTCCTCACCACACCATCTCCGACGCGGGGCTGGTGGGCGGTGGCCCCGCCACGAGGCCCGGAGAGCTCTCCCTCGCGCACCACGGGGTGCTCTTCCTCGACGAGCTGCCCGAGTTCCGCAAGAACGTGCTGGAGGTGCTGCGTCAGCCCCTGGAGGAAGGCTCCATCCACCTGGCGCGCGCCACCCAGCATGTCACCTACCCGTGCCGGGTGATGCTCGTGGCGGCGATGAACCCGTGCCCGTGCGGCTACTTCAACGTCCCCGGGCGCAACTGCACCTGCAAGGAGCACCGGATCTTCGACTACCACTCCCGGGTGAGCGGACCCCTGCTGGACCGCATCGACATCACCCTGCAGACGCGCCCGGTGGAGTACCACCACATCGCCCGCGACGACGGCGAGGAGCCACCGAGCGCGTACTACCGCGAGCGCGTCGAGGCCGCCCGCGAGCGTCAGCGGGCGCGCTTCCGGGACGAGCCCGGCGTGCACTGCAACGCGCAGATGCCCGCGCGACTCCTGCGCCGCTACTGCAAGCCCTCCCCGCGCGCCGAGAAGATGCTCGAGCGGGCCGTGCTCCAATACGGCCTGTCCGCCCGCGCCCACGACCGCATCCTCAAGCTGGCGCTGTCCCGGGCGGACCTCGAAGGGCACGACCGCATCGAGGACGTGGACATCCACCTCGCCATCGACTGCCGGCAGATGGACCGCCGGGGCTGGCTGCACACCAACACCCAGGGCGGGCCGCCCGCCCGACAGGACGCCTTCAACCGGTTGCTGCCTCCCGCGCGGGGCTCCCTGCATCCCGAGGACCCGTGACGGGGCCCTCCCCTCCCCGCGTGGGCCGCACCAGCTCCGGCAACGGGCCGGTGATGAGGCGCGCCGAGCGCTTGAAGGCGAGGAACGAGTAGGCCCAATCGAGCAGCACGGCCAGCTTGCTACGGAAGCCGATGAGGAAGAGGATGTGGATGCCGAGCCACGCCATCCACGCGCTGAAGCCCGAGGACTCGATGCGCTGGAAGGCCACTCCCACCGCCTTGCCTCGCCCGATGACCGCGTAGGTGCCTCGGTCCCAGTAGTGGAAGGGCGCCATCGGCTGGCCCGCCAGGTGGCGGCGGATGTTGTTCGCGGCGTGCTTGCCCTGCTGCATGGCCGCGGGGGCCACCCCCGGGATGGGGTTGCCGTCCTGGACGAAGTGCGCCAGGTCTCCAATGACGAAGACGTCCTGTCGGCCCGGCAGGGTGAGCTCGGGCGCCACCTTGACGCGGCCCGCCCGGTCCAGCTCCGCTCCCATCGAGCGCGCCACCGGAGAGGCGGCCACCCCCGCGGCCCAGAGGGTGGTCCTCGCCGCAATCCGCTCCTCGCCGATGAACACCCCGGTCTCGTCGATGTGGGTGACCCGCGTGTTCGTGCGGACCTCCACCCCCAGCTTCTCCAGCGAGCCCCGGGCCTTCTCCGAGAGCGCCTCCGGGTAGACGGGCAGCACGCGCGGCAGTCCCTCCAGGAGCAGGATGCGGGCCTGCGAGGGGTCGATGTTGTGGAAGTCCTTCGCCAGCGTGTGGCGGGAGATCTCCGCGAGCGCTCCGGCCATCTCCACGCCCGTGGGCCCCGCACCGATGATGACGAACGTGAGCAGCTCGCGGCGACGGGCCGGGTCGGGCTCGCGCTCGGCCATCTCGAAGGCCAGCAGCACCTTGCGGCGGATCTCCAGCGCGTCGTCGATCGTCTTCAGCCCCAGGGCGTGCTTCGCCCACTCATCGTGGCCGAAGTAGGAGTGCGTCGCTCCCGTGGCGACGACGAGGTAGTCGTAGGACAGCTCGCCATCCGCCAGCAGCACGCGCTTGCCGGCCACGTCCACGCCCGTCACCTCGGCGAGCAGGACCGTCGCCTCCCTGCCCAGCAGGCCTCGGATTGGCGAGGCGATCTCCCCCGGGCTGAGGGTGGCCGTGGCCACCTGATACAGCAGCGGCTGGAAGAGATGGTGGTTCTGCCGGTCCACCAGGGTGACGCGCACCGGCGCCTTTCGCAGCGACCTCGCCGCGTACAGACCGCCGAAACCACCACCGAGGATGACCACGTGGGGAAGCGTGTCGCGTGGAGTCGTCATGTTCAGGAAATTCCTCCCGGTGGGCTCCCATTCAACGGAATCGACGTCCGCGCGTCTACCCCGTACCCGACGGTGGTTTCACGAGCTAGAAGGCCAGTTGATGAAGCTCCTGTCCCCCCTCATCGCACTCTTCCAGGCCGTCTTCCTCATCCTGTGGCTGGTGTTCTGGATTACCGTGTCCGGGCTGACGGCGCTCCTCACGCTCAATGGGGAGGTGCCCCTGATGATGGCGCGGCGCTTCTGGGCCCCCATGCACTGGCGCATCACCGGCTCGCCATTGCTCGTCGAGCCCCTGCCAGATGTCGACTGGAGCAAGCCTCACATCTTCTTGATGAATCACCAGTCCGGCTTCGACATCCCCGTGGCGTTCGCGGTGATTCCCGTGAACATCCGCTTCATCGCCAAGCACGTGCTCAAGTGGGTTCCCTTCCTCGGCTGGTACATGGCGGGCACGGGGATGATCTTCCTCAACCGCTCCAACCCGCGCGAGGCCGTCCGCGGCCTGAAGCTCGCCGGCGAGCGCATCCGCGCCGGCTCCAACATCCTCGCCTTCCCCGAGGGCACGCGCTCGAAGGATGGGCTCATCCTCCCCTTCAAGAAGGGCTCCTTCGCGCTGGCCGTGGAGGCGGGAGTCCCCATCATTCCCATCGCCGTCGAGGGCACACGCGAGATGCTCCCCAAGGGCAGCATCCGCCTGAAGCGCCACCCCATCCGGGTGAAGGTGGGCCAGCCCATCGCCACCGCGGGACTCAAAGGGGCGGCGCGTGATGCCCTCGTGACCCAGGTGCGCGACATCATCATCCAGCTCCACCGGGACATCGGCGGTGAGGGCGGCGTTCCGGATGACGCCACCACGTCAGGACGTACCAAGGGTCTCAACGTGCCCGACAGTTCCGGCGCCCCGGCCTGAGCCCTCTGTCCCTCCAGGGGTGACGGACATCGCCACCAGTTCCACTCCGCGCACGCAAGCCGCGACCCCTGCGAAACCGTCGACCTCCCGGTCGCGCTCTTGCCGAACCTGTCCACTAAGTGGACAAGTTGCTCGCAACCGCGCCCGGCGGGGGCCCTGACCTCGAGAGCCAGGGCCTCCCGGCCGCGCTTTTCAAAAACCTGTCCGACTGTTGGACAGGTTTCTCCAAACCGAGCCCGGAGGGTCCTCTGCCCGCGGCGCGCCCCACCGCTCCACCGTGCGGGACGCTTCGCGCGAAACGAGACGCCTCCGCTCCACGCTCTCCGAGGGAGACGCGCACGGCACGGCGGTTGCTCAAGCTCCTCCCGGCGCGCCCGGGCCATCCCGGCCCCCAGGCGCAGCCCCACTCATGTGAAGGGCGGCGAGGAGCGACGATGAACAAGCTGACGGAGAAGCTGAAGGCGGTGGCGGCGGCGGTGGCGGCGATCGAGAAGCAGTTCGGCAAGGGAGCGGTGATGCCTCTGGGCGGCGAGGTGCGCGAGCAGCGGGTGGCGGTCATCCCCACGGGCTCGGTGGGGTTGGATCGGGCGCTCGGGGTGGGCGGCTACCCGCGCGGGCGTGTGGTGGAGATCTTCGGCAACGAGTCCTCGGGCAAGACGACGCTCACCCTGCACGCCATCGCGCAGGTGCAGGCGCAGGGGGGCGTGGCGGCCTTCATCGACGCGGAGCATGCGCTGGACGTCAACTACGCGCGCAAGCTGGGCGTGCGCGTGGAGGAGCTGCTCATCTCCCAGCCGGACACCGGCGAGCAGGCGCTGGAGATCACCGAGCAGCTCGTGCGCTCGGGGGCGGTGGACCTCATCGTGGTGGACTCGGTGGCCGCGCTCGTGCCGCGCGCGGAGATCGAGGGCGAGATGGGGGACGCGCACATGGGCGTGCAGGCGCGGCTGATGAGTCAGGCGCTGCGCAAGCTCACGGGCGCGGTGAGCCGCTCGGGGTGCTGCATCATCTTCATCAACCAGATTCGCATGAAGATCGGCGTGGTGTTCGGCAACCCGGAGACGACCACGGGCGGCAACGCACTGAAGTTCTACTCCTCGGTGCGCATGGAGATCCGCCGCACGAGCAACCTCAAGGACGGCGAGGCCGTGGTGGGGACTCGGGCGAAGGTGAAGGTGGTGAAGAACAAGGTGGCCCCGCCCTTCCAGGAGGCGGAGTTCGACCTGCTGTACGGCGTGGGCATCCACCGCGCCGGCGAGGTGCTGGACCTGGGCGTGCAGTCGGGGCTGGTGGACAAGGCCGGCAGCCACTTCAGCTTCCGCGGGGAGCGCATCGGCCAGGGCCGGGAGCGGGCCACGGAGTGGCTGCGCGAGCACCCGGATACGCTGGAGGCGCTCGCCCGTGAGCTGGTCGGGATGGCCCTCCCGGTGCCCGCCGCGCCGAGCCCGGCCGAGCTGGAAGCTCCGACGGCGACGGCCTAGGCGCCGAGGGCCTCGAACGACACCGGTACCGCGAGGCGATGCTGTCCCACGCGCAGGAACAGGTGGCCCCCCTCGTCCTGCTCCAGCAACTCGCCGAGCTGGTACTGGGCGTCCCGGGAGAAGCGCGCCTTCGCCCGGCCGCCCTTCGCCTGGCAGGTGAGGACGCCGTCAGGGCCCACGGCGAGGGTGGCCGGGTCGAGCGCCTCGGCGGTACGGTCGCTCAGGCGCACGGACACCCGCTCGTCCGCGGTGACGTCCACGGTGCGCACCTCGTAGGCCGCGTCCTCCACCTGGACGTAGCACCAGTCCTTGCCAATCTGGAGCTGGTAGCGGCCCTCGCCGTCGAGGACGAGCGAGGTGTTGAAGAGCTCGATGATGCGCGGGTGCTCGATGGGCTCGTCGTCGTGCCACCAGCGCAGCCGCGCATCGAGGCGGATGCCACTGTCCTCGCGGGTGTGCCAGCGCTTGCCGAAGGGAGGGGGTCCTGAGGGCGGTTGTGTCACGAGTCGTATCTGCTCGCCCGGGGGCGGTGGGTCAAGCCCACGCGCCCGGGCCTACCAGTGCCGGACAT
>NZ_DASVSO010000993.1:0-4162 GCF_036388035.1 Archangium sp.
CGAGCAAGCACAGGATGTCGGGGCACCCCAGCAGCCGAGCAGGCTCAAGGACTTGGGCCACGGATTGGGCCGCCCCATTGGCTCCGAGGAGCAGTTCAACACCCTCTGAGAGCGCTCCAGCTACTCCATCGAGACGTGGAAGGAGCTGTGCTTCTTCTCAGGCTTCTTGCCCATGGTCTCCAGGATGTTGAGCGCGTGCGTAGCGTGGTCGTTCGCGCGACTCAGGGCATGGATGGCGAGCAGTTCCAGATTCTCTCGCGGTGTCCTGTCCAGCGAACTCGTCTTCACCTTCAGTGCCGAATCAATAGTTGCGAAGGCGGACAACTCGCGCAGCATCTGCTCTCGGTGCCTCTCAAACTCCTCTTCTCTCTGATCTGCCATGTTGCTTTCCTTCTTGGTGTGTGGAGATGAATTTTAACGGCGCGGCAGCGGAACCTGGATGGCGAGCGGAACGAGCGGCCGAAGCTGCGTGCGGTAGTGCTGCAGGATGCGGTTGTAGAGGTCCGGCATTCCCGGGCAGCGGACTGTCACCACAAGCGCGTAACGAATGCTGGTGGCGCCCTGGCTTGGCGCCCCACCCTCGCGGGCGTTGTAGTGCACCTCGAAGCAGGGCTCGACCAAGTCCGCCTCCTTGAAGCGGTGCTGTGCGTGGCGAGTCGTCTCCCACTTATGCGAGTCGCGCAACTCCTGCTCGGTGGCGTAGGCCTTCTTAGCGGTGAAGAAGGAACTCGACTCCGCGACGGGCCTCTTCGCCATGGGGTTGGCCAAGTTCTTGGAGTTCGGCCGAAAGGTGATGTCGAGACCGGCGCGCGTGTACGCCAGCGGGTCCTCCGGGTCCGTCGGCGATGCGAAGCAGAACGTGGCGCCGATTTCTACCTTCTGACCCGTGATACCGCCTGGAGGGATCGGGATGGGCATGCGCAAGTAGCTGCCGGGCAGGAAGGTGCCCTGGTAGAGTATGCGGGCCTCGCCAGGGCCGCACACCAGCAGATCGTTCGGGTCCTGGGGGAAACGTCCCCAGCCGACCTCCTTCACCGGCTGCCGGCCGCGCTCCGTCCCGTGCACCATCAGGGCGCGCAGAGCGAGGGGCTGGAGGACTGGGCCGAGTTCGCCCCTCATCATCATGGCGGTCCGCATCGCGTTCGGCGCCGAGAAGCTCGTGCCGTACACTCCACGCAGCTTGCCGTGCGGGTCCGCTAGCGCGAAGAAGGGCGTATGGTTTGTGCCACCAAAGGCCACGCCGTCCGGCTTCATACGGCTGCGCCCAGTGCCGTAGGAGCTATAACTAGCCCGCTGCCACGACTTCTTCGTCGAGTCGCACGCGCCGACGACCAGGGCATTGACAGAATCCGCAGGCGATTGAACGCGTTCCATACCGCTGCCGGTTGGGTGGTGGCCGCCATTGCCGGAGGCCACCGTCATGAATATGTCGCCGGACGCCAAGTGCTGGTCGAGGATGGCGGTCCAGGGGTGGACCTCGTCATCCACCACGGGCAGCGCGGCGCCGATGCTCAGGTTGACGAAGCTGTGCGAGCGGCGGCTCAGGAAATCCTGCACCCGCCCAAGCACCCGGTAGTAGTTGCGGCTCGGGTCCTTGTCGTCGCGCGCATCCACCACCTGGAAGTGATCTACAGCGGCGGGCGGCGGCGGGGGCGTCTTGCCGGGCTCAAGCGGCCCGAAGAGAAGCGCCGAGGTCACCTGCAGGCCGTGGGCAATCTGCTCCACGGTGGGCCTCACCACGTTGCCAACGCTCTGGCTGGTGACCCACGGGTTGAGCACGGACCCAGGCGGCACACCGCCGTCGAGCACTGCTACTCGGAGCGCTTGGCTGGCGGCGGTCACCGCCGGCAACACGGCCGTGGCGACTGGCTCGGACGCGGGTGCCCGGGGTGCGTCCGGCCAGACGGCGCGCAGCACGGGCAGCGGACGAATGACGCGCAGGAAGCTGAAAGCCGCGATGCGCTCAACCAATTCGCGCGGGGCGTCCAGCGCAATAAAGGTTAGCCCGCCGACTTGGATGCGCTCCTCGAGCTTGTCGTTGAGCCCCAGACTGCCGAGGTAGCGGCGGAAGCCCTCAAGGACGAAGCCGCCGGTCACCGCATCTGCATGCAGGACCACCTCGATAGGCATTTGGCCCGACTGCTCCTTGGTGAAACCGCGCAGCTTGTCCTCAATCTTGGGCAGGCGCACGTCCTCCAACCGCACGAGCTGTTCGAACCGGCCACCCTCAGTCCACTGCGGCAGTTCCTTGGCCCATTTGCGGAAGGCGTCGCGCTCGCCCGCGACGAAGAGCTCCGAGGTGACGGCCGGCTGGTTGGGGTTTTTGGTGACCTCGGGAGTAACCGTGCGGGGCCGGCTGCCGACCATGTCCAGTTGCAGCTCCTTCAGGAGGCCGCCCGGGAAATAGCTCTTGGCGATGAAGGCTGGGTGCAAGGTCAGCAGGGCGACCGCGCGGTCACCGGGGAAGAGCGCATCTGGCGCCTGCTCCAGATCGCTGGACAGCCGGGCGACGCGCGAACTTAGCCGCTGACGTGCCTGCAAGAACTTGTAAGGCATCCACTTTTCTGGAGGTTTCCGGAGGGGAGCAGGGATGCGCGTCACGAGCCGCTCGCCCTCGCCGATCAGGAAGTTCTTCACGTCCGCCATGTCATTATCTCCTGCTCAGTGGGATTGCTTGCTCGACCGCCGATGTGAACGCCGGATGGTGTCGCGGCTCACGCCTGTAAGCTGAGACACCGATCGCTGGGAGACACCCGCCTTCAACAGCGCCGCGCTCAGGTCCGCCCGCGTCTTGCGGTCGAACTGACCCGCCCGCTCCCGCACCAGCGCAAGAAGCGCGTCTTGCACGGGGAGCCCATGCACCACCGCGTTGCGGACCGCACGCTGGAAGTCGCGTCTGATAAGCGCTTGGCTCTGCCCCTTGAAGAGCAGTGTCAGGGCGGGCGCTATCTGCGCGAAGTCCACTTCCGGCCGGTTAACGAGCAGGTCGGCCACGAGTGCGCGCACTGTGTCCTCGTCCGGCAGCGGGAACTCGACGATCCGCTCGAACCGACGCCAGACCGCCGGGTCGAGCAGGTCAGGGTGGTTGGTCGCGGCAATGAGCAGACCAGAGGCTGGCCACTCGTCGATTTCCTGGAGGAGCACCGTCACCAATCGCTTGAGCTCTCCTACTTCTCCGCCATCGTCGCGCCGCTTAGCAATGGCGTCCAATTCGTCAAGCAAGAGCACGCACTCGACACCCTTGGCATAGTCAAGCACGTTGCGCACGTTGCTGCCGGTGCGACCAAGGTAGCTGCTCATCACTGCCGAGAGATTGAGCGTGAGCAGCGGCCACCCGAGTTCAGCGGCCACCCAGCGGGCCGCCAGCGTCTTGCCAACCCCCGGTGGCCCGGTGAAGAGCGCCGAGCGCGTCGGAGCGATGCCGTCCTGAAGAAGCTCTCGGGCACGCCGCCGCTCAAGCACCACTTGGTCCAGCTCGCGCCTCACCCCGGACGGCCACTTCGGCTCCGAGTCTAGAGTCGGCCACTCCTCCTTCAGCAGGCTCATCCTCGACTCAAGGTCTACCGGTACCGCCGCCATGGTTGCACTGCGCAGGGCCCCTGGGGCGGCGCTAGCTGGCTGTGGGCTGGAGAGGAGGTCCTGCAACTTCGCGGCGCTTTCCGGGTCCGTGCGCCCCAAGACGCGGGCCACCTTGTGGAGGTAGGTCGCGAGTTCGTCCCTTCGCCCAGCAAGTCCAAGCCGAGCGACGTGGAACAAATGGTCAACGTTTCCGTTCTTTTCGTCCGCCATGAATCCCGTCTATCACCCAGGTCTGACGCCACTTTATGCCCCAGGGTGGACTAGTTCATATGATGCGTGACGAAATTAGTCCACCCCTTAGTCGTATCCTTAACCTGAACGCTCAGGTATCGAACACCGCATACAGGACGCATTGGCGAGGACGGGCGGGGCGCCCATGCTGCTGCGGCGGGTGGTGGAGTCCCTGGGCGCGCTGCGCGAGCGCCAGCAGCTCGACGAGGCCCGGAAGCTGCTCGCGGCCCACCCGGTGGAGGAGGCGAAGCAGGCCACCGAGCAGACGCTGGAGCGGGTGTCGCAGGACGTGGCGCTGCGCGAGCGCGCCATGCCCGAGGTGAGCGCCTGGCAGCAGAAGCGCAGGTAGGCC
>NZ_DASVSO010000994.1:0-9000 GCF_036388035.1 Archangium sp.
AGCCCAGGTCCACCAGCGCCCGCGCCATCTCCACCGCGTCCTCCAGCGTGCGCGCCCCGTCATCCACCCCCGGCAGCAGGTGGCAGTGCAGGTCGCACAGCCCGCTCACGCGTCGCCGTCCGTGCGCTCGGGATGCTGCCCCGCCGGGAGCTCATCCTCCTGCTCGTCCGCCTGCCGATCCGGCACGCGGTACTCCTCCCCCAGCCAGCGCCCCAGGTCCACCATCCGGCAGCGCTTGGAGCAGAAGGGATACGCCGGGTTCTCGGCACGCGGGGCGACCGGCTTCCGGCAGGTGGCGCACTCTCGGACAGTCGTGGACACGCCGTACTCATAAGCCTTGACGCTCGCTCGGGCCAGCGCGTTTACAGTCCCCGCGTGTCCTCTCCCCCTGACGAAGAACACTCGTTGCTGCGCAGCGACCGGCTCTCGCGGGACTTCGTCTCCGTGGGCGCCGGGGACACCGTGGCCCAGGCGCTGGAGAAGACGCGCGCCGCCCCCGGCAGCAATGAGATCTTCTACTGCTACGCCGTCGACCCCGACGGCCGGCTGGTGGGCGTGGTGCCCATCCGCAAGCTCATCCGCGCCGCCCCCGAGGAGCGCATCTCCTCCATCATGTTCACCCGCGTGGTGAAGCTCCCCGCGGACGCGCCGGACTCGCTGGTGGAGGACTTCTTCGTCACCTACCGCTTCCTCGCCTTCCCCGTGGTGGACGCCCAGGACCGCATCCTCGGCGTGGTGGAGGTGAGCAACTTCGTCGACACCTTCTCCGACACCCTCTTCGACGAGGTGGAGGGCCGCGTGCGCGGCGAGGTGTACCGCTTCGTCGGCCTCCCCCAGGACGAGATGAAGGAGACGCGCCCGCTCCTCATGGCCCTGCGGCGCTTCCCCTGGCTGCTCGTCAACATCGGCGGCGGCTTCCTCGCGGCCACCGTGTCCCGGCTCTTCGAGCAGACCGTGGAGCGGCTCGTCGTGGTGGCCGCCTTCATCCCCATGGTGCTCGTCCTCTCCGAGAGCCTCGGGGTGCAGACCACCGCCGTCTCCTCCTCCATGCTCGCCGAGCAGCGCGTGGACAAGCTCCACGTGCGCCGCGAGGTGATCGGCACCAGCCTCGCCGGGATGATGGCCGCCATCGTGGTGGCCCTGCTCGGGCGCATCTACGCCGCCAACTTCGCCTTCCCCATCGTCCTCTTCATCGCCATCACCCTGTCCACCTCGCTCGCCGCCTGCCTCGGCGCGGTGCTGCCCTTCCTCTTCCACCGCTTCCGCGTGGACCCCCACATGGCCTCGGCGCCCCTGGTGCTCGCCATCTCCGACAACATCACCCTCTTCACCTACTTCACCCTCGTCACGCACCTCGTCGTCTAGGGCGCGCCCTGCCTCGTGCTTCACTGTCCCGGTTCAATCCCCCCGAGGTGCCCTCCATGCAGGTCCTCCGCATCACCCGTCCTGGCGGCCCCGAGGTGCTCGAGCTCGAGGAGCGTCCCGCCCCGGCTCCCGGCCCGTGGGAGCTCCTCGTGCGCGTGCGCGCCACCGCCCTCAACCGCGCCGACCTCCTCCAGCTTCGCGGCGGCTACCCCGCGCCTCCGGGTGCCCCCGCGGATGTGCCCGGCCTCGAGTACGCCGGGGAAGTGGTGGCCACCGGCTCGCTCGTGCGCCGGTTCAAGGTGGGGGACCGGGTGATGGGACTGGTGGGCGGAGGGGCCTTCGCCGAACAGCTCACCACCCACGAGCGCGAGGCCCTCCCCATGCCGGAGGGCCTCGACTTCCCCCAGGCCGCCGCGCTCCCCGAGGCGTACCTCACCGCCTTCGACGCGCTCGTCCTCCAGGGCGGGCTGCGCCTGGGCGAGTCCGTCCTCATCCATGCCGTGGCCAGTGGCGTGGGCTCCGCCGCCGCGCAGCTCTGCCGCGCCATGGGGGCCCGGGTCTTCGGGACGGGACGCAACGCGCAGAAGCTCTCCCGCGCCTCCGCCTGGGGCGTGGAGAAGACGCTGCTGTGTGACGCCTCGCCTCCGCGCTTCGCCGAGGCCGTCCGGGAGGCCACCGGGGGACGCGGCGTGGACCTCACGCTGGACCTCGTGGGCGGCGACTACCTCCCGGAGACGCTGCGCGCCATGGCTCCCCAGGGGCGCGTGCTGCTCGTGGGCCTGGTGGCCGGCTCGCAGGTGCAGGCGGACCTGAGCGTCATCCTCACCCGACGGCTGCGCATCACCGGCACCGTGCTCCGCAGCCGGCCCCCCGAGGAGAAGATGGCCCTCACCCAGGCCGCCGAGCGGAGTCTGCTGCCCCTGTTCCAGTCCGGGGCGCTCGCGCCGGTGGTGGATGCCGTGTACCCCATGCGCGAGGCCCGCGAGGCGCTCACCCGGATGGCGAAGAACGAGTCGGTGGGCAAGCTCGTCCTGCGCTGGGAGTGAGTCAGGGCGCCGCCGCGGGCTCCGGACAGTAGTCGGGCGCGTTCAGCTCGGTGATGCGCCCCTCCTTGCGCGGAGCGATGCCCTCGGGCTCCTTCCCGAGCCCCTCCCGGAGGAGGTCCTCGAGGTCGCGCCCGCAGGTGAGCGGGTACTTCTTCCGCCCCTCGCTCTCCAGCTTCTTCATGATGCGCTCGAGCGTCATGAGGACGTACGTCTTGTCCTCCTCGAGGGGAGAGAAGCCGCCGCGCACGTCGCCCACCTCCACCGAGGTGACGCGCCTGTTCGGGGCCCGCTCGCGCGTGAAGGTGAACCGCAATCCCGACACCTGGAGGAAGCGGCCTTCCCCGGGGTTGCCCGAGACGGAGTACTCCAGCAGCTTCTGGATGTCCGAGCCCCGGACCTCCGCGCGGCACACGGGGGCCTTGAAGCCCAGGGTCCGCTCCAGGAACTCGCCGCTCAACACCCCGTCCACCCGATCATCGAGCCGGATCAGTCCCCCGTTCACCGCCGCGAGGGTGTCCTGGGCGGGCGCGGTCGGGCCGGCCTCGGCGCGCATCAGGTCGGTCAGGTAGTTGCCGAGGTTCGTCTCCATGTTGCGGATGCACTGCTCACGGGCTTCGAGTGGAACCCGGGCCTTGCCAATGACCTCGCTGTAACCGGGGAGCTTCTCCTCCAGCTCCTTCAGGCTCGGCGCCCAGACGTTCGCGTCGTAGCGGGCGCTCGTCTCGTAGGCCTCCGTCAGGGAGAGCATCTCCGCGCGCAGGGCGGGAGCCCCGGTCCCGTCCCGGCCGAACACGAGGCGCCAGACGCGGACCGCGTTGGCGTCCCCCTTCGTCACCAGCGCCGAGGGCTGGCTGTACATGCACGTGTGGTCGTGCCCCCCCGCGAGCCACAGCAGCTTCGGGTGGCGCTCCCGCAGCTTCCGGGCCAGGGGCACGTCGTCCGTCATCCGCAGGTGGGTGATGCCGATGAGCAGCTCCGCCCCGCGCCGCTCCAGCTCCGCGATGCGCTCCTCGGCGCTCGCGCGGTACCCGTCGGGCGTCCGCGCGTAGGCCCTGCCCGTCAGCCCTTCCTCGAGGGTGAGGGCGAAGATGCCCACCTTCATTCCCCCCATCTGCAAGAGCGCGTCCCGGGCGACCCTGCCCGAGACGCCCGAGGCGGCACCCGTGAGCTCCAGGTTGGAGGCGATCCACCGGAACTCCGACCTTCCGAGCGCCTCCACCAGCGGACCCGCCTCCTCCTTCTCGAACTCGTGGTTGCCGGGGACCACGAGCAACTCCCCGCGCGTCGACGCCTCGCCTCCCTTCAGCTCGCGATCCAGGAAGTTGAGCGCGTCCACCATCATCCGACCCCCGAAGAGATCGCTCTCCACGGACGGGAAGAGGAAGTCCCCCGCGTGCACGAGGAAGACGGGCTGGCCCTCCGAGCGCGTCCTCTCCACCAGGGCCGCCACCCGGCTCAACCCTCCGGCCCGGCCGCCGCGCACCGGGCCGATCCGGTAGATGTCGTTGAGCTGGATGACGGTGAACTCGGGGGTGAAGCCGGGCGGCGCGGGCAGCTCCAGGCTCCTGTCCGGACACAGGGAGATGTCCAGCCGGGAGAGTGCCGCCTGCGTCGCGCGCCCGCGGACGGACGCACAGCCCGTGGCGAGGAGCAGCGACAGCAGGAGTCCCGAGGTGAACCGGGTCAGACGCGGGCAGTGGCGCATGCGCGCCAGATTCTCAGGAGAGTGCCACGGCCGCTACCAGCTTGACCGGAAGTCCCGGCGAGCGGAGCCGGATGCGCGGGGGAAGGTCTCCGTCCGCGACCCTGACCCGCAGGAGGCGCTCGTGTGACTGCCTGCCCGCTGTTCCTGATGATAGCCAGTACCTATCAGCGTGATGAAAAGGTTATCTTGGATTTATCAGGCCTCGGTCCGCATTCTCTCTTCATGGGGGGTCGACGTGTGTGTGTCGGTCACCAGAAGAGGAGAGGCAAGACCATGGTTGCAGCGCTTGCTGGATTGGGCTCGGGTGCGATCCACGCCGTTTCTGGCCCGGATCATCTGCTGAGCCTGGCACCTCTCTCCGTCGGCATCGGCCGGAGGGCCTGGCGGGTCGGCCTGATGTGGGGATTGGGGCATGCCTTCGGAACCCTGCTCTGCGCGGCGGGCGTGGCGATGGCGGCCGCGGCCCTGGACCTCGATGTGCTGAGTACCTACGGAGACCGCCTGGCGGGCGTGGCACTGCTGGTGACCGGGGGGATGGGCCTGCGCCGTTGGCTGACCCACCGTGCTCCGAGCGATCAGACGACCCCGGCCGGGAGGCGGGCCACGACCCGGAACGTGCTCACCATCGGCTTCATCCACGGCATGACGGGCGCGGCAGCCGTTTTGATGCTGCTGCCCGCGGCGGTGGCCTCCTCCGCGACGTGGCGGGCCCTGTTCCTCGGTGGCTTCGCCTTCGGCAGCACCGTGGCCATGGCGGCGCTGACCGCGGCCCTGTCGGCCAGCTCCAACGCCATGCCCAAGCGCGAGGCGCTCATGCGCCACGTGCCCGGGGTGGCCTCGTTCGGCTCGGTGATGCTCGGAGGCTTCTGGGTACTGGCCTGAGCCGGCCTCACGCCCGCCCGCCTCCCCAGGGAGCCTCCAGGCGGGGCCCTGACGGGGGCTTCCCCAGGGAGGGAGACCGGGGGGACCGGGGAAATGGTTTCCGTGCAGAGGATCGTTGCTTAGCGCACCCGGACCCTTATCCTCCGCCGCCACCATGCCTGCTGCCTTCGACCCTAGCGCCGCCGCGGCCCCCGGCTCCGGCATCTTCGGCCTTCCCCACTCCGCCGAGGAGGCCCACGTCGTCCTCATCCCCGTACCCTTCGAGGCCACCACCAGCTACGGAGGTGGCACTTCCGAGGGCCCCACCTCCGTGCTCGAGGCCAGCCGGCAGGTCGACCTCTTCGACGTCGAGACCGGCCGCCCCTATGAGCGCGGCATCGCCCTGCTGCCCGAGCCCGAGCAGTGGCGCGCCTGGAACACCCGCGCCAAGGAGCGCGCCGTCCCCATCGTCGAGGCCGGTGGCATCGACCACGCCAACGCCGAGCTCCAGGCCGCCTCCGCCGAGGTCAACCAGCTGTGCGAGCAGCTCCACGAGGCCGTCTACCGCACCGCCAAGGAGTGGCTCGCCAAGGGCAAGCGCGTGGGCGCCATCGGCGGGGACCACTCCATCTCCTTCGGCATCATCCGCGCCCACGCCGAGAAGTACCCCGGCCTCGGCGTGCTCCACCTGGATGCCCACGCGGACCTGCGCAATGCCTACGAGGGCTTCACCTGGTCCCACGCCTCCATCATGCACAACGTGGCCGAGCGGATTCCAGGCGTGAAGTCGCTCGTCCAGGTGGCCATCCGCGACATGAGCGAGGACGAGCACCGCTACATCGAGGCCTCCGGCGGCCGCGTCCGCGCCTTCTTCGACTCGGACATCAACCACAAGCGCTTCGACGGCATCCCCTGGAATCGTCAGGTGGATGAGATGGTCAAGGGCCTGCCCCAGCACGTCTACCTGTCCTTCGACATCGACGGGCTGGATCCCGTGCTCTGCCCTCACACCGGCACGCCCGTCCCCGGCGGGCTGTCCTTCCCCGAGGCCGTCGCGCTCATGTCCGGCGTGGTCCGCTCCGGCCGCACCATCGTCGGGTTCGACCTCACCGAGGTCGCCCCGGATCCCGAGGGCGGCGAGTGGGATGGGAACGTCGGCGCCCGGCTGCTCTACAAGATGATCGGCTGGATGCTGAAGTCCGAGCGCAAGTAGAGCCCCTCAGCCCCGGGGGAGGACCACGCTGAACGTCGTGCCCTGCCCCCGCCTGGACTCCACCGAGAGCCCACCGCCATGCAGCCGCGCCAGCTCCGAGGCGATGAAGAGCCCCAGGCCACTGCCGGCCCCTCCCGCGCGGAAGGGCTCGAAGAGGTGCCGCAGCTCCTCGTCCGAGACGCCCGGGCCCTGGTCCTTCACCCGCACCGTCACCAGCGACGGCGTGGACTCCAGCTCCACCCGCACCTCGCCCCCATGCCGCTCGGCATGGCCCAGCAGCGCGTCCAGCGCCTGGCCCATCCGCGCCGGATCGAAGCGCAGCTCCACCCGCGAGTCCGGGGCCTCCAGCGTCCAGCGCACCTGGGGCCTGTCCTGCCTCCACGCCTCCAGCGTGTGGCGCAGGTGCACCCCCAGGTCCGCCATCACCGGCCGCAACATCACCGTGCGGGCCGCCAGTTGCGCCGCCTCCTGGAAGTCCCGAGACAGGGCCTCCATCGTCCGCAGCTGCGCCCCGAGCGTCTCCAGCGCCCCGCCGTCCGCCCGGCCCTCCGTCCTCAGCCGCTCCACCTGGGCGCGCGCCGTGGACAAGGGGCCCTCGAAACCCAGGGCCACCCAGGTGCCCAGGGCCTCCACCGCCGCCGAGCCCTCCAGGCCCTTCGACGGCGGGGCCTCCGCCAGCGCCTGGCGGATCAGCGACTCGAAGTCGGTGATCTCAAAGGGCTTGTGGAGGAAGGCGTGGGCCTCCGGCGCACCATGTGGGAGAACCGCGCTCAACAGGATGATGGGCACACGGCCGAGAACTTCGTCGCCCTTGAGCTTGCGACAGAGATCCAGACCGCTCAATCGCGGCATCATGTGGTCCGTGACCACCAGGTTCGGCCGGCGCGCACGCGCGAGGTTCCACGCCTCCTCGCCGTCACGCGCCTGGATCACATCGTGCCCCAGGTCCTCGACGACCTGGCTCAGCACTTCGAGCACCGCGGGCTCATCGTCCGCTACCAGGACGAGACTCATGGGTGCATTCCATTCAACCCGGTGCGGCGCGTCCAGGCCGGTCCTCGGGAATGTCGGAAATGCTGCGCGGTTCCCGACAATCAGGACGTCTCGCACCCGACATTGCAACCGTACACAGGGAGGACTTGACGTGAAGAAGCCAGTGAGCCGGTGGGGAGTGCTGCTCGTGGTCGCGCTCGCGTTCACCAGTGGAACCAGCGCCCGCGCCGATCAGGCCCGACGCCGCAATGAGATCGTGGAGGTGGTGCAGAAGGTCTCCCCCGCGGTCGTGTTCATCGGCACCGAGAGCGAGGCGGAGTCGCCCTTCCGGGGCCGGCGCTCGCCCATGGAGGAGTTCTTCGGCGCGCCCCCGCAGCGGCAGCGCCAGCAGGGCCTGGGCAGCGGCGTCATCGTGGATCCCAACGGCATCATCATCACCAACGACCACGTCATCCGCGGCGCCTCGGCCATCCACGTGGTGCTGGCCGACGGGCGCGAGCTGGAGGCCGACGTCATCGGCAGCGACGCCAACAACGACCTGGCCGTGCTCAAGGTCAGCTCCAAGCAGGCCCTGCCCGCCGCGAAGCTGGGCACCAGCTCGGACCTGATGATCGGCGAGACGGTGGTGGCCATCGGCAGCCCCTTCGGCCTGAGCAAGACGGTGACGTCGGGCGTGGTGAGCGCCACGGGCCGCACCTTCAAGGCCGACGGGCGCACCTACAACGACTTCATCCAGACGGACGCGGCCATCAACCCGGGCAACTCGGGCGGGCCGCTGCTCAACGTGGACGGGGACGTCATCGGCATCAACACCGCCATCTTCGCCAGCGCCCAGGGCATCGGCTTCGCCATCCCCGCCGACAAGGTGCGCCGGATCATGGACGAGCTCACCCGCTTCGGGAAGGTGCGCCCGGCCTGGGTGGGGATCGAGGCGCAGGACCTGTCGCCGCGTCTGGCCCGGCAGCTCGGATGGGACCGGACGTACGGCGCCGTCGTCAGCGACGTGGAGCCGGGCAGCCCCGCGGATCAGGCCGGCATCCGCCGCGGCGACGTGCTGGCCGAGATGGGCGGCTCGCGCATCTCCGACGCCGAGGACTACGTCACCCGCGCCCGAGGCTACCCCGCTCGCGCCGCCTTCCCGCTCATCGTCTTCCGCGAGGGCGGGCAGCGCACCCTCCAGGTGACGCCCGTGGAGTTCCCGCCCCAGCTCATCGAGGCCCTGACGTGGAACCGGCTGGGACTGCGGGTGAAGCCGGTGCGCGGCGCCATGTCCGTGCAGGCCGTGCGCCCCGGCTCGGTGGCCGACGAGGTGGGGCTGGAGCCCGGGGACCTGATCGCCCGGGTGAACAACCAGTCGGTCGCTGAGCCTGCCTCCTTCCAGGAGGCGCTCCTGAGCGCCCGGAGCGCCCGGAGCGTCCTGCTGCTGGTGCAGCGCGGGCGCTACAGGTACCACGTCACCCTGCCTTTCTAGGGACGGGGCTCTAGCGATCCTCCGGTCGGGGCCTCTAGCATGGGGTCCCAATGAGTCAGGTTCGCTATCAGCCCCTCGGCCCGCTGCTGGCGGGCGAGGGTTCCCGCGCCTTCCTCGGGCTCGCGCTCCCGGAGGGAGTCCCTCCCCGTCCGGTGGTGCTGGTGTGGGCCCCCCCCGAGGTCGCTCGGGATGAGGAGCTGTCCGCCGGGCTGCAGCGGGAGACGCAACGCGCCTCCATGCTGGAGCACCCCAACATCCTGCGCGTCCACGGACTGGTGCCCCTGGACGCCGGCCTCGCCCGCGTCACCGAGTTCGCCGATGGCGAGTCGCTGCGCCGGCTGCTGGA
>NZ_DASVSO010000995.1:0-8969 GCF_036388035.1 Archangium sp.
GCACGGAGCGTGAGGATGGACACCTCGGCCGGCACGCCGAGCCGGAACGGCAGCCAGTGCCCCGTGCCTCCCGACACGTAGAGCTGGCTCTCTCCACGCCGGTAGCGACCCAGCATGTAGTCGAAGGCGAACCGGAACAGCGGCATGCCGAGGAACGCCACCTGCCCGCCGTGCGTGTGGCCGGCGAGCGTGAGCCTGGCACCCCGCTCCACCGCGAGCGGGAAGAAGTCCGGGTGGTGCGACAGGCACAGCACCACCTCTTCCGGAGACGTCCCCCGGAAGGCGACCTCCGCCGAGCGCCGCATGCGCTCCCCCTTCACCTTCATGCTCCGCCCGCTCATGGGGTAGTCCACGCCCACCACGCGCACCCGCTGCCCGGCGTGCTCCAGCACATGCGACTCGTCCACCAACAGGCGGACGGGGCTCCCGCGACGCGCGCTCGCCGCGTACGCATCGAGGATCCGCCGCAGCCCGCGCCAGTGCTCGTGGTTGCCCAGGATGGCGAGCATCCCGTGTGGCGCCTGGCACTTCTCGAGCGCCGCCATCGTCCCGTCGAGCTGCTCGAGGTCGTCGATCAGGTCCCCCGTCATCACCTGGAGGTCCACCCGCGCCTCGTTCATCGCCTCCACCGAAGCGCGCACGTATTCGACGTCGATGAACGCGCCGACGTGGACGTCCGTGATCTGACCGATCCGGAAGCCATCGAGCGCGCGAGGCAGGCCCCGCAGCCGCACCTCCACCTCGCGCACCTCGAAGCCGGAGGAGCCGGCCACGATGCCCGCGGAGCTCGTCCCCGCCGCCAGCACCGGCAACGCACGGCCCACACCAACGAGCAGATTCCGTCGTCCCATGTCGACTCCTGGCGCCGCTCCGAGAGACGGGCCTCCATTGTCCACGGGTACCGCGGGGAGCAGACCCGCCCGGGCCCGCCCGCCACGCCCGCGCAGGAGCGCGAGGGGCCACCCGAGGAGCATCACCAGCCCCGTCGCGATGAACCAGCCGGAGCCGAAGAGCTTCAGGGGCATGCCCACCACCGGCAGCACGCCGTGGCTGCCGAGCCCGAGCGCCAGCGGGAGGGCGAAGGCCGCCACCGCGAGCCCCGACATCCCGAGGAACGCATGGCGGCGCCACCCCTCACGGACGCTGGGCAACAACCGGCGCAGGACGAAGTACGCGCCCACGTTCACGAGGGCCAAGAAGAAGAGTCTTCCCATTCCCGCCACTGCATAACAAATCGGACGCTCGGATGCCGGTTGAACGCAAGCCCGTAGCCAGGTGGCATGCCCAGCGGCGGTATCCTGGGGGCATGCCCACCAGCCTGCTGGTCGTCCATGTCCACGTCCACGTCAAGCCCGAGTCGGTCGAGGCCTTCCGTGAGGCCACCCTGGCCAACGCCCGTGAGAGCGTAAAGGAGCCGGGCATTGCCCGCTTCGACGTCGTCCAGGACACCGAGGATCCGACGCGGTTCGTGCTCGTCGAGGCCTACAGGTCGCCCCAGGCGCCGGCCGCCCACAAGGAGACGGCCCACTACCTGACGTGGCGGGACACCGTGGCACCGATGATGGCCGAGCCGCGCACCTCCCGGAAGTACGTCAACCGCTTCCCCGAAGACGCGGGGTGGTGACATGGGTGTGAGTGGCTTCGAGTTCGCCACCGCCACGCGCATCGTCTTCGGGGCGGGCCGCCTGGCCGAGGCCCCCGAGGCGGTGAGGGCCCTGGGTGGCCACAAGGTGCTGCTCGTCACCGGTCGCGACCCCACGCGTGCCGAGCCGCTGCGCGAGGGACTCGCCCGGCTGGGGCTTCCCAGTGTCACCTTCGCGGTGGAGGGCGAGCCCACCGTGGCGCTGGCACGGGAGGGCACCGCCGCCGCCGTTTCCACCGCCTGCGATGCGGTGGTGGCGTTTGGCGGAGGCAGCGCGCTGGACGCGGGCAAGGCCATCGCCGCGCTGGCCGCCAATGGAGGAGACCCGCTCGACTACCTGGAGGTGGTGGGGCGGGGGCAGGCGCTGACGAAGCCCTCGCTGCCGCTGGTGGCCATTCCCACCACGGCGGGCACCGGCTCCGAGGTGACGCGCAACGCGGTGCTGGGGGTGAAGGAGGCCCAGGTGAAGGCGAGCCTGCGCAGCCCCCTCATGCTGCCCCGGCTGGCCCTCGTGGACCCCGACCTGCTGGCGGGCGTACCGCCCGCGGTGCTGGCCTCCAGCGGGCTGGACGCGCTCTCGCAGCTCCTCGAGCCCTTCCTCTCGGCCCGCGCCAACCCGCTCACCGACGCGCTGGCCCGCGAGGGCCTGGGCCGCTCGGCGCGCTCGCTGCGCCGCGCGGTGCTGGAGGGGCCCGACGCGGCGGCGCGGGAAGACCTGGCGCTCGCGAGCCTCTTCGGGGGCCTGTGTCTGGCCAACGCGGGCCTGGGGGCGGTGCATGGCTTCGCGGCGCCGGTGGGCGGCATGTTCGACGCGCCCCATGGCGCGGTGTGCGCGGCGCTGCTCCCCGCCACGCTGGAGGTGAACCTGCGCGCGCTGCGGGCCCGGGCGCCCGCGCACCCCGCCCTGCCCCGCTTCCAGGAGCTGGCGGTGCTGCTCACCGGCCGCGCGGACGCGCGGGCCGAGGAGGGCATCGCCTGGGTGAAGGAGCTGTGCCAGGCGCTGGCCGTGCCGGGCCTGGGGCGCTATGGATTGACGGAAGCGGAGGTGCCACGGCTCGTGGCTCGGGCGAAAGCGGCCAGCAGCATGAAGGCCAACCCCCTGGTGCTCACGGACGAGGAGCTCACGGAGATCGCCATCCGCTCGCGGTGAGGGGAAAACCGTATGGCCAACAGGATCAGTCGGATCACCTCCTTCGTCGAAAAGCGCCGACTCGGCTTCGGTGTCGCACGTCTCATCATGATGAGCGGCGTGAATGTCCGCGGCATCGGCCCGAATGATCCGGATCCACCCGACGCCCTGCGGCGTCTGGAGCAGGTGCTTCCCCAAATCCTGTCGGCCCCGGAGCTGCAGGAGCTCACCCACCTTCTTTCGGAGGCAGGACCATGACCATCGCCATTGGAGTCGGGCTCGGAGACGCCGTGGATGCGGTGAAGGCCGTCCAGGCCGCGGTGGAGCAGGCGCGGGCGCAGCTCGGAGGAGTCCCCGCCCAGGCGGCCTACATCACCTCCACGGTGGACTACGAGGTCACGCGAGTCCACGCCGCCTTCCGGGAGGCGTTGGCGGGAGTGCCACTGCACGGGGTGACCACGTCGCTGGGCGTCCTCACGCCGGCCGGCGTGCGCAACGAGGGCCACGGCGCGGTGGCGGTGATGTTGGTGGGCGGCGCACCCGGGACGGCCTTCGTGGCCGCCTCCCAGGAGGCGGAGGGGCGCCGGGCGGGTGAGGCCGCGGCGCGGGAGCTGGTACGGAAGGCCGGCGGGAAGATGCCGCGGATGATCCTCTTCAACGCCTCGCCGGGCGAAGAGGAGGGGATGCTGACGGGCATCGCGAGCGTGTGCCCGGACGTGCCGTGTCAGGGCGGCAGCGCCGCGGACCATGCCATCGCCGGACAGTGGAGCGTCTTCACGCAGGAGGGCCCGGTGCCCGCGGGCGTGTCGCTGCTGGGCATCTTCGGCGAGGGGCGGGTGGGGACGGCGCTGTCCACGCCCTACAGCCCCACGGGCGAGCGCGCCCGGGCCACGAGGACCCAGGGTCGCACCCTGCTGACGCTCAATGGCCAGCCCGCCGCGCGGGTGCTGGGACGCTGGCTGGAGGGAGCCATCGATCACCAGGTGAGCTCGGGCGGCAACATCCTGGCGCAGACGGCACTGCGGCCCATCGCCGTGCGCCGGGACGTGGGCAGCCGGACCCACTACGTGACGGTGCACCCGGCCCAGATCCACGCGGACACGGGAGCGGTGGACGTCTTCGCCCTCATCGAGCCGGAGGACGAGGTGTGTCTGATGACCGGCACCGCCGAGGGTCTCGTGGCCGAGGTGGCGCACCTCATCGACGCGGCGCTGGCGCACGGCAACCTGACGACGCGGGACGTGAAGGGCGCGACGCTCATCTTCTGCGCCGGGTGCGCGGGCGCGCTGGGGCCGCGCATCGACGAGGGCCTGCGGACCTTCTCGCGGCTGCTGCCGGGCGTGCCCGTGCTCGGCCTGTGTACCTTCGGCGAGCAGGGCCACATCCCGGGCCTGGGCAACGTCCACCAGGACCTGTCGCTCAGCCTCACGCTGTTCGCCTGAGCCAGAGCGGGCCACGAGTCAAGCCCCTCGGCCGGTGCGGTGGAAGCACCCGGATTCGAGGAGTCCATCAATCTCCGCCTCGGGTGCCGCACGGCCCGTCACATGGGTGCACTGCTCGTTGCACACCCAACCCGGCAGGGGCCATCCGCGCTATATCTCCCGCGTCCATGGCCCGTTGGTCTCCATCGGCGGCGGCTGGGCCCTGGCCAACCCCAGGCACGTCCAGGAGCTCGCGCAGTACCCGAACTTCGAGTTCGGCAACCACACCTTCTCGCATCCCCACATGCCCCAGGTGAAGGATGACCGGAAGGTGCTGGAGGAGCTGCAGAAAACACAGCGGATTTTGTACGAGCTGACGGGCCGCATCCCCAAGTACTTCCGCCCGCCGTTCGGCGAGGTGGACACGCGCGTTGCCTGGCTCGCCTCCCAGGCGGCGCTCACCACCATCAACTACGATCTGCCCTCGGGCGACCCGGACGACATGGTCACCGCGAAGCGACTGGTGGACTGGGTGGTGAGGAGGGCGAGCCCGGGGGCATCGTGGTGCTGCACATGAACCACAAGCGCTTCGCCACCGCCGAGGCGCTGCCGGACATGCTCGAGGGGCTGCGCAAGCGCGGCTTCGAGCTCGTCACGGTGGGGACGCTGCTCGAGGACACGAGCTGGCCCACGTGTCAGCCCACCCTGGAGCCCGAGCGCCCCGTGGTGGCGGAAGTCATCCCCTGACGCGCGGCTTCCAGAAGACGAGCTCGGAGACACCCGGGACGGCGAAGCCCGGAAGCTGCCCCACCTGCCGGTACCCGTGCCGCTGGTAGAAGCGCTGCGCGCCCTCGTTGAAGTCCGAGGTGAGCAGGAAGAAGCCTCCGGGCGGGTCTCCACACCCGGCCTCGTAGGCCGCGAGGAGCTGGGCGCCCAGGCCCGAGCCGTGGCTGTCCTCCCGAATGGCGAGCGTGCGCAGGTAGGCGCCCGTGCCGAAGGTGCCCCGGGTGAGAAACCAGCACACGCCCACCGGGCCGCGCTCGTCGGTGGCCATGAGCAACCCCTCCCCTCGCTCCAGCGCGCCGCGGAAGCGGGCCGCCAGGGCCGTGGCGTCCAGTCCATAGGCCTTGAAGAGCGGGAGCGGCGCCAGCGCGGTGGCCAGCGCCGGCAGGTCCTCGGGGGTGGCGGGGCGGATGACGGCGGGCATGCGCTCCTCTCGAGGCGCTGGGGCTCCGGGAGATTGGACCGGAGCGCCGCGCCGCACAACCCAACTCAGCCGTTGGCGAGCGCCGCCGCGAGCCGGGGGAGCACCTCGCCCGCGCGAGCCTCCACGCGCACGTCCACCAACTCCACGCCCCGGCACTCGCCGATGTTGACGACGCCAATGGGCAGGTGCCGGTCCGCGGCCCGCTGGAGGAAGCGGAAGCCCGAGTAGATGGCCAGGGACGAGCCCACCACCAGCAGCGCGTCCCCCTGCTCCAGCAACGAGAAGGCCGCCTCCACGGTGGGGGGAGGCACGTTGTCGCCGAAGAACACCACATCCGGCTTCAGCGTCCCGCCGCAGCGGGTGCAGCCGGCGACCTGGAAGGAGCGCACCGCCTCGAGCGGCAGCTCCGAATCCCCATCGGGCCGCGGCTCGGCGCTCCGCTCCGCGAAGCCGGGGTTGAGCGCGAGCAGGCGCTCCTGCAGCTCCGTCCGGAGCTCGACCGCCTCACACTCCAGACAGCGCACCCGGGCGAGTGCCCCGTGCAGCTCGATGACGCGCTGGCTGCCGGCGGCGTGGTGCAGGCGGTCCACGTTCTGGGTGATGAGGCCGAGCACGCGCCCCTCACGCTCCATGGCCGCGAGCGCCTGGTGCGCCGCGTTCGGGCGGGCCGACGAGAAGCGGGGCCAGCCGAGCAGGCTTCGAGCCCAGTAGCGCGCCCGCACCTCGGGTTTGGTGAGGAACTCCCGGTGCTGGATGGGGTTGCGGGCCCGGGCGCGCGTACCGGGCCCCCGGTAGTCGGGGATGCCCGACTCGGTGCTGCACCCGGCCCCCGTGAGCACCACGAGGCGGCGGCCCCGGAGCAGTGAGACGAGGGCCTCCACCGTCTCGGTCTCGGTGGAGGCAAAGGGTTGTTCCAGGGAGGCGGTCATCGGGAAAAATCTATAACGCGCCCCCACCGTGTGCGCCGGCTCCAGGCCTGGAAACCAGGCGGCCTGTCTAGGGGCGCTCCGGCTCCTCCTCCAACACCACGTACTTCGGCCGCTGGAGGACGTACAGCAGGGCGATGCCCACGAGGATGCCGCCCGCGATGAGGGGCGCGCGCACATCCGCCTCATGGCCGAGCACCCTGCCGCCAATCATCACCAGGCACACCAGCGCACCGACGGCCGGGACACCCACCGGCACCTCGAAGGCGCCCCGTGGCTCGCCCGGGCGAAGCTTCAGGACGAGGAGCGAGCCATTCACCACCACGAACGCGCCCAGCAGCAGCAGCGACGTGGCATCGGCGAGCTGGCGGATGTCCCCCGCCAGCGCCAGGGCCAGCACGAGCACCCCCAGCACGAGGATGGCCACATGGGGCGTGCGACGGACGGGGTGGACCCGGCCCAGCCGCGCCGGGAGGAGCCCCTGCCGGGACATGCCGTACAGCAGCCGGGAGCCCATGACGTAGTTGAGCAGCGCCGTGTTGGCGACCGCGAAGATGCTGATGGCCGTGAAGAGGAGGGGCGGAAAGGCGGGCGCGGCCTTGCGCACCACGTCCACCAGCGCGGCCTTGGACTGGCTCAGCTCGCGGTAGGGCAGCACCGACACCGCGGTGATCGCCACCAGGATGTAGAGCACCGTGGCGATCACCAGGGCGAGCAGCAGCCCCAGGGGCAGCGTGGTGCGCGGTCGCTTCACCTCCTCGGCGACGTTGAGGATGTCCTCGAAGCCGATGAAGGAGAAGAACGTCAGCACGGCGCCCTGGAGCAGCAGACCCACGGTGAGGCCCGCCGCCGCGTCCCCCTGCGCCGCGGGAGGTGGCGTCTCCAGGTAGTCGACCGAGCCCCAGGAGCCCACGCCCACGGCGATGACGATGAGCAGCCCGGAGAGCTCCACCGTCGTGCAGAGGATGTTCATCCACGTGCTCTCGCGCATGCCTCGGAAGACGACGAGCGTGAGCAGCGCCAGGAAGGCGATGACGAGCAGCTCGGTGGGCCACCGCACGCCCAGGGTCTGCACGTAGCCGGCGATGATGCGAGCGCCGGTGGCCATGGACGTCAGGCCCGAGGCCGCCACGCCCAGGCCGATGAGGTAGGAGATGAAGGGCGCCCGGAAGGCGCGGTGGGCGACATAGGGCGCGCCCGCCGCGCGGGGGTAGCGGGAGCCGATGTTGGCGTAGCTCAGGCCCGTCAGCAGGGCGACGAGCATGGACATGACGAAGGCCAGCCAGACGGCGTTGCCCATGACGCCCGCCGCCTTGCCAATCAACCCGTAGATGCCCGCCCCGAGCATGTCCCCCACGCCGTAGACCGTCAGCGCCCCCAGGCCCATGGTGCGGGCCAGGGTCGGCTCCGAGGAGGAGGAAGGGGTCTCTTCGCCTGAAGCCATGGGCCCTGAGTTACGCATGACCCCCTCCCCGGGACGAGTCGCTCCCGGCGTCACCTGTCCGGAAGCCGCTACCCGTGGCGGATGGTGGACGATGGAAGACAGGTCCGGAGGGTTGGGCGGGCGAACCCGCGCGGAGGGCTGGCATCATGGAGCCATGAGGAAGGTGCTCTGGCTCGTCGGCTACCTCTGGGCATTCCCAGTGACCGCGCTGGGTCTGCTGCTCGCCATGCTCTTCGCGCGCCTCGACTCGGTGGACGAGGAGTACATCCTCCACTTCGTCGTGCAGCCCGGGGGGCCGCTCGCCTGGTACGTGCGCCACTTCCACATCACCGCCTTCACCCTCGGCGCGGTGGTGACGTACGCCGGGGAGGATGGCCCGAAAAAGGTCCGGCTGGTGCGCCATGAGCGCGCGCACGTCCTGCAGACCCTCGTCTTCGGTCCGCTGTTCCTCCCCCTCTACGCGCTCTCCTCGCTCTGGCAGCTCGTGCGCGGGCGCCACCCGTACCACGACAACTGGTTCGAGGTCCGCGCGCGCGCCGCGGAGGTCCCGGGCTACCGCGCGCTGCGCCTCGTCCGCTAGCGCTCCCCGCGTGGGCCTCCGTTCATGGGAGGATGGGCCCACCATGCCCCCTGCCATTCGCGGCTTCATGGCCAGGATGATCCTCGAGGCGGCCCGGAGCCTGCCGGCCGACAAGCAGCGCAGGGCGTTCGCCGCCGTCCCGCCGGAGCTGCTCTCGCTCATCGAGTCCACGCCCCGGCTGGGCTGGGTCTCCCTCCAGGAGAACATCAAGCTGTCGGACGCCCTGCACCAGACGCTGGGGGACCCGGGCTTCCGCGACTTCTTCGCGGGCGTCTCGGACCGCATGCTGGCCTACCCCTTGCTGCGGTCGTTCTTCGATGGGGCCATCCGGCTCTTCGGCCTGACGCCCCAGGCCCTGCTCAAGTGGTCCACCTATGCGTGGCAGCAGGCGTTCCGGGACTGCGGGAAGCTCGTGTACCACCCCCGCCGGGAAGCGGCGGACAGGGGCCATGTCCAGATGGTGCTGGAAGACTTCCCGTCGGAGCTGCTGCGCACGGGCACCTTCCCGGAGTCGCTCGCGGGGACCTTCGACTTGTTCCTGCGGCAGGTGTCCAAGAAGGGCCGGGTGGACATCCTCAGCGTCGCGCCGTCCAAGGGTCGCGTGGTCTACGACATCTCCT
>NZ_DASVSO010000996.1:0-3515 GCF_036388035.1 Archangium sp.
CTTGCTCGCCAGACACGCCTCGCACTTCGCGATGACCGGAGAGCCCCACGGCTCGCTCCAGTTCAGCGCGCGGTTGCACGCCGACCAGGTGTTGTCGTTGCCGTCCATGGCACGGAAGTCCGTGTGCATGGAGAACGGGAAGTCCTCCACCACCCAGCCGATGCGCCGGCCACGGGACTGGTACCACATGGTCGGGTTGAAGAACTGCGGCGTGGCACCGAAGTCGGCATCCGAGTCGTACACCACGGAGCCGTTCTTCGTGACGTCGGCGCTGTCCTTGTCGAACCAGCTCATCGCCGCCACGAGCGCCGGATCCTCGCAGCCAAACACCGAGGTGTTGCCCACCTCGGGCAAGAACTCGGGGAACTCCTGCATGGACTCGTTGTTGCCCACCAGGAAGATGGCGCTGGGGGGCGTGGAGGGGACTTCGAAGAAGTCCTTGTCGCCTCCCGTGGCGGGGCTGATCATCGTGTCACCCACGGCCACCGCGCCCGTGCAGCACGCGGCCCGATCGGGCATGGGCACATTGCCCGAGAGGCTGGGCACAGCCAGCAAGCCCACGGCCCCCGCTATCACCACACCCGCTGCCAGTCCCACCCGGCGCGCCAATGGCTTGCCCAGGGTGCGTCGCATGGCGTCGAAGTCGATGCGCATCATAAGAAAGCTCCTAGATACCGAACTTCACCACGAACTCTACCTCGGTCTCGCGACCGGATTCGTCCTTGCAGTGAACGGTAATCTTATGCGGAATTCCACCCAAGGTGGGATCCCCGTTACCATTACTGGAATCCACCGTGTCTTCTGAACTCCCACCTGCGGTGAGCTGTAGCGGCTTGATCCCCGAGACATTGACCTGAGGAACCTGCCCGATGTGGCCACTGCGCGCACATCGCTTCCCGGCGGGGACCGGTCCCGCGTCGGGGCAGTCCTCATCGGTCGCGGCGTTCATGTCCACGTTGATGGGCACGAGGGCCGAGGCGGGAGTAACGCCCAGGACGTTGAAGCGCGAGAGCAAGTACTGACGGCCCGCGTCCGCGCACGCGAGCAGCTCGTCACCGGTCTTCTCGTTCCTGGCGGCGCCCAGCTCGTTCTGGGAGAAGGTCAGCGCGGCGGCCGCCAGCAGGCTGATGACCGCCAGCAGCACCACCACGAGCAACAGCACGGAACCACGACTGCCGGAGTGTCTCTTCATGGGGAAATCCTCTCAGCCTCCAGCGCAGTTGAGCTCGTCATCCGGCATGGCGCCCTTGCAGGCGTTCACCGTCGCCGCGTCATTGCTGTAGATGGGAACGGGGAGCTGCGCGGAGCGCATGTTGCGAATCTGCACGGACATCTCGGACAGGACGCGCCGGAAGCCGTAGGCACCGGGCAGTTCCGGGCGCCCGCCAAACTTGGGGATCAGGTTCATCAGCCCCGGGTTGATGCCCGCGTCGCGGGTACTGGTGCGCGCCACCAGGCCCACGCGCACGGCGCGGATGTTCGCCGGGTGGTCGGAGAGGCGCTTGGGATCGTTGAGCGGCGTCCCATAGTCGGGGGCCTCCGCGCCGGGATTGGGGATGAACTCCGTGCCATTCTCCCTCAGGAAGATGACGCGCAGCGCCTCGATGTCCTCGGCCACCGGCTCGCCGAAGGCGTTGGGGTCCTTCTCATCCAGGCCATGCCGGCGGAACAGGTAGGGGCGGCCAGGAGTAGCGGGCATGCCATCATCGTCGACGAACTGGATGGAGTAGTCGTAGACGTCGATCTTGAAGACGTGCATCGGCAGCCCGCCTGACGCGATTCCGAAGCAGGGCGCCGAGAAGTTGTTGAGCCGGGGGAAGGTGCCGGTGGGCGACTCCAGGCTCATCGTGAAGGCACCCGCGGGCGCGTCCGCGCTGAGCTGCACGTAGGTCAAGGCGAGCCCGCCCGGACACGCGATCTGGAAGATCTGCCCCTTGCGCATCAGCGCGGGCAGCGGCTTGTCCGCGGGCAGGGTGACGGTCGTGCCCGAGATGGCGGAGGCCAACGTCGCGAAGGCCGGATCCCGCATGCGGAAGACGAGCCGATCCGAGCGGTTGCGGGTCGCATCATCCCGCCAACCGGCCGGGAAGCCGAAGGCGTTGGGCGGATCCATGCCGTAGCCAGCCATGCGCAGGTTGCGCACCACCAGCTGGTGGGTGTGCCGCAGCGACGCCTGCCCACCGCGGATGCCCGCCTGCGTGTAGAAGGACTGGGTGTAGCCGAGGAAGGCCGCGGAGACCGCGAGCACCGTGATGAAGGTCACGATGGAGCCCACCATCAACTCGATGAGGGTGAAGCCTCGTTGCCGTTGACGCCGCATCACTGCTGGCCTCCCATCTGCACCCGCATCGTGCGGCTGGTCACGACGCGCGGCTCACCCGCGTCCTTGTAGAGGACCTTCACCCAGATGTGGACGCGCCGCGCTCCATTCTCGGGCTCCAGGTCGCTGCGAACGATGTAGAAGCGCTCGTACACGGTCAGGTTGTTGCTCTCATCGGCGAAGACCGGATCCTTCAGACCGCCGAACGTGTAACCCGGCTGGTTGATGGTCGTCTCGTCGTGCATGCACGCCCGATAGGCGTTGTAGGCGCCGGTGCCCGGCTTCGTCAGCACGTGCGCGGTGTCCATGGGATCTTCCTGGCATGGACCCGGGGTGTCGGAGAGCCGGGGATCATCGAAGCGCCAGAGTTGGATCTGCTCGGCCAGGTCATTGGCGATGTCGGAGGCTTGCAGGAGCCGGCGCGCCTGGCCCGTGGCACTGCGCGCCTGCACGAGCGCGCCCAGCAACCCCGCCAGACCCACGAGGAACACGACCGCGGCGACCATCGCCTCGATCGTCGTGAAGCCGTCGCGCCGGAGGAAAGGAGCTCGTCGCAGCATGGAGTTCACCTCGAGGCCGAGAAGGTCCGGACGAGGCCGGTGTTGGTGATGACGATGGCCTGGGACGTCTGGATACCGCCACCCCCCACCGGCACCAGGGTGATGGAGCCAGAGCCCGTCGGGGAGCGATTGCCCGCGGCATCGTAGAAGTCCACCGAGCCGTCCGGCTCGAAGAAGACAGCCCCCCGAATGGGATTGCTCGCGCTGCCAATCCCCGAGCAGAAGGTGCACGGCAGGTTGTTGGGCACGAAGCAGAAGGGAGGCGGGAAGATGTTGGCGGAGCCGGCCGTGGTCCCCACGGCGAGGCCGATCTTGTTGTTCACGTCCGCGGTGCAGCCCGGGTGCGCCACCGAGCCGACGGCGGCCCTGAAGCCTCCCGTCAGCACGCGCACCGAGGGGTTGAAGTGCCCCGCGTCGATCAACCGGTACTGGCTGCCCGCGGGCGCGGGAGCGGGCGGCGTCAGGTCCTTCAGACGCAACCAGTTGGCGTTGGTGCTCAGCGCCTGCTGCATGTTCAGCCAGGGATCCACCACCACCCAGTAGTCGATGGGCTTGCCCGCGGTGGGTCCATCCGCGTTGATGAGCACCACCACGCGCTCGTTGCGGCAACACCTCCAGCGCGGCGTAGGAGAGGG
>NZ_DASVSO010000997.1:0-4950 GCF_036388035.1 Archangium sp.
CAAGACGACCGAGCCCATCCGCATCGACCACCAGCGCACCGAATACCCGCTGGTGCCGGACCTGCACCGTGAGCGGACGATGGAGATCCACTCCGTCCTCTCCGTGTCCGCCTCGTCGCTGGCCTCGGTGCGCGCGCGGGAGGTGGAGCCCTTCTTCTCCTTCCGCCACCCGGCCATGGACTACCGGCGCCACCGGGCCTTCTGGCATGCGCGGCGGCGACCCACCGGACGGGCGGACCTGCCGGGCACGGAGCTGCTCCTCACCTTCCTGGACCTGGACTTCCGGCCGCACCAGCCGGCGGACGAGGTGCTGTTCGCCCACACCCTGTGCACCAACCGGGACCTGGCCGCGCAGCTGCCGCCCGGGCACCCGCTGCAGATGGAGGACGCCGCGCCGCTCCGGGGCATCTCCTGCCTGACGGCGCCCACCGCGCAGGTGGAGCCGCCGCTGGGCGGGCCCACGCTGTGGAAGCTGGTGTCGCTGCTCTCCCTCAACCACCTCTCGCTGTCCTCGGACCCGCGGAGCCTGGAGGCCCTATGCGAGGTGTTGCGCCTGCACGACGTGTCGCCCCAGGCCACCTCCGAGCAGCAGGTGCGCGGCCTGCTGGAGCTGCGCTGCCGGGAGACGCTGGAGCGGACGGGGACGGATGCCTGGCGGGGCTTCTGCCGCGGCCAGGAGGTGACGCTGGTGCTCGACGAGGCCGCCTACGTGGGCGGCAGCGCCGTGCTGTTGGGAGCGGTGCTCAGCCGCTTCCTCGGACTGTACGCCGCGGTGAACTCCTTCACCCGGCTGGTGATGAAGCGGCGCAAGGGCGCCGACAGCGAGGTGTGGAAACGATGGCCGGCCATGGCTGGGCAACAGGCCGTCCTGTAGCGGAGGCCCTCTTCGAGGCGGGCTACCGCTTCGACTTCTTCCAGGCGGTGCGCCTGCTGGCCCTGCTGCGCCCGGAGGCGCCGCGGCCAGGGGAGGGTGCCTCGCCGGACGAGGAGCCGGTGCGCCTGCGCGCCTCGGTGGACATGGGCTTTCCGAGCAGTGACGTGGCCTCCGTGACGCCGCCCTCGCACGAGGGGGCGCCACCGGAGCTGACGGTGCATTTCCTGGGACTGGCCGGGCCCCATGGCCCCCTGCCACTGCCCTTCGCCCAGTGGGTGAGGGACCGGCTGCGACAGGGGGACACCGGGCCGCGGGACTTCCTCGACCTCTTCCAGCACCGCCTGCTGGCGCTGCGGTACCGGGCCCACCAGGCGCGGCGGGTGGGGCAGGAGGTGGGCTCGCCGGAGACGCACGGGGTGGCCGGCTGGCTGTACGCCCTGATGGGGCTGGGCCTGGAGGGAATGAGGGACCGGCGCCCGTCCTCGCTGCCGGACAGGGCCCTGCTGCGCTACGCCGGGTTGCTGGCGCGACGGCCCCGCTCGCTGGCCGTGCTGGAGGCGGTGGTGTCCGACTTCTTCGGCGTACCGGCCCGGAGCCGCTCCTTCGAGGGCGCCTGGCTGCCGCTGGACGAGGAGCAGCAGACGCGGCTGGGTGTCACCGGGCACAACCAGCGGTTGGGCGAGGCGGTGCTGGGCTCGCGCGTGTGGGACCAGCAGGCCCGCTTCGTCCTCGTGCTGGGGCCGCTGGGCCGCGCCGAGCTGGAGGACTTCCTCCCCGGTGGCCATGGACTGGCCAGCCTGGGCGAGCTGGTGCGCTTCGTGGCGGGCACCAGCCTGGACTTCGACCTGGAGCTGGTGGTGGCCCCCTCCGAGGTGCGCGGCACCCGCCTGGGCGACGGGGCACGGCTCGGGTGGAGCTCCTGGATGAAGCCCCGGCCCGGCCCGGCTCCTCGAGAGGGCCACATCACCCTCACCGCGCGCCACACGCGCCCCGCGCCCGGCGGACTGCGCCTGGGGTGGAACGCGTGGCTGCGGGCCAGCGCGGCCCGGCGCCCGGGCGACGAGCGCGCCACCCGCCTCACCGGCGCCGACGGGAGGGTTGCTCCATGAGCCACCAGGGCTTCTCGCAGCAGGGCGTCTACCTCTCCTTCACCAGCCCGCTGGGCAAGGACGCGCTGTTGCTGCACGCCTTCCACGGCGAGGAGCACCTCTCCGCGCCCTTCCACCTCACCCTCGAGCTGCACTCGGCGCGTGGCGACGTGAACTTCAACCAGCTCGTGGGCAAGGGCGCCTCCATCTCCCTGAGCCTCGCCGATGGGAGCTTCCGCTACCTCCATGGGCTCGTCACCCGCTTCGTCCAGGCCGGCACCCGCTCGGACTTCACCACCTATTACGCCGAGCTCCGTCCCTGGCTGTGGCTGCTCACCCTCACCCGGGACAGCCGCATCTTCCAGAACATGACGGTGCCGCGGATCGTCGAGAAGGTCTTCAAGGACAGTGGCTTCTCCGACTTCCGGCTGGCGCTGAAGGGGACGTATGCGCCCCGCGAGTACTGTGTGCAGCACCAGGAGAGCTCCTTCGACTTCGTCTCCCGGCTGCTGGAGGACGAGGGCATCTTCTACTTCTTCGAGCACACCGACTCGAAGCACGTCCTGGTGCTGGCGGATGACCCGAGTGCCCACGCGTCCTGCCCGGGACTGAAGCAGGCGAGGGTGGGCCGTCACGGCACCTCCATCCTCCCGGACGACACCATCACCGAGTGCACGCTGGAGCAGCGGGTGACGTCCACCGCCTACCAGTTGGTGGACTTCAACTTCGAGACGCCAGCCAACAAGCTCCGCGCCGAGCTGGCCAGCGGCACGCCCGTGCTCAAGGTGTACGAGTACCCCGGCGGCTTCCTGCAGAAGGGCCTGGGCGACAGCCGGGTGAAGCGGAGACTCGAGGAGCAGCGCGGCCCGGAGAAGTCGCTGCGAGGCCAGGGCCGCGTACGGGCTTTCATTCCCGGCTACCGGTTCACCCTCGCGGACCACGAGCGCCCGGACGTCAACGGTGCGTACGTGCTGCGCTGGCTGTCCCACTCGGCCAGCGTGGAGCAGTACACCAGCAGCTTCGAGGCCTTCCCCGCCAGCGTCACCTTCCGCCCGCCCCGGGTGACGCCCCGCCCCCGCATCTCCGGGGCGCAGACGGCCATCGTGGTGGGCAAGGCCGGCGAGGAGATCTGGACCGACGAGCACGGGCGCGTGAAGGTCCAGTTCCACTGGGACCAGCAGGGCAAGAAGGACGAGAACAGCTCCTGTTGGATCCGCGTGGCCCAGGGGTGGGCGGGCAAGGCGTGGGGCAGCATCTTCCTGCCGCGCATGGGCCAGGAGGTGCTCGTCACCTTCCTGGACGGAGACCCGGACCGTCCCCTCATCACCGGCTCCATCTACAACGGCGAGCAGACCGTTCCCTATCCGCTGCCCGCCGAGCGGACGAAGAGCACCGTCAAGAGCCACTCCTCCAAGGGGGGCGGTGGCTTCAACGAGCTGCGCTTCGAGGACAAGAAGGGCCAGGAGGAGATCTTCGTCCACGCCCAGAAGGACATGCGGACGGTGGTGGAGAACGACTGGGCGCGCGAGGTGGGGCACGACGACACCACCGTCATCAAGAACGCGCGCACCACCACCATCCAGCAGGCGGACGAGAAGCTGGTGGTGGAGAAGGGCAACCGCGTCGTCCAGGTGCGGACAGGCAACGAGACGCACGAAGTGATGGGCCAGCGCTCGCTGAAGGTGACGGGCAACGAGGACCACACCAACCAGGCGGACTTCACCCACGAGGTGAAGGGCAACTACACGCTGCGGGTGACGGGCAACCTCCTCATCGACGTGGTGGGGGACGTGACCCTCCAGTCGGCGAAGAACCTGATGACCAAGGCCGGGATGAACCTGACGGACCAGGCCGGGGTGTCGCTGACGAACAAGGCCGGCGTGTCGCTGACGAACGACGGGGGCGCGTCGCTGACGAGCAAGGCCAGCGCGACGCAGACGGTGGACGGCGGCGGACTGCTCACCCTCAAGGGTGGGCTGGTGAAGATCAACTAGGGGGTGCCGGATGGAGCGGCGGACCGGACAGACCCCGGAAGGGGAGCAGGCGGAGAGCCGCGCGGCGGAGAGGGCCGCGGATGCGTCCGTGCCCAGCACGGCCATCGCCTGGGACGACGAGGGCCGGCGGGTGGTGATGCGGACGGACTTCCAGGGCGAGGTGCGGCACGGGGAGTCCGTGCTGCTGGGGCCCGAGGGGCGGGAGGTGCAACGGGCCCGCTACCTCCACGGACTGCTGGACGGGGAGCTGGTGCGCTACGGCGAGGACGGGCAGGTGGTGCTGCGGCAGCACTACCGCCAGGGCCTGCTGCACGGCGAGTGCTGCGCCCTCGAGAAGGGCCAGGTGCGGCTGAAACAGACGTACGCGCGGGGACGGCTGGAGGGGCCCTCGGTGACGTACTCGGAGGCGGGCGTGCCGATGGTGGAGGTGCCCTGGCGGGCCGGGCTGCGGGAGGGAGAGGCGCGGATGTTCACCACGTCCGGCGCGCTCTTCCGACGCGAGCCCTACACGGCCGACAAGCTGCACGGGGAGGTGCGGGAGTACGACGAGCGCGGCCAGGTGCGCGAGCGCATCCCCTACGTGCATGGCCGGCGTGACGGCGAGGCGCTCGTCTATGACGAGGAGGGCCGGCCTCGCCGGAAGACGGTGTACCGGGCCGGTGTCCAGGTGGGACCGCCTGTCGAATACGACGAGCACGGCCGCGAGAAGAGCCCGGGACAGCGGCCCTTCATCGTCCGGCTGGCGCGGCTGCTGCGAAGGCTTTGGGGAGAGTGAGCATGGGACTGCAAGTGTGCATGGGCGCGATGATGAAGTGCGGCTTCGGCGCGGCGCCGGCCTCGCTGGTGGTGCTGCCGGTGAACCGGACGATGGCGGGAGGACCGCCCGCGGCCACCATCCTGGACAACAAGCCCCTGGTGAACGTCCCGCCCTTCGGGATGTGCAGCTCGCTGGCCAACCCGGCGGTGGCGGCGGCCACGGCCGCGGCCCTGGGCG
>NZ_DASVSO010000998.1:0-3928 GCF_036388035.1 Archangium sp.
GCACCTAGTCCTCACGACATTCGGAAGGTCCGGTTTCGTCTCATGCAAGGCCGTCGCGTCCTCTCTCCAGTCCTCCTTGTTGGCGCCGGAACCGGCGAGGCCACCTGCGGGATCCTCTATCTCGCGAGCTACCTGCGACGCGGTGGGATCGAGGCCTTCGTCCGGCTCTACGACGGGGACGAGTCCGAGGACGAGGTGGCCCGCTCGCTCGAGGCCCTGGTGGCCCGCGTGCGCCCCCGGCTCGTGGGGATCAGCCTCAAATGGTTCCACCACGTCCACCGCGCGCTGCTCCTGGCGCGGACGCTGCGGGAGATCGACCCGGACATCCGGATCGTCGTGGGCGGCAACACCGCGTCGTACTGGTGGCGGGAGCTGAGCGCGTTCGACTGCATCGATCACATCGTCCTGGGCGACGGCGAGCGGCCGCTGCTGGCGCTCTGCCAGGGCGAGCCCTCTCCGCCCAACTGCGTCACCCGGGCTCCGGACGGCACCCCGCGGCGGTTGCCCCTGGAGTACGTGCAAGGCGCCACCAACAGCGAGGACATCTACTACTCGCACTTCAACGACATCTTCCTGAGCCACCAGGATCGCCACGCCTTCTCGGGGTGGGTCGCGCCCGGCAAGGGGTGCGCCGAGAACTGTCTGTATTGCGGTGGGGCCCGCGGCAACCAGAAGGCGGCTTTCGGACGCGCGAAGCCGTTTCTGCGCTCCGAGGAGAGTGTGCGCCGCGATCATCAGGAGATCGCCCACCGGACGTGGCAGATGCGCTACGACTTCTCGGGAAGCTCGGCGGAGTTCCTGCAGAGCACCTGGGCGGGAGTCGATCTCTCCCGCCACTCCTGCATGTATTTCCTGTGGGGGGTGGCCCGGATCGAGCTCATCGACGCCCTGGCCCAAACCTTCGAGCACGTCCACATGGTGCTCGACATCGGCTGCTTCTCGGAACAGCAGCGGCTCGAGCAGATGCGTCGCGGCCTGCTCAAGCCGTGTGCCTCGGACCAGCAGCTCCTCGAGATCATCGAAGGCTGCCGCCGCCATGAGAACCTGGACGTCGAGGTCTCGGGAATCGCGGGCCTGCCCTTCGCCAGCGCCGCCACGCTCGAAGAGGAAGTCCGCTTGGTGGAGCGCGTGATGAGCCTCGACTGTGATGTGGGCTACCAGCGGCTCGAAGCGCAGCCCGGAGCGCTCGCCACCGAGCACCCCGCGCGGTTCGACATGGTGAGCGAAGCGCGAACGTTCACGGAGTTCCTCGAGTACTTCGAGCAACGCGAGCCAGGCGATGTGTCGGTGCCGATGCTGCGCTTCCGCGACGCGGCGCTCGAGAAGGCGGTGCAGCGCACGTCGGAGCACGTGGAGGCGCTCGAGTGGAAGCACAGCGAAGCGAAGCGACGGGTCGCGATCAACGGAAGCACGCGCCTGTTGAACACCGCCCCCTCGACGCTTCAGTTCAAGCTCGGTGATTGGTTGGGACATCACCGCGTCCCCGCGAAGGTGGCGCAGGAACAGGTGACCGTCGTGCGGTCGGTGGACGGAACGGGCCTGGTCTGTGCGCCTTCGGTCAACCCGAGAAAGTTCACCGATCCGACGCTGGATCAGGGCGAGGACGCTCAGATTCTCCTGAGCACCCTGGCCGCCTTCGAGCGCCCGACGACGGTCGCCAGCGCGGTGGCGCAGCTGGGGGCGAAGGTGAAGCTCGACCCGCGCTCGGCGCGCGAGGTCATTGACCATCTCGTCAACGGACGCTTCCTGCAGCCGGCGTAGGGGATGCGTCCGGGAGTGTCCATTCCCGTGCGCTCCTCCGTGAAAGCATTGCGCTTCCTGCACCTTGCGTGTTGATTGCGCGGCCAGCGGAGGCCCTTCGCTGCCTCCGTGTCCTCACAGGGAGGGGTGCAATGTCGAAGTCCGTTCGTGGAATGGTGCTGTCGGGCGTCCTGGCGAGTCTCCTGCTGGCTCCCGCCATGGCCATGGCGCAGGGCCGCACGTCCGTGAAGGTGGGCAAGAACGGCAACGTCGAGGTGAAGGCTGGCAACACGGAGGTGAAGACCGACGGAGCCGGGGTGGACGACCAGCTCGGTGGCGCCGATGTGGAGGCAGCGGGCGACGAGGAAGAGGCGAGCGCGCCGGGCGAGGAGACGCCGGCCAACGCGCAGCTCGAGATCTCGGGCTCGGGTGGCCAGGAGACGCACCGTTGCTCGCCGAAGACCGAGGTGGGCATCACCGGCAGCGACAACGAGGTGACGCTGACGGGTGAGTGCAAGAGCGTGAGCGTGAGCGGCGCCAACAACACGGTGAAGGTGGAGGCCGTCGCCGTCGTCAGCGTGACGGGCGCCAACAACGCGGTCACCTGGAAGCGGGCCGTGGGCGGCAAGAAGCCCAAGGTGAGTCGCACCGGCGCCAACAACAAGGTGACGCAGGCGCGCTGAGCAGCGGCCCCGCTCGCGCGATAGAGCTGAGCGAGTTTGGATCAGCAGTTGATGCTGCTGATCTGGATGTTCTGACCATCGAAGATTTTGTACCAGCCGGGACCGATGTGTCTGATGCCAGCAAGGGTGAACTCGCAACCTTTGGGCACCAGAAACCCGTCAACATCCCTCACCTTGATGTCGGGCCCGTCCTTTCCAGAGGGCAGGGCCTTCCAGGTGCGGTGTTCGTTTCTCTTGCCCCAGTCCGTGGTGATGATGACGTCATGCTCGCTCGAGCGGTTGCGCACGTTGCCACAGAGTCTGGCCCGGCCTATCCCGGTACAGTTTCCGGCCAAGGCGACACCCGGCGCTGCGATCAGCAACCCGCTCATGACTCCGAGCAGCGCAGTGGTCACGCGCGCCCGCCTGGAGAGTCTGGCACCGTGTGGGCTGGAAGATATGTTTGACATTGGGCCTCCTTTTTCTGGTCATGACGGGTCAGAGAACTGCTGTCTTCAGTCTCTTCCCAAGAGCGGGGATGCGCTCTCACTGGGTAGAAGAGAAATGACCCGGTTGTGACTGATCAGGGAAAAGAAAACCGCGCGATGCCTGCTCTGATGGCAGGCTCGAGTGAACCCCGGCGCTGAGCCCTGGACACTGGGGGGCGACGCTGGTGGACTCGACGGGGGAAGAGGTGGCGCTCGTCGCGTGGCAGGAGGCGCCCGTTCCCCCCGAATGGTAAGGGTCCCGTCATGGTGGGCGTGGAGGGGGAGCGCGCGCAGCTCGGCTGCCCCTGTACCCTCAAGCTGTGGGAAGCGCAGGGGCCGCGCACCGTCACCCTCGGGAACGTCACCTTCCCGGTGAGCCAGCAGGCGGCGCCCTGAGCCCGGCTGCCGCGAGCCGTGCCGAGCCTCAAGGGGTGGAGCGCCCGCCGATCTCCGGGAAGCGCTCGTAGGCCCGTTTGAGGGCGTCCAGGTGCGCGGGGTTGTCCAGGTCGAGCGGCTCATCGGTGAGCCGGACCACCCACCCGCCGGTCGCGGTACGCCTTGCGCGTGACAGCAGCTCCGCGTCACGGGAGGGGTCCGGAAAGCCGATGGCTTCTGCGGCAGCGGGCGACCAGTAGTTCAGCCATCCGAGGAACCAGGGAATCTCAGGCGCGGTGAGCTTCTCTGGCAGGTTGAGCATGGGAAGCCCACGGGGTGAACACTCTGGTCCGTGAGGCGAGCGGCGGAACTGCTGCGCGACTTCTGCGCCGTGACCATACGGCGACGCGTGCCCCCAGAACGAGCGCGCCCCCTCCGCCACGCCCTCAAGCAAAGCCGCCGCTGCCGCGATCACGGGCTCGTCCAGTGGCAGTTCTGCATGCATTTCAGACAGGGACTGACCGCCTGGGCTGAGGAGTCCAGGTCTTCCCCTCCCGTTAACCGTCACGGGGTAACTCTCGTCCCCGTTGCACAGAAGAGGGAATCTCCCGTCCTGCGTCCTTCCCGCGAGCCACGCATCGCGCTGCGGCAATGCGATGGGGC
>NZ_DASVSO010000999.1:0-3146 GCF_036388035.1 Archangium sp.
AGCTCATCGAGCTTGGACCTGAGTTCGCCACCGAGGTGTTCCTTGCGCTCTTCATCTCGGTTCGACGACACGACGAGCTTCGCGTGGCAGAGCGCTATTACAATGAGCTCGACCTGGAGCAGCTTCGGGCGGCCTATCCTCCATTTCACGACTTTGCGCCCGTCTCGAGATTGCTCGCGCGACATCCCGAGGCAGGCCTGCGCCTCGTCGTCCGGCTCCTCGACTTTGCATCCGAGCGCTGGCTGGAGATGAAAGAGGTATCGGACTCATCCCCAGAAGTGCTCCCGGCGTTTCTTGCGAGACCCAAGACCCCGCCCAAGATCACGCTGTGGATTGACGATCAGTCCAGGGAGTTCACCGGTGACGAGCACGTGGCCTTGTGGCACCGGGGGCACGCGCCCAGAGTCGCGGCAGCGGCCCTGATGTCACTCGAGAGGTGGCTCTATGAGCGAGCCGATGTCGGCGACCTAAGCGAGGAGTACCTCAAGCTGCTCATCCACTCGCGGTCGACAGCGATCATCGGCGTGCTGATCGAGCTGGCGGTCTATCGCCCCTCGTTGCTGAGGGGGCCGCTGGAATTCCTCGTCTGCTCCACGGATGCACTCCGCATTGCGGCAGTGATGGCAGCCCGTTCTCAGGAACAGAGCCTGGCGGCCAGGATTGCGTGGAAGGTCAAGCCTAGGCATCAACAGCAACAGGCCCAAGCCTGGCATCACTTGAGGCATCGCGCTCGAGATCTGGTGGGGGTGGCGGCTTACATCTTCGTCCAACACGACTGTCAGTGGCCTGCCGTCGAGAACGCTCGGAAGCGCTGGGCCGACGAACGCACAGCCGTCACGGATTCTGGCGAGCGGAGACACCTGGAGGAACTCGACGCGCTCTTTGATCCCGCCAATTGGAAGCAGGTAGAACGTGACGGCGGCACAGCCTACAAGTACCAACCGCCGGCGGCACTTGTGGATCGGTCGAGCCGTGAGTCCCAGGCCGCGGCCGACCGCTTCGCTCGGCTCTCACTTCCGATTCGGTGCCAAGCCATCCTGGAAGGTGCGGCCACTATCACGGAAGAGGGACTCGAGCGTTTGCTGGAAACGGCGCGCTCGATAACCAATGACGCTCAACAGCCAGAGTTCATGATGCTGGTGGATGCCGACACCTGCCGATGTGGCGTTGCCGCCGTCGCCATCGTGCGCTTCTCCACTTGGCTTGAGCAGCACCCTGAGTGGAAGGAAGAGTGTCGTAGCTGGCTTCTCCACACCTGCCACCATCCGCCAGCCCGCTTTGAACTGGATAGCCGTGAAGCCGTTGGCTCTTTTGCCTGGGATGACTTCTGCGCGGAGGGAGTGTCCAGGCTCTGGCTAGACGCTCCTCAGGAGCCTGAGCTCAGGGGCGCGATCACGCAACTCATCAAGGCATTTCACTATTCCGCGATTGCCCGCCTGTTCCAGGTCCTTGGCGCTGAGAGAGAGCGACTGGGTGAGGACTTCTCCAAGGTCCTGCTCATGGGCCTGTTCGTCGCGCGCAGCTTCGACATCATCCAGTATGCCCAAGCCATCGGACAATTTGCACCTGATGCCCCTTGGGCGCGTGAGCTGGACAGCGTCTGGAATGCGCAAGTGGTGGCATTCGTCAATGGAGAGCTGACACCCGCGCAGGAACCTTGCTCGGAGGAGCAGTTATCCGCGGAGAGCAAGCAGGGCTCTACAGTGCTCATGGAGCCGTCCGAGGTGTGGCGTGGGAGCCATCAGTGGTGGCCCGCGGGGCTGCCCATCACGCCGCCGGACCGACGGTACCCGTCGCTCAACTCGGGCTACATCACCGCTGAGTTCTCATGGATCCGGGGCAACGAATCCGGAACCCAGCGGACGCTTCCACTGGCCCACCTCCTGGAATGGAGCAAGCGGGTACTCGCGGATATTGACTGGACCGACCAGCACCAGAGCCATGTGCCGCACGATGCTCATCAGGCGCTTCTCGAGCGGCTTGGGACAGCCATTGTGTGGGCCCAAGACAGCAGTGAACGAGAGCAGCTCCTTCTCCCGTGGTTGAGCCTGCCCGAGGAGGCTGAACATTTTCTCGAGGAGCTCTTGGAGCTCATCTGGCGGGCGGCAGTTGACGACGAGCCCCCTGCGCCTGCACCCCTCACGGCAGCCGTCGCCGTGCTGGATTGGGCGCTCGCCAAGCCAAGCTGGTGGGGGTGGGGTCGCTCTGACGTCGCTTGCGCGCTGGTGGGTGCTGCTCGCGCGATAGGGCTTTCGGCTCGGTGGACTGCGGAGCGGACGCAGCTCGCAGAGACGCTCCGTGGGCGCTGGCGACTCTGGGCGAAGCATGCCTTCGGCCTTGGCCGTGCGGCAGGGCAGTTCATACGCCTCCTCCGAACACCTGCGGCCCGGGGCTTGCGACAGGACTTCCTGGCCTGGGTGCATGAACTGCCGCTCGACGAAGCTCTCGAAGCAGAGGAGGCCCAAGAGGCCATGACGGACTTCCTCGAGGAGATGGCTCACGAACAAGGGCCCAGTCTGCCCGCGGCAGGTCCGACGCGTGAGCATTTCGAGTTCATACTGGCGAAGCTGGTCGGGCATCAGCACCCGCGCGCCATCCAGCTCGCCGCCGAACTCGCCCAGTCATCTGGTCGAGGCATTTGAAAGCTCTGCGTGGGCGTCCTACCATGCGCTCTAACCCTTTTTAGGAATGTCCCTGAAGAGGATGCCCTGCCGCTCGAGACCTGACCGAACTGGTCTGGTTGTCATATCCTCAAGATGTTGTACGCCGCGCTGCAACTGCACCAACAGCACTTCGTGGTGCGCAGGAGTGACGAGCGGGCCAGCACAAGCGCCGGCCGCCGCGCAAGGCCAGAGAGGCCAAGCTGTGCGTCAAGGCCAAGCGTCTGATTCTCAAGCGTCCCCTGCACGTAAAGGGGGAGCCTGCCTGCCTCACCCTCAACTTTGTCTACGTCTACGAGCCACACCCGCGTCAGGGCAGGAAGCCGTGGAGTGGCGACTGGTGACGAGCGAGCCCATCGACACTCCCGAGGACGTCGCACGCGTGGTCGATACCTACCGGGCGTGCTGGTACATCGAGGAGTACTTCAAGGCACTGAAGACGGGCTGCTCCGTGGAGAAGCGCCAGCTGGAAGAGCGCGCATGTCC
>NZ_DASVSO010001000.1:0-17957 GCF_036388035.1 Archangium sp.
CGGTGGGACGGATCGCACCGCCATGCAGATGCTCGTGTCGCGAATCGAGGGCGCGTTGGCCTGAGGCTCCTCGTGCCTCATCCGTTCGCGAGCGCTGGGAGACGAGGGCTCCCGGGCAGGGCGTAGTGGGCGCGCCAGAGCGCCAGGTAGGCCCGTGCCTCGGACTCCCAGCGCGCGTCGTCCCAGCCCAGCTCCCGCTGGCTCGCGCACGGCGGTGCGGGCCCGCTCCCAGTCGGGGAAGAAGAGGGCGTGGAAGTCCTCGCGCTCGGGCAGGGGCGTGATGCGCACTGTGGCCTCGGTGAGGATGCCCATGCGCCCCTCCGAGCCGAGGACGAACTCCCGCACGTCCGGCCCGGTGGAACTGGCGGGGAAGGGGGCAGCACCAGGGGCCCGGCGGGGGACTCGAGCCGCCCGCCGACGAACAGGTTCTCGATGCGCCCATACCCGAGCGACTGCTGGCCGCGCGAGCGGGTGACGATCCAACTGCCGAGCGTGGACAGCTCGAAGGACTGTGGGAAGTGCCCGAGCGTGTAGCTGCGCGTCCTCAGCGCCTCTTCGAGCCGGGGGCCACTCACGCCGGCGCCGAAGGTGGCCAGCCGGTCCTCCTCTGAGAGCGAGTGAAGCTGCTGGAGGCGCTCCAGGGAGACGGTGAGAATGGGGGCGTCACCGGGCTCGACGTTGACGTGGCCGACGACGCTGGTAACTCCGCCATACGGGATGATGCGAGCGCCCGCCTCGCGCGCGTAGTCGAAGAGAGCGCGCACCTCCTCGGAGCTACGGGGAAAGGCGACACCCTCGGGGAAGGCCGGCACGCGCCCACCGCGCAGGACGACGAGGTCGGGGAAGCTCTGTCCGCACGCATGGCGGACGCGGACCTCGGGCTCGGTGGAGACGAGCGGGTGGGGTGGCAGCCGGGAGGGAGGCACCGAGGCCATCACCTCATTCAGCGTGGCGTCCCGAGGCGGAGTGCCCGGGCCCACCTGCTCCGCCAGGACGGCGGCGGCCGAGTCCGGCAGCGGGTGGCCGACGGCGGTATCTCCCCAACCATTCTAGCGCCTCACGGCATCCCTCCAGGCGAGTGCGCCCGGCCCGGCGCTCCCACGGTGGATGAGCGTCGAGGACGCTCATCGAGAGGAGAAGTGTGCGGGGAGCCTTCGCGGGTGGCAAGTGAGCCCCGTCGCTCCTCTTTCTTTGGGAGATTTTCGCTTGGTTACGGACTCTTGGAGGCGGATTTCTCCTCGGAGTTCTGCGGCGCGGTTTAGGAATGACCGGGAGTAGTGCGACACTCGCAAATGAGCCGCACACGTATGATAAGCTGCTTCCCAAGGGGGGTTTATGTCCCAAGTATTCAAACTGCAGAGCCTGAGAGAGTTCGGCGACGACCAGCTTGATGCCGCGATGAACAGCGTTCCTGAATATGAGGATCTTCGCGATGCGGTAGGGCAGGTGATACGGGCAATCCACGGGTTGCCAGAAGCCGTCGACCGGGAGTTGAGGCAAATCGAAATCTATCTTGGTCGAGCTGGCTACGATCCAAACCTTATCAGGAATCGCTGGAGGTATCGTTACGACGTTCTTGGAAAGCCTCCTTCGGCTATGGCTTTGCCTATCTTCAGCGCATCAACGGCACGGATGCGAAATGAGAGCTGGGAGAGGAAGTCGCATCTGATAATCCAGTCGCTTTCCAAACGGAACGCACTGTGCTGCTCCAACGCGGCTGTTGGTGATAATGGGCCATGGCCAAGCACACGAAAGTCGGTTGTATATTTGGTCGCTAAGCTTAGGCCGGGCATGCCAGGTGAGCGGTCACGGCAAGGCTTGAACGAGGCCATTGTCGAATTGCACGCCAATGATGAATTGGAGGATGATGTCGTTCGGGAGGCTGGCCGGCTTATTCCGGACCAAACGAATGCGATTGGTCATGAGTTGATCTTCCCGACCCACTCAAAAACTGACGAGGAGGGCGATGAAGACGAGACATCGGTTTTGTGCAAGAGCCCCGACTGCACGCACGTAGCGAAGCCACGAAACTACGGTTATTGCCGAGTCCACCGCTGTGTTGCTGCGGTGGACGAGGATGAATGCAAGAGCGAAGGGTGTCGCCGTCCTGCTAAAGAAGCGAATTATGGATACTGCGGATATCACCGGCGGGTCGGGTCGATTGAAGCGCCCATGTGTAAGCAGCTTGGTTGTCGTTTCAAAGCTCAAGAGGGCAATTACGGTTACTGTGGTCGGCACCGATAAGAGCCTGTTTCGCAGGGGTTGCTCGTAGCCCCTGGCCTGAGGCGCAGCCTATCAGGGCACAGAGAGAGACTCGGAGTCCGTCGATACAGACGATGCTCCCGCACATGGTGGTGCTCCGGAGGGGGCCTCCCTGACGTCGAGGCGGAGTTTAGAGGCTCCGCTTTGACCTGAGGGATCCACTTTGTGGTTGCTCCGCCTCACGTGAGTGCTGAAACCTGAACTGCCGAGGCAGCACCTTGGGTCGCCAACCGCAGCACAGCTGTGGCGGTGGTGCGGTGCTAACACAGCGTTCATGCACGGCCAGCCTATCGGCCATGATAGTAGAGCGGCTTTCAGTCCCCAGGTAGGTAGTAATCATCCGACATGTCTGGCGAGACAGTGAAGTCGGGCACAGAGGGGATGATATAACCCAAGAGCGTTCCAGCAACCTCGGCAGCTCTTGCCTCTTTCAGGCGCTTGAGAACGCTTTCCTTTGCTGCGTTTGCTCGGTCGACATCCTTATCCAGCAGGTAGAACCTTAGGCGGTCCAATTCCGAGAGGTCCCCCCACGCGGCTTCAGAGTCGAACGCTTCTGCTATGTTGGCATGCTTTTCCAAGGCATCAAGAAGAGCGCAGATCCTGCTACGAGAAACGCGCGGTCGCAGCTTCGGGTACAGGTCAACATACCCATCCTCAGAAACGATAATCGCTAGACAGGGAACTTGCTTCTCCTGCTGCCCGTCAACGTAGCGGATGGCGGAGTTGAATCGAGCTCCCCGCGTCGGTGTGCCACGGGGTGATGCAATACCATCGAGAATGACTCCGAATGCATACACCAGCCCATCAGGCGCTACTAGCACTGCGCCATCGATTCTGGATACATGGCCCATGACTTCGCGCGTGATTGGTTCTGCTTCAATCACAGTGCTCTGTGCTGCAAGCCTGCTCGATTCTTCCGAAGCCGCAGCCGTAATCACTACCAGCGTCCCGTGTTTCTGCTCCACAGCGGCTTGCACGGCATTCGTGAGGAGTTCCGTGCTTCGTGCTTCGTGCTGGAAAATTCTCTCAAAGTGATCCTGAAAAAGGGCCTTGTCGAAGCGCTCTACGGGTAATCGCGGACGCCGGTACTCGACGCGCATCATCACATTGCCTGCATGAAGCAGTTCCCATTTGTAGTGGGCTGTGAAGCGCAACTCGAAAAGGTCCTCGCGGCTAGGGTCGTATGTTCCCTTTGGAATACCGAGACCCCAGACGTGCTCGCCATCGCTCAGCAGGGCCATATTGTCGCTGGAAGTTTCGAGCAACTTACGGATTCCGCGGTACTGGGTGATGCTGACAGGGTTTCTCAAGCGGATTCGGGCGAGGACATCAGGGTGCGCCCTATGAGCGAGCAGCATTCTGCCGCGTCCAGCCGCACCTTCGTAGCGTTCCGCAGAAATGGTGTTGGCAAGGTTGAGCATACTTCCACCCATGCCACGTGTACGCATGCTGATGGTCGATAGCAGAGATGTAGCGGCATCCTCAAGAACCCGTTCAGCGTCCGCGATGAAGATGTTTTCACCTCGGCTCTCACTCCGGAGTTCTTGCTCCGACTCAGCGAGAACGCGATGGATCGCTGCATCGAGTAGCGAGCGTTGCAACGGAAACTCGCGTATGGGGTTGATTGGTTGTCGTTCGTGTTGCAATCGATAAAGTGAATCTACTGCTTGGCGATCGAGTTGCACCACGGTCATGACCCAATGGTCACGCATGTGCACAGGAAAAGAGCAAGCCGAGAGTGTGTTGCGTTTTGTGTCGTATTCTCGCAGAAGCTCCAGCACGGCCTCTCTCAGTGCCTTGGGCCACAGCGATGCTTGGTAACGAGCCATCAGGTGGTCGGCTGCGATGAAGAAGTTTCGCCCGGGGTCCTCCGCGTGCTTTCTCGCGGCGCGTGGAACAACGGTGCCGAAGTCACTTGGGACAAAACCATTTTTCTCCGGCTCGAAGCAGATCGCCCCAGTATCCGTGCTTATGGGAATGCCCAGCACGAATGAAACATGGTGACCCTCAAAAGGAAGACGGCCTAGAACGTCTTTCAGCAAGGATTCGATGGTCCCTTGGAAAACGTGCTGCCACTCCCACATGAACATTGTTCTCTGGGGCATTTGCGAAGCCGTTGTTCGTCCGATGGAGCAAAAGGATGAGAGTTCGAGGGAGTTGAATTCGGGTGATTTTGGGCGCTCTCTTCAATGCCCTTCACCATGAATCAAGGCTTCAGGGGGTCACGGTGCCAGCACGCGCCGGACCTCGGTCACGAGCGCGTCGAGCGACTCTACGGTGCGGATCCCATAGCGCTGACACACGACGTCGACGTTGCCCTTGCGCCAGAAGTGGGGAGGGCAGCAGACGACGAGCTTTCCGCTGCGAGCGAAGAGCCCCAACTCCAGCAGCGTGATGGGAGCGCGGGTGGCGGGGGCGAAGTACATAGCGATGAGGTCCGCGCGCTCCTGGGCCTCCAACTCCCACTCCACCTGTCCACGGAAGCGCGAGTCACTGGCCTCCTGGCTCCAGCTCGCGTCCCAGTCATCGCGCCGGGGGTTGAGCAGCACCACGGAGGTATCCGCGAGCGCCTGTTCGACCTGGGCCTGCCACGGAGGCGCGCTGCCCATCTCGATGGAGCCGGCGAGGAACAGCGTGCGCTCCCCGGAACTCCACTCCAGGGGCATGGGGGGCTTGAGAATCCGAGCCATCGTCAGATGAGCCCATCCCAGCCGTGGTCATTGCGCCGGAACGCGTCCCGGATGCGATCCACCAGGTGCGCGGGCAGCGGCCCCTGCTCCAGGGCGCGCAGGTTGCGCTGGAGGTTCTCCGTGCGCGTGGTGCCCACGATGCAGCTCGCCACGCCCGGGACGAAGGCGGCGAAGCGCAAGGCCAGCTCGCTCCAGTCGAGGCCCTCGGTGTCCAGGCCCATGGCGCGCATCCGCTCCCAGTAGGTGGCGATGTCGTGGGCGGCGGGGCGCTCGGAGAAGCGCCAGGGCGCGTTGCCCAGGGGACGCTTGGCAATCACGCCAACCCCCTTCTCCCGCGCCACCGGCAGCCCCCGGTCGAGCACCCGCTGATCGAAGACATTCACGGACGTCTGCACCGAGCCGAAGGCCCCCGAGTGCAGGGCCCACTCCAGGGGCGCGTTGTCCCCCGAGTACGCGGCCACGCGCACCTTGCCCTGCTCCACGGCCTGCCGCAGCGCATCCACCACCCCGGGGCGCTCCAGCACCTCCACCGGGCACGAGTGGAAGTGCACCACGTCCAGGTAGTCGGTACGCAGCCGGCGCAGGGCCAGCTCGATGCCCTGGGTGATGCAGGGGCCCGTCCAGTCCTCCACGCCGGGCACGCCGTAGCCGCACTTGGTGGAGAGGACGAACTGCTGCCGCCGCCCCCGCAGACAGCGGCCGATGCGCTCCTCGGACTGCCCATAGCTGGGCGCCGTGTCGAGCAGGTTGATGCCCGCGTCCAGCACTCCGTTCAACAGCGCCTCGGCGTCGGACTCGGACAGCTCCGGGCTTCCCACCGGCCCCGCTCCGAAACCCAGCACGGAGACTTGCAGGCCGGTGTTGCCCAGAGGACGGCGAATCATCATGTGCTCCCGCTTCCACGCGCGGCCAGGTCGATGAAGCCGCGAATCCAGATGAGGTTGATGGCGTGGCAGGCTTCTAGCGGAGTCCGGGTGGTCGTCTCCAGCGCCGCGGTATAGGGCACGCCGCTGCGCATGAAGTAATCCGTGACGCTCCCATCGTGGAACTCGATGAGGCCGTCCGAGTCGGTGCGGTTGTACTCGTCCACCTTCTCGCCGCGGATGACGCGGGCGTGCACCGAGGCGGCCTCCGAAAAGGGCCGGTAGGCGCTCTTGTCCCCGAAGGTGTAGGCGTAGGTGGCGGCGCCCGGCAGGTAGTTGTCCTGGTGGATGTCCAGCGCGGCGGCGGGAGCGGGGTAGCGCGCGATGTCCGAGCGCACCGCCCGCGTCTCCTTGGGGCCCCCGTCATAGAGCGCCCAGCGCAGGAAGGGCTCGTCGCGCGGCAGCTCGCCCTTCCACTCGCCGGGGGACGTCTCGTAGCGCATGAAGTCGTTGTTGGGCTTCTCGCCGCTGCGGTTGTAGCGGGTGCCGTCCTCGAAGCCCGAGGGGTTGATGCACGGGTACACGCGCAGGCCCACGTTGCGCTCGCGGGCGTAGGCGACGATGTCCGCGAAGTGGTGCGCCAGCGTGAGCGGGCCGGCGGGCTCCTCGCCGTGGAAGCCCGAGGTGATGACCAGCCAACGTTCGCCGGGCACGATGAGGCGGAAGAGGGGGTACTCGACACCCCCCTCCATGACTCGTGCGTACTCGTTCACATCGGCGATCTGGAAGTAGCCGCGGATGCGGCGGGCGTAGTCCGTGTAGTTCTGGGTCACCCCCCCAGGGTACTCACGGGGGGAGTGTCCAGGAGGTGGCCGCCAGACCGAGAGCGCCCCATGTGTGCATCCGCGGGCTATCGGGTGCGACCGAAGGCTAGCGAGCGTTCATGTGCTCACGAACCTCGGTGGACACCTGCTTGCGCTGCTCGGGGGTGAGGATGCGGTGGGCCTCGAGCGCGGCGTCCGTCACCTTGTGGGCAAAGGCGCGCAAGGCGTCCAGGCGCGCGTCCACCAGGGTGTGCACGGCCCTGGCATCCGGGTTGGGCGACTCCCACTGGGTCAACAGCTCGGCCCGGACCCCCTTCTGCTCCTCGAAGAGGCGCTTGCCGTCCTCGAAGAGCGAGTCCTTCAGCCCGTGGATGGCCTGCTTCTGGTCCTCGGTGGCCTTGAGCTCGTCCAGGCGGTCATCCACCTTCCAGTTGATCATCTGCTTCACGCGCTCGGGATCGCGCCCGCCGCAGCCCATGGAGCCCCCGCGGAAGCCCGAGAGGAGGACGACGGCGAGGAGGGCGGAACCGGCGACGAGGATCTTGTTCTTCGTGTTCATGACGTATGCTCCGAGGGGCTTGCGGGCCCCGCTCTGTGTCCGTGGACGCCGTCAATCGGCGACGGTTCACAGGATGCGAGCGGCCCATTTCGGGCGTTTGTGCGTGGCATGAAGAAGTGTGAAGCCCACCCCGGCGCTCTCCATCGGTCCCACCTCCCCAGCAGGCGACCTGGCGAGCGTCCGGATCCACCCCAGGTGGCAGGCTGGGTGCTGCCCGACCTGACGGCTCCTTCACGCTCCGTGTAGGCCGTGGCACAAAGCGCCGAGGCCGATTTTCCGGCTCCGGACGCATCGCCCGGCCAAGAACTGGCGAGCGTCCCGGCGCTGAACGAATGTCTGGTGTACCCCCGCTGTCCTGACTACTTTCGAGCCATGTCCTTTACCCATCTTCACCTGCACTCCCTGTACTCGCTCCTCGATGGGGCGATCCGGATGAAGGACCTCATCAAGACGGTGAAGGAGAAGGGGATGACGAGTGTGGCCGTGACGGATCACGGCAACATGTTCGCCACCATCGACTTCTACAAGAAGGCCAAGGACGCGGGCATCAAGCCGATCATCGGCATGGAGACCTACGTCGCCGGCCCCAAGGGACGGCAGGACCGCACGGAGAAGGTGGGCCACCACCTCATCCTGCTGGCCAAGAACAAGGAGGGGTACGACAACCTCAAGTACCTCTCGTCCATGGCCTACCGCGAGGGCTTCTACTACCACCCGCGCATCGACAAGCAGCTGTTGAAAAACCACAGCAAGGGCCTCTTCGCGCTCACCGCGTGCCTGGGTGGCGAGGTGACGGGTGCGGCCTTCCGCGGCGACATGGACCACGCCCGCAGGGCGGCGCTCGAGTACAAGGAGATCTTCGAGCCCGGCCAGTTCTTCCTCGAGGTGCAATCCAACGGGATGCCCGAGCAGGAGAAGGCCAACGAGAACTTGAAGCAGCTCAGCCGGGACGTGGACATCCCGCTGTGCGCCACCGCGGACGCGCACTACATCAAGAAGGAGGACGCGCGCGCGCACGAGCTCCTCATGTGCATCGCCAGCGGCAAGACGCTCGCCGACGGCAAGCGCATGAAGCACTCCACGGACAAGCTCTACGTCACGAGCCCCCAGGAGATGCTCGAGTACTTCAAGGACACGCCCGAGGCCGTCCACAACACCCAGCGCATCGTCGAGCAGATCAACCTGGAGCTGAAGCTGGGCAAGCCCATGCTGCCCACCTTCCAGGTGCCCGACACCCACTCGCCGGACAGCTACATGGCGGAGCTGGCGCGCGCCAACCTCGAGGAGCGCTTCAAGGAGATCGACCTGGCGCGCTACCGCGCCGGCCAGCCGCCCGTGGACCGCGAGCCCTACAAGGCCCGCCTGGAGCTGGAGATCGGCGTCATCCAGAAGATGGGGTTCAGCGGCTACTTCCTCATCGTCCAGGACTTCATCAACTGGGCCAAGCAGAACGGCATCCCCGTGGGGCCGGGCCGTGGCTCGGGCGCCGGTTCCCTGGTGGCCTACTGCCTGCGCATCACGGACCTGGATCCGCTCCCGTACAACCTGCTCTTCGAGCGCTTCCTCAACCCCGAGCGCGTGTCGATGCCGGACTTCGATATCGACTTCTGCCAGGACCGGCGCGACGAGGTCATCAAGTACGTGGGCCGCAAGTACGGCGAGAACAACGTGGGGCAGATCATCACGTTCGGCTCGCTCAAGGCCAAGAGCGTGCTGCGTGACGTGTGCCGCGTGTTCGCGCTGCCCTTCAGCGAGGGGGATCGCATCGCCAAGCTGGTGCCCGAGGTGCTCGGCATCACCCTCAAGGACGCCATCGAGCAGGAGCCGCGCCTCAAGGAGATGATGGAGAAGCCCACCGCCATCGGGCAGGTGGAGGGCAAGGACGTCACCACCAAGGACGTGCTGGAGATCGCCCTCGCGCTGGAGGGCCTGCACCGCCAGCCCGGCATGCACGCGGCCGGCGTCGTCATCGCCGACAAGCCGCTGTGGGAGTTCGTCCCCACCTACCAGCCTCCGGGGGAGGACACCCTCATCACCCAGTTCGCCAAGGACGAGGTGGAGGCCGCGGGCCTGGTGAAGTTCGACTTCCTCGGCCTCAAGACGCTCACCGTCATCCAGAACGCGCTCAACCTCATCAACCGCAACCCGCCGGACGGCAAGCCCATCCTGCGCGATGACATCCCGCTGGTGGGGGACGAGGCGGTCTGGAAGCTGATGGCCGAGGGCGACACGGCCGGCGTCTTCCAGATGGAGTCCAGCGGCTTCACCGAAATGGTGATGAAGCTCAAGCCGTCCTGCTTCGAGGACGTCGTCGCCGCCGGCGCGCTCTACCGCCCGGGTCCGCTCGACTCGGGCATGGTGGACGTCTTCATCAACCGCAAGCACGGCCGCGAGCCGGTGGTGTACCCGCACCCCAAGCTGGAGCCCGTCCTCAAGGACACCTACGGCGTCATCGTCTACCAGGAACAGGTGATGCAGATCTCCCAGGTGCTGGGAGGCTACACCCTGGGCCGCGCGGACCTGCTGCGCCGCGCGATGGGCAAGAAGAAGGCCGAGGTCATGCAGGCCGAGCGGGCCGGCTTCCTCGAGGGGTGCAAGAACAACAACGTCGACCTCAAGGTCGCCGGTGAGATCTTCGACCTCATGGAGAAGTTCGCCGAGTACGGCTTCAACAAGAGCCACTCGGCGGCCTACGGCCTCGTCACCATCCACACGGCGTGGCTCAAGGCGCACTACCGCGTGGAGTTCATGGCGGCCCTTCTCACCAGCGAGAAGGACAACACCGACAAGGTGGTGCTGCACATCGGCGAGGCGCGCCAGTCGGGCGTGCAGGTGCTTCCGCCGGACGTGAACCAGTCGGACATGGCCTTCGGCGCGGTGGAGGGGAAGATCCGCTTCGGCCTGGGCGCCATCAAGGGCGTGGGCGAGGGCGCCATCGAGTCCATCGTCGAGGCGCGCAAGGAAGGGCCCTTCAAGAGCCTGTTCGACTTCTGCGAGCGCGTGGACTCGCGCAAGGTGAACCGCAAGGTGCTCGAAGCGCTGGTGAAGGCCGGGGCCTTCGACTTCGAAAAGCGCCCGCGGCGCCAGCTCTTCGAGAGCATCGAGCGCGCGATGAGCCGCGGCTCCAGCAGCCAGAAGGACAAGGCCGCCGGGCAGAGCTCGCTCTTCGGCATGCTGGGCGGTGGCTCCTCGGGCGGCAGCGCGATGAAGGACGACTACGTCCAGGTGGAGGAGTGGCCGGAGAAGGAGCGCCTCTCCCTGGAGAAGGAGGCCATCGGCTTCTACGTGTCGGGCCACCCGCTGCACCAGTACGACAAGGAGCTCAAGCGCTACGCGCGGCCCATCACCGCGGTGCAGCGCGCGCGCAAGGACGAGAAGCTCACCATCGCCGGCATCGTGGCGGCGCTGCGCGAGCGGCCCACCAAGACGGGCAAGCGCATGGCGTGGGTGACGTTGGAGGATCTGTCCGGCTCCATCGAGCTGGTGTGCTTCCCGGGCAAGGACGGCACGCGCAACGTGATGGGCAAGGACGGCAAGTGGACGAAGTCGGGGCCCAAGCCCGGCTTCGAGCACTGGGAGCCCCTGCTCAAGAGCGATGACCCCATCCTCGTGACGGGCACCGTTCAAATCAACCAGCGCGACGAGGACACCCCCGTGGTGGAGCTCATCGTCGAGGACATCCAGAGCCTCAAGGCCGTGCGCGAGAAGCGCACCAAGCGGCTGGAGCTGCGGCTGCCGGCGGACCTCGCCACCGAGGACCGGCTGGCGAAGCTGGCGGAGCTCGCCAGGCAGTACGCGGGCGCCACGCCGGTGGCGGTGAGCCTGCTGTTCACCAACGAGGCCGAGGCCCTCATCGGCAACACCTCGCTCAAGGTACAGGTGAACGACGAGCTCATCCTCGCGGTGGAGCGGCTCTTCGGCATGAAGGTGGTCGAGTTCGGCTGAGCCCGTCGCGGGCGTGGACGCTCCCCGCCCGTTCTGGTCAAGTGGCTCCCCTCAGCTCAGGAGGGGAGTCACATGGCACAGGGTGTGTTCCGCGACGATCTGCTGGCGGGCAAGGTGGCCTTCGTCACCGGCGGCAGCAGCGGCATCAACCTCGGCATCGCCGAGGCGTTCGTGAAGGCGGGCGCCAAGGTGGTCATCAACGGCCGCAACGTGGAGAAGCTGGAGGCCGCCGTGAAGGGGCTCCAGGCCCACGGCACCGCCATGGGCCTGCCCGCGGACGTGCGCAACTACGAGGCCGTGGAGAAGAGCTTCCAGGCGGCGCGGGACGCGTACGGGGAGCTCGACATCCTCGTGTGCGGCGCGGCCGGCAACTTCCCCGCTCCGGCGATCGGCATGTCCTCCAACGGCTTCAAGTCCGTGCTGGAGATCGACGTGCTCGGCACCTTCAACGCGTGCCGCGCCGCCTTCGAGCACCTGCGCAAGCCCGGCGCCTCCATCATCAACATCTCCGCGCCCCAGGCCTACCTGCCCATGGCCATGCAGGCCCACGTCTGCGCCGCCAAGGCCGGCGTGGACATGATCACCCGCACCCTGGCCATCGAGTGGGGTGGGGCGGGGGTGCGCCTCAACTCCATCACCCCCGGTCCCATCGACGACACCGAGGGCATGCGCCGGCTCGCTCCCAACGACGAGGTCCGCCAGAAGTTCACCCAGGCCCTGCCCCTGCAGCGCTTCGGCACCAAGCAGGACATCGCGCAACTCGCGCTTTTCCTGGCGTCGGATGCAGCCTCATACATCACCGGCTCCATCATGGTGTGCGACGGAGGCCAGTCGCTGCTCGGCTCCGGGCTCATGCTCCAAGCCATGGGCATGTAAAGCGGCCAAGCGGGCCTCGGGTTTCTCCAGGGGCGAAGTGTCTGATAAAATTCACCTCGTTCTCGTCCTTGCCGCGGCTGGCGAGGACGGTTCCCCCCCCTGCCTGGAGCTGTCCATGAAGCATGGCCCCCCCACGTTCGCGCGCTTGATTGCGTGGAGCGTGCTGTTGCTCGGTTTGTCCGTTGGATGTGGTGGGGGGTGTGGCTCGGACCCCGTTCCGCCCCCGGCGACGCGCGAGATGCCGGACGCGGACCGCTCGTCGGTGGAGGCCAGCAAGTCCCAGGCGATCCGCGCCAATGGCAAGGACCTCGTCGACATCAAGGTGACGGTGCGCAAGGCGGACGGGACGGCGCTGGAAGGCCGCACCGTGAAGGTGACGGTCTCCGGTGAGGGCACCACGGTGCTGCAGCCCGCGGGCACCACGGACGCGCTGGGCGTGGCCATCGCCAAGGTGTCGGCCACCGTCGCCGGCATCAAGACGGTGACGGCCTCGGTCGAGGCCGAGGGCGGCCCGGTGACGCTGACGTCGCGGCCCTCCCTCGAGTTCATCGTGCTGCCGGCCTCCAAGCTCGTCTTCACCCAGGCGCCCACGAGTGGCACGGCCGGCGCGGCGCTCGGGGCCTTCGAGGTCACCATCCAGAACGGGGATGGCGAGAAGGTGACGGGGGCCACGAGCACCGTGACGGTGAAGCTCGGCTCCGGCCCGACGGCCGCGGCCCTGGAGGGGGCGGTGTCGGCGGCGGCGGTGAACGGCGTGGCGCGCTTCTCCGAGCTGGTGCTGAAGAAGGCCGCGCAGGGCTACACCCTGGTGGCGAGCGGCGAGGGGCTGACGGGCACGACGAGCCAGACCTTCGATGTGGTGCCCGCCGCGCCCGCCACGCTGGCGGTGGCGCAGGTGGCGGCCACCGTGACCGCGGGTGACGCGCTGAGCCCCGAGGTGTCCGTGCTGGACGCCTTCGGCAACGTGGTGACGGGCTACACCGGCACCGTGCGCTTCTCCTCGGACGGCTCGGCCACGCTGCCGACGGACTACACCTTCACCGCGGCCGACGCGGGCCGCCATGTCTTCACCGGCGCGCTCGTGCTGAAGCAGGCGGGCACTCGGCAGGTGACGGTGAAGGACACGGCCGATGCGACGCTAGGCTCCACGCGGGAGGTGGGCGTGGTGGCCGGCGCCGCCGCGAAGCTCGCCTTCATCGAGCAGCCGACCGACCGCTTCGTCCGCCAGACGTTCGGCGTGCAGGTGGCGCTGACGGACGCCTTTGGCAACCGGGTGGCCGCCAGCGCTCCGGCGGTTTCGCTCGGCCTCAACAAGGCCACCGGGACGCTCGTGGGCCTCGCCCCCGTGATGCCGCTGGACGGCGTGGCCTCCTTCCCCGGCCTCTCCATCGCCGAGGATGACGCGGGCTACGTGCTGACGGCCTCGGCGCTCGGGCTCACCCCCACTCCCAGCAACGCCTTCACCATCACGGACAACGTGGCGCCCGCCGAGCCGGAGCTCACCCTGACCGTCAATGGCATCGACTCCCTCACCGTCGGTTGGAAGGCGGTGGGTGATGACGGGCTGTTCGGGCAGGCGAGCAGCTACGAGTTCCTCTACTCCGTCGACCCGGACTTCACTGGGGCCCTTCCGGTGAGCCTGGGGAATCCCAAGCCGGCCAACGCGCTCGAGTCGGTGACGCTCCCGGGCCTCATTCCCGGTACCACCTACTACGTGGGCCTGAAGGTCACGGACAACGCCGGCAACGCCGTGCGCGTGACGCGCTCGGCCACCACGCCGTATCCGACGGCCTCCAAGCTCGTCTTCCTCGAGCAGCCGCGCAACGGGACGGCCGGCTCGCCGCAGCTCTCTCCCCCCGTCACGGTGGCCATCCAGGACACGGATGGGCGCCTCGTGGGCAACGCGAACTTCGCCGTGACGCTGACCGTGAAGGGCGTCTCGGGCTTCGGTCCCTTCACCGTGGCCGCCAACAAGGGCGTGGCGACGTTCGACGGCGCCAATGCCGTGCGGATCGACAAGGCGGGCAAGGACTACTCCCTGGAGGCCACCGCGAGCACCGCCTCGGGTACCCCGCTCACCCCCGCCACCAGCGACTTCTTCAACATCACCCATGCCCCGGCCTCGCGCCTGGTGCTGTCGGGTCCGGACTCGGTCATCGCCACCACGAAGCACAGCGTGACGGTGACGGTGCGTGACCCCTTCGACAACCTCGCGGAGGGCTACGTCGGAAGGGTGACGCTCACCTCCGAGGACACCGCCGCCAGCCTGCCGGAGCCCCACGACTTCATCGCCGCCATCGACAAGGGGCAGTTCACCTTCACCGACGTCATCCTGAACACCGCGGGTCCGCAGACCCTCACCGCGTCCTCCAGCACCCTGACGAGCAACACGCTGAGGGTGGAGGTGGCCCCCGTGCCCCCGGGCAAGCTGGTGCTGACGGGCCTGCCGGCCACGATGAAGGCGGGCGAGTCCCACACGGTGACGGTCGAGGTGCTCGACGGCTTCGACAAGCGCGACACCGGCTACACCGGCACGGTGCGCTTCACCTCCACGGACGGCAAGGCCACGCTGCCGGGGGAGTACACCTTCGACAAGGACGGCGACAAAGGCATCAAGACGTTCCCCGTCACGCTGGTGACGGCGCGGGCGCTCGCACATTCCGTGACGGTCAAGGACAAGGACAAGGGCGGCCTCCCGACGTTCACCGCCACGGCCAGCACCACGGTGACGTGGGCCGAGCTGGCGCGCTTCGTGATGGACGCTCCGGGCTCCGCGAAGGCGGGCGATCCCTTCACCGCTCAGGTCACCGCGGTCGATGCCTACGACAACACCGTGGAGGACTACACCGGCACGGTGGGCTTCTCCTCGGACCCCACGGGCGCCACGGTGCCGATGGACTACACCTTCACGGGCAATGGCAGCTCCGTCTTCACCTTCACGGTGAAGAAGGCCGGCTCCACCACGCTCACCGTGACGGACGCGGCTCTGGGCAAGAGCGGCTCCGACACGGTGGACGTCTCCCACGGTTCCGCCAGGCATTTCGTCATGGCGGTGACGCCCTCGGGGCCCGTCACCGCGGGCACCGAGCTCACCGTCGGCCTGACCGTGAAGGACGACTTCGGGAACGTGGCCACCGGCTACACGGGCACGGTTGGCTTCGCGTCGAGCGACACGAAAGCGATCCTCCCCGGTCCCGATGCCACCACGTTCGCCACCGGGGATGACGGCCACAAGTCCTTCTCCGTGACACTGAAGACCGCCAAGGACGTGGCCCAGACGCTGTCGGTGAAGGACACGGACCCGGCCAGCGCCTTCCTGTCAGCGGAGACCTCCATCCAGGTCAACCCTGGCCCGGCCGCGAAGCTCGCGTTCCGCGCCCAGCCCCAGGGCGCCCGGGTGCGTGAGTCCCTGGGGACGGTGACCGTGGCCGTGACCGACCTGTTCGACAACGTCGTCGACGTCTCGTCGCCGGAGCTCTCCCTGCGCCTGATCGGCGGCAATGCCTCGGCCGTGTTCAGCGGCATGGTGCCGGCCAACCCCTCGGGTGGTATCGCCACCTTCTCCGGCATGTCCGTGGACCAGCAGGGCTCGGGCTTCCAGCTCGAGGCCCAGGGGGGGGCGTACGACGCCGTCTCCAGTGACCCCTTCACCATCGTGGACGATGTCGCGCCGAGCGCTCCGTCGCTCGTCGAGGTGAGCAAGACGAGCGTCCGGGTGGAACTGCAGTGGGAGGTCGTGGGGGATGACGGCATGGTCGGCACCGCCACGAGCTACGAGCTGCGCCACGCGGAGAGCCCCATCGACGACACGACGTTCGCCGACGCCTCCGACGAGGGGGTGGCCGTGATCCTGCCGGAGTCGGGCACCCAGGTGTCGGGCGTCATCACCGGGCTGCGCCCCGATGCCACGCACTACTTCGCGCTGAGGGCGAAGGACGACGCTGGCAATGCGAGCATGCTGTCCCTGCTGATCGTGCAGACCAAAGAGGACCCGTGTGTCGACGTCACCTGCACGGCGAAAGCACCCACCTGCGACCCGAATGGGGTCTCGCGCATCGTCTACACGTCGACCTGCGTGGACGTGGACGCCAAGCCCTTCTGCGACGAGGGGCGGACGATCACCAAGTGCCCGGACCCCGATGGGGTCTGCTTCATGGGCGCCTGTGATACGGCGGCCAGGCCGGGTGCCAACGCGCTGAGCGTCTCCGAGGTGATGCACACGTCCTCGTCGTCCAAAACCACCGAGTACGTCGAGCTGAAGAACAACACGGGCAACCTGCTCAACCTCAATGGCCTCGCGGTCGCCTTCCGGACCAGTGCCGGCACCACCGCGGGGTCCTTCACGGTGGGCTCTGGCGGCGTGCCGGTGATCCTCAACCGCAAGGGCACCTTCGTCCTGGCGCAGAACAAGGACGAGGCCGCCAATGGTGGAGTCGCCGCGGACTTCGCGTACGGCTCCGGCATCGACCTGGACACGTCGGGGCAGATCCAGCTCGTCAGTGGCAGCACCGTGGTGGAGGACTTCAGGTACACCACGAGCTTCCCGCAGACGACGGGCCGCGCGATGAACCTCTCGTCGCTCGTGGTGGGCACCCGCGCCAACTCGCGCCCCTGGTACTGGTGTGACTCCGAGCTGACGGCGCTGCTCTCGGGCGGCGACTACGGCACGCCCAACAAGGACAATTCCACGTGCGGCATCGCTCCCAACGGGCCCGTGGACTACTGCGTCATCCAGTACCCGAAGTCGTTCCCGTCGGCGGATGACAAGTACCCGGCCACCGTGCTCGTGGGCTCCTCGTGGAACGTCTTCAGTCAGTTCTACGAGTCGAGCATCACCAACCGGAACACAAAGGGGAACGACAACTACCCGCATGTCTTCGCCGAGTTGGGCTACGGCGCGGACCCCGCCAACCCGGCGGGCTGGACGTGGACGTCGGCGAACCCCAATGCCGGCTACTCCAGCACGGCCAGCAACGACGACGAGATGATGGGCTCGCTGAGCATTTCCACCAGCGGGGTCCAGTATTACGGCTTCCGGTATCGGTTCCTGGACCCGTCCACGGGAACCTACTCGGACTACACTTACTGTGATCAGGAGGGCATCGCCGTGCCGTCCGTCAACAAGTACGGTCGCGTGGCGGTCTCCGCGCTGGCGGCCAACCACCTGGTCATCAGCGAGTTCTCTGGCACGGGCTCCGGCGGCTCGACGGACGAGTTCATCGAGCTCTACAACCCGACGAACACTGCGGTGAACCTCAGCGGGTGGACGGTTCAGTACATGAAGGCCTCCGGTGGTACGGGCTACTCCGGCTCGGTCACCATCGAATCGAGCAACGTCCGTAATGGCACGACCTTCATCAAACCCAAGGGGTACTTCCTGCTCGCGGGGGCCAACTACGCGGGTACGGGTTTCGCCAAGGCCGACGTCGTCTACACTTTCGACACGTCGGGGTCGGGAGCGGCTACGGGTGGCGGCCACGTGCGCATCGGCCCCGGTCTCAACGCGAGCAACGTCGACGACACGAAGACCGTGGACAAGCTGGGGTTCGGCGCCGCAGACCGCGCTGAGGGAAAGGCGGCGGCGCCGGCTCATCCGGCCGTTGGCGGCAGCCTCGAGCGCAAGGCATACAGCGCTTCCACCTCCACCTCCATGGCAGACATGACGGCCACTGGTGATGGCACCCACGGCAATGGCATCGACTCGGACATCAACGCGAGCGACTTCGTGACGCGCTCGTCTCGTGACCCGCAGAACAGTCAGGCCTCCACCGAGGTCCAGTAGTCACGCGTCCCACTGAAGTTCCCAGAGGCCGTCCCGGGTACACCGGGGCGGCCTCTTCTTTTGGGCCCTATCTTTCTTCTGGGAAGAACACGCCTGCTCGCCGGGTTGCGCGAGAAGGGGAGGGTGGAACTCGAGGGGAGTGTCGGGCCAGCGTAA
>NZ_DASVSO010001001.1:0-14862 GCF_036388035.1 Archangium sp.
CTGGAAGATCCGCCCGAAGGGCTCCAGCACGCTCATGGGCATGGTCTCGTGCCCGTTGAGCAGCAGCGCCGTATCCAACCCGATCGAGGCCCCGAGGACGCTCTGGTAATAGCGGTTGTCGAGCCACTGCGCGAACATGTCCTCGGTGGGATAGGAGTGGTGCCGCTCCCAGAGCTGGCAGGCGTACAGCTCGACGAAGAAGTTCATCGTCGTGTCGAGCAGGCGCGGATCGATTCGCGCCGCCTCCCGGGCGACCAGCGAGCCCAGGGTGCTCACGAAGGGCGTCGCGCTGGCCTCGCTGAAGTGGATCGGAAAGGAGAGCCGCCCCGAGCGCATGGGCGTGCGATCCACCGTATCGTCCGAGATGGCGATGGCCTCCATGCTGAGCATCATGAAGGGCAGGAAGCTGCGGTGCTTGGCCTGGATGCCTCCGGAGGCCTCGGCCGTGGCCAGGAACATGAGGGGCAGCAGCAGGAAGGACGGCTGCGGGTTGTCGCGAACCACCGTGTCGTAGAAGGGCCGCAGCTTCTCGGGGACGGGAAGCGCGTGCAGCACCCGCCGGGCCTCCTCGACGAGCGGGGTGTAGACCTCACGCTGGCGCGCGAAGATGCCTTGAAAGAACCGCGGGTAGCGCAGGGGAACCAGGGTCTTCATGGCGTCACCCTGCCTCCGCGCGCGGCGCCGGCTTGAACCCGAGCGCGGGGAGCACCTCCCGCGGCTGGGACACCACGGTGAACAGCGCCTCGGCGCGCGCGTACGCGAAGCCATGGCGTGACACCGACTCGGCGAGCGCGACCAGTGGCTGGAAGAAGCCCCGCGTATCGAGCAGCACGATGGGCTTGTCGAAGAGGCGCATCTGCTTCCAGCTGATGACCTCGAGCGCCTCTTCCAGCGTTCCGTAGCCGCCCGGCAGGACGACGAAGGCATCGGCTCGCTCCGCCATCCGCTGCTTGCGCTCGTGCAGATCGGCCGTCCAGATGAGCTCGCTCAGCCCCTGGTGCGCCACCTCGTACCGCTCCAGCTCCCGGGGCATGACGCCGACGACCCGCCCCCCCCGGGCGAGCGTGGCATCCGCGACGGCTCCCATCAGTCCCGCTCGGGCGCCTCCGTAGACGAGCTGGATTCCTTGCTCAGCCAGGAGTGTGCCCAGGGCTGATGCTGCGCTCATGTGTTCTTCATACACACCTGGTGCGGAGCCACAGAAAACACAAACGGATTTCGTCATGAGTGGGGGCTGAAGGGGGCGAGAGGGGGAGAACTCGACTCGTTGACCGCCCCATTGTCTACCCGAACGGCGCCACTTCACAACGAGCGACCAACCGCTCAGGTGTGACGCCGTGGGTCATCCACCACCTGTGCGCCCGAGGAGCCCGCACAACGTAAACGGGTAGACATGCCAGGTTCCGTCCGGCGAGGTCTATACTCCGCGCCCACCATGATGGCGGACAAGCTCAAGAAACAGCTGCGGCGCGCGTGGCGACGTGACCTGTGGCTCACGCTCGCACCCGTGGCCCTCATCATCGGCGCCGCGTTCGGCGTCACGTTCTACTTCGTCAAGCCCGCCCCGCCGAAGACGCTCGTCGTCGCGATGGCCCCGGACGAGGGCGGCTTCCGGTACTTCGCACGGCGCTACCAGGAGATCCTCGCGCGGGACGGCATCACGTTGGCCGTGCATCCGACGAAGGGGTCGGTCACCAACGTCGAGCTCCTCGCCGAGCGCACCTCGGGCGTCGACATCGCCTTCGTGCAGAGCGGCACGGTGGGCACGAAGAAAGCGGCGAACATCGTCTCGCTCGGCAGCCTCTCATACGTGCCCTTGTGGGTCTTCTACCGGGGCGAGCCGATCGACGATGTGCTCGCGCTGCGGGGCAAGCGCATCGCGGTCGGACCCCCCGAGAGCGGGACGCGCGCGCTCGCCCTCACGCTCCTGGAGGCGACCGGGGCCGCCGCGGCCCCCACGGAGCTGCTGCCCCTCGAGCGCGACGAGGCCATCGCCCAGCTCAAGCAGGGCCACATCGACGCGGTGATCCTCGTCTCTCCCGCCGAGTCGCCGGCCATCCAGAAGCTCGCCGCGGCTCCCGGCGTGCGGCTGCTCAGCTTCGCGCGCGCCGACGCCTACGTGCGCCGGTTCCCGTACCTGTCCAAGCTCGTGCTGCCGCGGGGCGTGTTCAATCTCGCGACGGACCTCCCGGAGCGCGACGTGGTGCTGCTCGCGCCGACCGCCAACCTCGTGGCACGGGACTCGCTGCATCCGGCGCTCGCCTACCTCCTCATGCGCGCCGCGAGCGAGATCCACGGCAGCGCCGGGATGCTCGACCGCTCTGGTGAGTTTCCGGCACCGCTGGAGACCGACTTCCCGCTCAGCAGTGAGGCCCGTCGCTACTACGAGGCCGGCATTCCCCTCCTGCAACGCTACCTGCCGTTCTGGGCCGCCAACCTCGTCGACCGGCTCTGGGTGATGCTCGTGCCGATCATCGCCGTGCTGGTGCCCCTCGGGCGGGCCGTGCCCGCGCTGTACCTGTGGCGGCTGCGCTCCCGCATCTTCCGCTGGTACGCGCGCCTCAAGGAGCTGGAGCTCCAGCTCGAGGAGAACCTCGAGCGGAAGGCGCTCGAGGACATGCTGAAGCGGCTGGAGGAGATCGAGCGCGCGGTGAACCGCATCCCCATGCCCGTCTCGTACGCGGAGAACCTCTACTTCTTCCGCGAGCACATCGACCTCGTCCGCCGGCGGATCATCCGGCGACTGGCGGAAAGCTCCGAGAGCACGAACGCCGGGATGCAGGCGATCGTCTGAAACGGTTCACCCGCCCGCGTCCGCGAGCTCCAGCCGCGCTCAGCGCTTGCCGAGGGTCTGGGAGAGCCACGTGTCGATCCAGCCCCAGCCGAGCCGGTTGTTGGCGTGCGCGTTGAAGGCGTGGCCGCTGTCGGGAATGACCTGCACGGTGCGGCTGGAGGCGCCGGTCCACACCGCTGCCTCTCGCGGAGCCAGGACGCCAGGCGCGAGGACGTCGCGCTCGCCGAGTTGCACCAGCACCGGCGATTTGACCTGATCCACCCGGGTCACCGCGGGATTGTCGAGGAAGGGGAAGAGGGTGAAGACGTAGCCTCGCGGGATGACGTCGTCGAGCTGGGCGTCATGGGCGAGCACCTCCGGAGCCGTCTCGGCCCCGTTGTAGAAGAGCGTCCTGCGCACCTCGGGCGGCAGCTTGAAGTAGGGATTCCGGGTGGCGATCTCCTGCACCAGCGCCGGGTCGAGCGGACGCGCGTAGGGGATGAACACCAGCCCGGTGCTCACCAGCGCATCGGCATCGTGGTACGTCCCCTGGACGTAGGCCGCCAGGGCGCTGCCAATCGAGTGGCCCACCAGGGCGATCGAGTCGAACGCATGGCCGGCGGGGTTGTCCCCGGTGCGCATGCGGACCAGCACCTGGTGGACGGCGCTCCCCATCTCCTGGAACGAGATGAAGTCCGCGTCCGGCTTGCTGCTCTCGCCCGTTCCGAGCAGATCGAGCGCGAGGACGGCGTAGTGCTGCTCCGCCATGTAGCGGGCATAGGAGTACGGGTGCCCGTTGAGCGTCGGGATGTCCCAGTACGTATGGGTGTAGTTCCCGCCATGCAGCGTCACCTGGAGGCGACGGTTGCGAGCGCTGCCCTGGGAGTACAGGTATCCCACGAGGGAGTAGGTGTTGCCGTCCGAGAGGGTGACCGGAAAGACGATTCGCTCCACCTTCACACTCCTGGCATCAGCGTGCCCATGAAGGAGCGCTCTGTATCGCGGGAGCGCTCCTTCCGGAAGGGCCGACATCAGCGCAGGCCGGCCGTACTGACCAGCGACGGGGGCAGCGACAACACGATGGCCTGCCCGATGGCGGGGGCGGCCTCGGGGAAACGCCCGCGAGCCAGCTCCTGCCCGGAGGGGCTCAGGGCCTGGATGACCACCTGGGGGAAACCCTTCTCCAGACCCAGCGCGTGGTGGGGCGCGCCATGGGAGTCGGCCACCAGGAAGAGCGAGGCCTCCAGGTCAGCGGGCGGCGGCTGACCCTGATCGCGAAACAGCTTCCGGATGGTCTCGAGCGACTCCTTGTGAATCTTGCGGAGCTCCCGGGTCGCGGCGCCCCGGAACAGACGGGGGACGTCACGCAGATCCACGTGCACCACCACGATGGGGCGCTCCCGGCGCAGGTCGTAGGCGAACTGGAAGGCGTGCTCGTGCAGCACCTGGCGCGTGCCGCGGTTGGCGTACAGCACCACCGCCGGCCGCCCCTGCCCGAGGGGAATCTGCCGGCCGAACACGTCCTCGAGGGGGGCGGCGTGGGCCGGCAGGGCCCCCAGCAGTCCCATCAAGCAGGCGAGTGTCACGATCATTCGCATCGGCAAGGTCTCCTCCGGGTGTGACTTCCGGGCGGCGGGTGGGGGTCGCTCCGGCCACCAGTCCTCGCCGTGGGGGGACTCGTGGACCCTTGATGGTACGGCTCGGACTGACATGGCCGGCGCGGCTTGACGGTCTCCGCCAACAGGGGTTTCCGGCCTCTTCTGCCCCACCGTTTCTCCTCGGGCGTCCCGGGTCCGCCAGCCCGCTTGCCCCCCCCGGTGCCTGCTCCGCCGAGGAGCACCCCTCCACTCGGCGCTCACGCCGTATGACGCATCGCGTATAAGGCGGCGCGCATACCGTGGAGATGAGGAGACGGAATGAGTCGCGTCCTGGATGACCTGCTGGAGCTCCTGACGCTGGAGCCCATTGAGGAGAACCTGTTCCGCGGACGGAGCCAGGATCTCGGCTACCGCCAGCTCTTCGGCGGACAGGTGCTCGGCCAGTCGCTATCGGCCGCCAGCCAGACGGTGGAACCCGCGCGCCACGTCCACTCCCTGCACGGCTACTTCCTGCGCCCCGGCGATGCCAGCCTGCCCGTGGTCTACACCGTGGATCGCGTGCGCGACGGCGGCAGCTTCACCACCCGCCGCGTGGTGGCCATCCAGAAGGGCCAGCCCATCTTCACCGCGATGGCCTCCTTCCAGGGCGACGAGCCCGGCTTCGAGCACCAGGCGAAGATGCCCGACGTCCCCCCGCCGGAGAGCCTGCCCTCGGACATCGAGCTGCTGCGCCGCAAGGCCCACCTCATCCCCGAGCGGGTGCGCGACAAGTTCCTCGGCGGCAAGCCGATCGAGCTCCGCCCGGTGACGCTGGTGGATCCGTTCGATCCCAAGCCGTGCGAGCCCATCAAGTACGTGTGGTTCCGCGCCGACGGCCAGATGCCGGAGGAGCCGCAGACGCACAAGTACGTGCTGGCCTACGCCTCGGACTTCAACCTCATCACCACCGCGCTCCAGCCGCATGGCTCCAGCTTCATGCAGCGCAACATGCAGATGGCGAGCCTCGATCACGCCGTGTGGTTCCACGGGAACATGAAGGTGAACGACTGGCTGCTGTACTCCATGGACAGCCCGTGGGCCGGTAACGCGCGAGGGCTGTCGCGCGGCCACATCTTCACCCGGGAGGGCCGCCTGGTGGCCTCGGTGGCCCAGGAGGGCCTCATCCGCCTGCGCCAGGACGCTCGCTGATCGGCGGGTCTTCGTCGCGGCCATGGAGGAGGGGAGCTCTGGGCACGCCTCCGGGTGAGCCCGGAACGGTCGTGTCTTGCCTTCTTCGTCCCGAGCGCTTGGATATCGTGCCTACATTTCGCTACCTTGTCGGACATGGACGATGACATATCGTGCCTACATTTCCTGACTTGGCCAGACATGTCCCGGACATGCTATATCGTACCTACATCTGCCCACACCGCTGATGATATATCAAAAATCAATCGCATATCTGGTTTGTCGACAATGATTGTCTTTTTATTGCGCCAATGATGAGGCGTTAGTCTTTGTGTTTAGGTAATTTCTGACGGTTGTTGTTTGTTATTTGTATGTCTTTGATTTGATGTGCTTTGTTTGTTTGTTTGAATGTGTTTATGGTTGTGATTGATTGGACGAGCGGATTTTGTTGTTTGTATTTTATTTGCAATGACAGACGGATTTTGGGCGGGGGCGAGCCATGCGCGCACGCCCCACGCCCACTTCCGGCTCAGGGAGACGTCTTGGGGGCCGGCTGCGTGAACTCCGGCAGCAGGAACTCGTCCACGGGCGGGGCCTTCTCGATGATGCCCAGCTCCACGAGCTGCCGCCCCAGCGTTTCCCACCGCTCGCGGCTCATCGTCCCCAGGCCCTGGGTCTGCGTCTCCGCCGTCTCGATGAGAGGCTTCTGGGCCTGCGCCGCCGCCGCGAACGTCTCCGCGTCCATCGTGGTGTTCAGCTTCGCCATGACCGCGTTGGCCGGCGCCGGATCCGCCAGGTAGGCGCGCCAGCCCTCGCGCACCGCCGCCACGAAGGACTTCACCCGCTCCGGCTGCTCCTTCCACAGCTCCCGGCGGGTGATGACCACGGCCACGTACGGGTTGAAGCCCTCGTCGGCCACCAGGAACACGACCGGCTCCGCGCCCTGGCGACGGGCGGCGACCGGCTCCGAGGTGATGAAGCACTGCTGCGCGAAGCCCTTGTCCGCCACGAAGCGCGCCACGCCACCGTCGTAGGGCACCACCTTCACCTTCTCGAAGCCGTACTTCTTCTTGAGCCAGGCGGCGTAGGGCAGGCCGGGCTCCAGGGCCACGGTGCCGCCGGAGGTGAGCACGTCCTTGATGCCCTTCGCCCCGCTCGAGGCGTGCGCCATGATGCCCTGCGGCGACGTCTGGTACACGGCGAAGAGCGGCAGCACGTCCACGCCGCGCGCCCGGGCGGTGAGGACCTCATCCGCGCCGGCGATGCCGAAGTCCGCCTGCCCCGAGGCCACCATCTGCACCACGGGCACGCCGGCCCCACCCCCGAGGATGTCCACCTCCAGCCCGAAGCGGGTGAACTCGCCCTTCTCCCGCGCGGCGTAGAAGCCACCGAACTCGGGCTCGGGCACCCAGTTGAGGGCCAGCTTCACCTTGGCGGGGGCCGGGCGGACCGCCTGCGTGCCCCCTCCCGCGTCCGTGCCCTCGGCCGGCTTCGCGCCTTCCTTCGAGCGCGAGCACGCCCCCGCGGCCACCAGCAGCGCCACACATCCCAGCAATCCGACGAGACGTCCTCTCACGTGTGATTTCCTCCCAGCAGCAGAAGTGGGCCTCACGACTCCCTGGCCGAGGGGTGCCAGCGCCGCAGCATGCGGGCCCCGGCCAGACTCACCGCGCCAAACAGCACCAGGCCCAGCACCGAGGCCGCCAGCACGGCGGCGAAGAGCAGGTCCGTGCGCAGTTGCCGGTAGGCGGACAGCACGAGGATGCCCAGCCCGGCGGCGTCCTCGGAGAAGCCGGCGACGAACTCGCCGACGATGGCGCCGATGACGGCCAGCCCCGAGGCGATGCGCAGGCCGGTGAACAGGTGCGGCAGCGCGGCGGGCAGCTCTAGCTTCCAGAGCGTGGCCACCCGGCCCGCGCCATAGAGGCGGAACAAGTCACGCAGCGGCGGCTCCACCGAGCGCAGCCCGGTGAGCGTGTTGGCGATGACGGGGAAGAGGGAGACGATGAACGACGAGATGGCCACCGCGCGCGCCCCCGGGCCGAACCACAGCACCAGCAGGGGGGCGATGGCGACGATGGGCACCGTCTGCAGGAAGAGGGTGTACGGGTAGAGCGCCCGCTCCAGCAGCCGGGACGAGGACAGGAGGATGGCGGCGAGCACGCCCACCCCGGCGCTCAGCCCGAAGCCCACCAGCGCCGAGCGGCCGGTGATGAGCGCCGCGCCCAGCAGCGTGGCCCCATCTCGGGCCGCGGCGACGGCGATGGCGGAGGGAGGCGGAAACAGCCACGCGGGAACGGCGAGGAGGCGCGTCAGCGTCTCCCAGAGGGTCAGGAAGAGGGCGAGCGCGGCCAGCGGCGCGAGGGCCAGGCGGACGGTGTTCACGGGGCGTCTCCTCGCTCCAGGGCCTCGTGGAGCTGGCCCAGCTCCCGGGCGAACTCCGGCGTGGCGCGCAGGGCGGGGGAGCGCTCGGCGGGGAGGGCGAGGTGCCGGTCCAGCATCACGCGCGCGGGCCGCCGGGACAGCACCACGGCGCGCTCGGCGAGGTAGGCCGCCTCGGAGAGCGAGTGGGTGACGAAGAGCACGGTCATCCCCAGCTCCCGCCACAGCACGCGCAGCTGGTCGTCGAGCCGGGTGCGCGTCAGCTCGTCGAGGGCGGCGAAGGGCTCGTCCAGGAGCAGCAGCCGGGGGCGGGTGACGAGCGCGCGGGCCAGGGAGACGCGCATGCGCATGCCGCCGGAGAGCTCGGCCGGGAAGCGCGAGGTGGCCTCGCCGAGCCCCACGTGCTCCAGCATGGCCCGCGCCGAGGCGCGGCGCTCCGGGGCGGGCATGCCGGCCAGCTCCAGCGGGAGGGCCGCGTTGTCCAGTACGGAGCGCCAGGGCAGCAGGTGCGCGTCCTGGAAGACGTAGGCGATGGGCGCGCGGGGGCCGCGGGTGCGCTCGAGGGGCGGGGAGAAGGTGAGGGTGCCCGCATCGGGCCAGTCCAGCCCGGCCACGAGGCGCAGCAGGGTGGACTTGCCACAGCCGGAGGGGCCGACCAGGGCCACGAAGGAGCCGGCGGTGATGTCCAGGTCCATCCCCTCGAGCACGGGGACTCCCCCCGGGAAGACGCGCCGCAGGCCGGAGAGCCGCACGTGGACGCCCCCCCTGCCGTCATCGGATGCAAGGGAGGCGGAGGGGTGGGGGCCGGGGGAAACCATGGGGGAAACCGGTTTCTAGCTGCCCGGCCTTCGAACGGCCAGTGTGGTCGCGCGGCTGCACGCATGTGAATCCGGCTACACAGCGGCCCTGAGTCCCGCTAGAGGGACAGTCCGTTTCCAACAGTTGGCACGAAGTCCGCAGTGCCCCATGCGCCCCTTCCCCTGGGGTGTCTGGCCCCGTCCGTGGGCCACCGAGAGGTGATGATGAGGCTCCTCCTGCTTCTGCTGCTGGCCGCTCCCGCCCTCGCGGCGACGCGCCCGGCGTATGTCCTGCGCATCGAGGGCTCGGATGCCTTCGTCGATCTCGGCCGCGCCGACGCCGCCGCGCCCGGTGAGCGGCTGCGCGTCTACCGCGTCGTCGAGGCCCGCCACCCCACCACGGGCAAGGTGGTGCGCGATCGCTTCTTCCTCGGAGAGGTGGAGGTGCTGGAGGCGGGCGAGTCCCTCTCCCGCATCGCCGCCCCGGACGAGCTCCTCGCGCGCATGGAGGTGGGTGACGAGGTGGAGCCGGTGAACGCGCCCGAGCCGCGTGAGCGTCCCACCCCGACGACTCCGGCCGCTCCGAAGCAGGGGCCCTCGGCGTCCGCGCCCTCCAGCGGGGCGACCGATGCCGAGCGGGCCGCCCTGCGCACCGCGTGGAACGCCGCCCTGAAGCTCCCTCCCGCCGAGCGCGCGAAGGTCTGGGAGGAGTTCCTCGCCGCCTGGCCCCAGTCGGAGCTGACCGGCCCCATCCGCTCCGAGATCGCCCTGCTGCGTCAGGCGCCCGCGGCGACCGCGTCCGGCAAGGGCACCGCCCGGCCCACGGCGTCCGTCCTCAAGGTGAGCGCCCCCAAGGTCGCCCTCACCGACGAGCCCATCGTCCTGTCGCTCGCGAACCTCGCCGGCCCCATGCCGCGCGCGGCCATGGTGCACTGGCGCGAGCAGGGCTCGCCCACCTTCCGCACCGTCCACATGGTCGTCGAGTCCACGGGCCACTTCCGCGCCTCGCTGCCCGAGGACGCGGCGGTGGAGCCCGCCCTCGAGTACTACGTCGAGGCCGTGGATACCGAGGGCGCCACGCTCGCCGCGGCCGGAAGCTCCACCCGCCCACAGCGCATCGACATCCGCCGGCCCCCGCGCGACGAGCGCGTCGAGTACCTCAAGCGCAGCCGGGTGCGCATCAGCGACGAGTACGTCGACTTCAACCGCTTCAAGGGCAATGACGTCTACAACCTCTTCGAGGCGGACTTCCTCTACCGCATCTACACGGCGGTGCATGCGGTGCGCGTGGGCTTTGGCAGCTACCGGGGCACCGGTACGCCGCGCGATCAGCTCGACGTGGACCTCACCGGCCGGCCGGTCACCTATACCTACGGCTTCACCGAGCTGGAGCTGCGTCTCCATCCGTCGCTCGCGGTGCTGCTCAAGGGGAGCGCGGGTGTCAACCGCAGCGGCCTCTCCGGGGGCTTCGACCTGGGCCTGCGCATCGGCAGCGAGACGGGCACGTCCCTGCTGATTCGCGGCGCCACCATCGCGAACATCGGCCAGCGCGGCAGCCTCACGCTCGCCTGGGACGCCGTGAAGGGGTGGCCCATGAGTGGCGAGGTCGTCGTCACCAATGAGCCCATCGGCGAGGACCTCGGCGTGCGCCTCATCTACACGGTGGGCCGCTCGGTAACGCCCTGGCTCGATGTGTCCGGCCGCGTGAGCTACCAGCTCCGCGACATCAACCACTCCGGCCTCGGCTTCGGCCTGGGCACCACCTTCCACTGGTAGCGGGAACGCCTCCGATGATGACCCTTTCCACCGCCACCTGCCTCCTGCTGCTGCTCACCACCCAGGCGCCGCCGGCCAGCGCCGCCAGGCCTCCTCCCTCCGAGCCCCTGGAGGTGCGGCACGTGCCGCTGGCCCAGGTGTCCGCGGGCTCGCCGTTCGTGCTCAAGGCCGAGGTGGCCCCGGCCTGGCGCCTCGGGGCGCTCGTCGCCCACTACCGCACCACCGGGGAGCCGGCCTTCCGCGACGTGGCCTTCGAGCTCAGCTCCGACGGCACCTACGCGGCGGTCATTCCCATGTCGCCCGATCAGCGCGTCCCCGTGGAGTACTACCTCACCGCCCGTGACACCGACGGAGTGGAATCGGTGCGCTTCGCCAGCGCCGGAGCGCCATACCCGGTGCTCATCGAGGTGGACCCGTCCTCGCTGGAGCGCGAGGCCGTGATGGAGGTGTACGGGCAGCGCCGCTCGCGCGTGGGGGCCTTCTCCGAGTACGTGAACTACGGCTCGCAGACGCTCAACGGCACGCGCTACTCGGACAGCTACTACCGCCTGGAGGCGGACTTCCAGTACCGCCTCTTCACCCAGGTGGGGGGCCTGCGGATCGACTCCATCCGCATCGGCGTGGGCCACCTGCGCGCGCACACACCGCCCTTCGACATGGCGGCCCCGGCCGAGGGCTCCCTGCCGGGGCTGCGCCCGGGTCTCGACTACGGTTTCTCCGAGGTGGACGTGGCCCTCAGCCGCTACTTTGGCCTCGGCGCGCGCCTGGTGCTCGGAGGCAACGTGACCGGCTTCTCGGCGGGCTTTGGCGGGCGGCTCCGCATCGGTAGGCCCCAAGGGGCGCGCGCGGAGCTCGAGGGGGAGTACACGGGAGGCCTCGGCGGCTCGGGGACGATCCGGCTCGCCTGGGACACCGTGCCCCGCTTCCCCATGAGCGCGGCGGTGCAGGTGACGAACGTCCCCTCGGGCCCCGCTGGCGTGCGGCTGCTCTATTCCGTGGGCTACCAGCTCTCCGACGCCTTGCTCATCGGCGCGCAGGCCGGCTATCAGGCTCGCGCGGCGGTGGGCGGCGGGCCGACGCTGGGGTTCTCCGCGAGCTACGGTTGGTAGGGGAGGGGCGCCGATGATGCTCACCACACTGACGCTGCTGTTACTGTCCGCGGATCCTGGCTCGACCCAGTCCGCTCCGTCCGCTGCCTCGCTGGCGGTGGTGTCCACCTCCACGCCCGGGCTCGAGAAGGTGGCCGGCGATGCGGGCCGGACGCTCGGCACCCGGCTCGAGGCCCCCTACGTGGACCTGGGGGGCTTCCTCAAGTCCCGGGGCGCCGGGTGCCAGAATGATCTGCGCTGCCTCGTGACGGCTCCCGGGCTCTCCGGGGCCTCGCGCCTGCTGCACCTGCGCCTGCGCCCGCTCTCCACCGGGCGGCTCGCCGCCGATCTGCGCCTCATCGAGCTCCAGACCCGGAAGTCCCTCGGCCGGAGCGCCTCGGTGGTGGAGCAGGGGGAGCTCGCCGCGTGGCTGGAGCGTGCCTCCAGCCAGCTCCTCACGCGGGTGGATCCGTTCGCGCGGAATCCGCCTCCGAGCCCCTTTGCGGTGAAACCCGCCGCCGAGGAGGTGCCCGCCGCGACCAGGCCTCGGGCCGACAGCCCCGAGGCCCGGCCGAGTCCCTCACCGGAGAAGAAGTAGCCGAGAGCGGGGTATCCTCGGCGCGCCATGACCTCCACTGTCCCTCGCCACGCGTCCGGCATCGTCATCCGAGCCGCCACTTCCGCGGATGCCGCCGTTCTGGCCGAGCTGGGCGCTCGCACGTTCCGGGACACCTTCGCCGCCGACAACCGGCCCGAGGACATGGAGGCCTACCTCGCCTCGCACTACTCGCCCACCGTTCAGGAGCGGGAGCTGCGGGACCCCGAGCGCACCTGCCTGCTGGCGGAAGTCGACGGCACTCCGGCGGGCTTCACGCTGCTTCAAACCGGGCCGGCGGAGCGGGGCGTGGTCGGGCGCCGGCCGCTCCACGTCGAGCGCCTGTACGTGGACAAGCCCTTCCTCGGAGCCGGCCTGGGCGCGGCACTCATGCGGCGCTGTTTCGAAGAGGCCCGGACGCGAGGCCATGACGTGCTCTGGTTGTGCGTCTGGGAGCGGAACTTCCGCGCCCGCGCCTTCTACGCGCGCTGGGGACCCACCGAGGTGGGAGAGACGACGTTCATCCTCGGCAGCGACGTCCAGCGCGACCTCGTGCTGGCGATTCCGCTTTAGGTCCTCCGGAGCAAGCAGCGCTTTTCAGGGACCCACGCCCCCTGAGGACCACCGGCCTCCCGGGCGCGTTTCTCTCGAACTTGTCCACTAAGTGTACAGGTTGGCGAAGTCCAAGCCCGGAAGGTCCCCCGCCTGCTCCTCGAGCCCCTGACGGCTGCTCTGCCGTGACCATTTGACCAGAAACGCTAATCTGGTCATATTGTCTGCATGGCCCGTTCGTCCCCTGCGCCAACACCCGCTGGCCGCGCCACCGCCGAGGCCCGGCGTGCGCGCATCCTCCAGGTGGCCAAGAGCCACTTCGAGCGTTTCGGCTTCCGCCGCGCCCGCATCGAGGACATCGCCCGCGAGGCGGGTATCGCGAAGGGCGCCGTCTACCTGGAGTTCGAGAGCAAGGAGTCTCTGCTGGCGGCGGTCGTCGAGGTCCTGTTCGCGGACATCGGGCGCCGTTGGGCTGAAGAGGTGATGCCCCTGGACTCGCCCCGAGAGCGTCTGCGCGCCACGTTGCGCTTCGCCTACCGGGAACTCGCCCGGGATGTCCTGTTCGAGCGGCTCGTCCGCGAGGATCCCGAGCTGGCGGTGCTCCAGTCGCTGGCGAAGAGCGGGGACAACCCGCGCAAGGCCGATGCGCAGCTCGAGATGCTCCGGGGGTGGCTGCGCGAGGGCATCGAGCGGGGCGAGATCCGCGCCGACCTGGATCTCGAAGTGGTGCCCTTCGTCCTCGGCTCGCTGCGCTTCCTGCACTACCACACCGCGCTCCACACCGGGGACCGCATCTCCCGCGAGCGCCTGCTCGACGGAATCGTCGACATCTTCATCGCGGGGCTCTCCGCGCCCGCGCCCACGTCCAAGAAGAGGTGATGTGATGCATGCCATCGAGATCGATCGGCTGACCCGCGTCTACGGCTCCGTCCGGGCCGTGGATGGGGTGAGCTTCCATGTGGCGCCCGGGGAGATCTTCGGCTTCATGGGACACAACGGCGCGGGGAAGACGACCACCTTGCGGATGCTGCTCGGGCTGACGCGCCCCACCTCGGGCACTGCCCGGGTGCTCGGCCATGACGTGGTACGCGAGAGCCTGGAGGTGCGCCGCCAGTGTGGCTTCCTCCCCGCGAGCTACGCGCTGCCGGCCCACATGACGGCGCGCCAGTTCCTGGCCTACGTGGCCGCCATGTTCGAGCTGGCTCCCGAGGTCTACGAGCCTCGCATCCAGTCGCTGCTCCAGCTCTTCGGACTGGAGGCCGCGGCGGACCGGAAGCTCGGGGGCTTCTCCACCGGCATGACGCAGAAGGTGGGGCTCGCCCAGGCCCTCATCAACGAGCCCCGCATCGTCCTGCTGGACGAGCCGACCTCTGGGTTGGATCCACTCGGCCGCCACGAGCTGCTGGAGCACCTGCGCCGCCTGTCCTCCGAGCGGGGCGTCACCGTGCTCTTCTCCAGCCACATCCTGTCGGACATCGAGACGCTGTGCCGGCGCGTCGCGGCGCTGCACCAGGGCAGGCTCGTGGCCTTCGGGCCGATCGAGGCGCTCAAGAGCGAGCACCGCTCCGCCAACATGGACGAGCTCTACCTGTCGCTGGCGCGGAGGGCCGCATGAAGGCGCGCTTCCTCTGGCTCGACATGCGCGCCACGCTCGGCGAGCGCAAGACGTGGCTGGCCGCGGGCCTGATGCTCTACGCGGTGCTCACCATGCCCGTCCTCGCGGCCAGGCCCCCTGAGCACGTCAGCTCGGCCTTGAAGGGGTGGTTCTCCACGTCGGATCCCTCCATCCTCTTCCTGTTCATCTGGACCGACCTGGCGATGAACAAGGTCATCCTCATCCTCGGGGTGGTGCTCGCTGGCAGCCTGCTCATCCGCGAGCGAGAGACGGGGCAGCTCGCGGTGCTGCTATCCAAGCCCATCTCGCCCGCCTCGTACTTCCTGGTGCGTACGCTGTCGGCCTGTGCCGTCATGGGGGTGCTGTACGTGGGCGCGCACCTCGCCGTCGCGCCCCTCGTCGCCCGGAGCATGCCGGGATTCCGCACGGGGCTCTTCTTCGCCTCGATGACGGTGCACCTCTTCGCCGCGTTCTTCGCCGTCTGCTTCAGCGCCCTCATGTCCGTACTCATCCAGCGGC
>NZ_DASVSO010001002.1:0-2569 GCF_036388035.1 Archangium sp.
TCACGGTGTGGTCCTGCTTGCGCTCCAGGTGCCCGCGAATGGGCGGCAGCAAGAAGATGGCGCCGGCCACCAGCAGCAGCCCCAGGCCCGCCACGAGGAAGAAGGGCAGGCGCCAGTCGCCCCAGCGGGCCACCTTCAGCGCCATGGGCACGCCCACCACGGAGGCCACAGAGAAGGCTCCCATCACCGCGCCCATGGCCCGCCCGCGCCGCTCCGGCGGGATGAGGTCGGCGATGATGGACATGGACAGCGACGTGGCCGGGCCACCGAAGAGGCCCGCCAGCGCCCGGGCCAGCAGCAGCGAGGTGAGCCCCGTGGCCAGACCGCCCGCCGCCGTGCTCACCACCAGCCCCAGCATCGCCACCGCCAGCGCCTTGCGCCGGTCGAACCGGTCCAGGAAGTAGCTGCCCGCCACTCCCGCCACGCACCCCGCCGCCGTGTAGGCCGCGCCGATGGTGCCGATATGCGACGTGGCGATGCCCAGCCCCGCCGCGAAGTCGGGGCCCAGCGGCATCACCATCACGAAGTCGAGGATGTTGACGAACTGGACCGCGCCGATCAGGAAGACCACGGCACGCTCGGACATCACACGGTCGGACATCACGCCCCCTCGACTGCTCAGACCTTGAAACGCCGGCTCTCGGCGCGAAGCACTTCGGACTGCCGCTGCAGGCTGTCGATGGCCTCTTCCAGCGCCTTCACCGAGCGCGTCTGGTGGTCCGACACGCCCTTGATGGCCTCCACCGCCTTGAGCACCTGCTCGCTGCCCTTGGTCTGCTCCTTCTGGGCGCGGTTGAGGTGGGTGACCATCTCGTTGATGTTCTCGATGGAGCGGGTGATCTGCTTGCTGCCGTGCGCCTGCTCCTGGCTGCTGCGCTGCACGTGCGCGGTGATGGCCTTCATCCGCTCGGCGCTGTTCATGATCTGCTCGCCACCCTTGGCCTGCTCGTTGGAGGCCTTGGAGATCATCTGCACCGTCTCGGCGATGCGGCCGATGGCCTGCGTCACCTGCTTGCTGCCGCGCGCCTGCTCCACCGTGGCCCGGGCAATGGCCTTCACCATCTGCGTGGACTTCTGCGCGCTGTCGTTGATCTTGCGCAGGGTGCCCTCCGCCTCGCGGCCGAGCTGCACGCCCTCCTCCACGTTGCGCACGCCCTGGTTCATCACCTGCACCGCGTTGCGGCTCTCGTCCTGCACGCGGCTGATGAGGTCGGCGATCTCCTTGGTGGACGCGCCCGTGCGCTCGGCCAGGTCCTTGATCTCATCGGCGACGACCGCGAAGCCCTTGCCGTGCTCGCCCGACTGCGCGGCGATGATGGCGGCGTTGAGCGCCAGCAGGTTGGTCTGCTCGGCCACGTCGTCGATGACGTTGAGGATGTTGCCGATCTCCGAGATGCGCCGGCCCAGGCTGTCGATGACGCCCGAGGCCGTCTGGCTGGAGCCCTTGATGCGGTCCAGGCCGAGCATCGTCTTGCGCAGGGCCTCCACGCCCGTCTGGGCGTCCTCGGACACCTGCTCGGACAGGCGCGCCGTCTCGTTGGCGTTGGCCTCCACCTGCCCGATGGAGCTGTCCATCTGGCTGATGGACGTGCTCGTCTCCTCGGTGGAGCCGCGCAGCTCGTCGATGTTCTTGGCGACCTCCTTGATGGAGAAGGTCATCTCCTCGATGGCGCTGGTGGTCTCCTCCACGCTGGCCGCCATGGCCTGGACGTTCTCCGCCACCTCGTCGTTGGTGGCCGCCATCTCCATGATGGAGGAGCTGCTCTCCTCGGCGCTCTGGTAGAGCACCTCGACGTTCTCCGCGATGCCGCGCAAGCTGGCGAGCATCTGCTCCATGGAGGAGGACGTCTCCTCCACGCGCCCCTGGATGGTGGAGGCGCCCGAGGACACCGTGGTGCCGGCGCGCGAGAGCTGCTCGATGACGTTGGAGACCACCTCGGACACGCCGCGCACCTGACCGAGCGTCTTGCGCAGCGACTGGCCGATGCCATCGAGCGCCGCGGCGAGCTGCCCCAGCTCGCCCCCGTCGTCCATCGCCACCCGGCCCGTCAGGTCTCCCTCGGCCATCTTGCGCGCCACCGCCATCATCCGCTCCAGCGGCCGGAGGATGAGCACGTGCGTCACACCGAAGATGATGCCCATCACCAACACCAGACCGATGATGAGGGCCGCCACCAGCAGGACGGTGAGCTTGCGCAGCAGCTCCCGGAGGGGCGAGAAGTCCACCACCACCACGACCCGGCGAGACATCAGCTCTCCCGGCGCCGCCTGCACCGCCTGTGTCACGAGCACGTCCCCATTGGGCAGCTCCAGGGACGTGGGCGCGTCCGGCTGGGACAGCCGGGAGAGCAGTGACTCGAGGCGCTCGGGCCGCTCGCCTCCATCCAGGAGGACCTCGCCGGTACCGGAGACGAAGGCGGCGTAGGTGAAGTCCCTGTCCGCGTTCGTCAGCCGACCCACGGCCCGCATGGCCTGCGTGTCCGACTCGGGATGGGCGAGGACGCTCGCGAGCTCCTGGGCCTTGGCGCGGCCATGCTCCAGGAACCGCGTCTCGAGGAAGTCCGAGACC
>NZ_DASVSO010001003.1:0-4751 GCF_036388035.1 Archangium sp.
CGATGCGCCAGGCAAGGGGAAGAAGGCCGGGAGCAAGGAGGATGGGTCCTGGTACAAGAAGCTCTGGAAGTGAGCCGCGAGCCCTTCCTCATCCCGCGTCGTGGCCACCGTCCGCTGCGGGCGGTGGCTGTGCGTCCGAGGGGACGGTTCCCCCGTCTCGCCGTGGGCTGTAGTCGAATACGGAGGAGACGCCGGGCTCGGCCCTGATCCATCGGCCCCCATCATCGGGGGCTTCCAGCTCGATAGGGCCTTCAGGTTGGTCACCGATGAGTCGCCGCAGGACGCGGCCGTCTGTGCTGATGGCGTACTTCGCGCCTGAATGCCGCACCGGGTATTGGCGACCGCAGTATACGAAGTTCTCGTGAATATAGACGAAGATGATTCTACCCTGGCGGATGACCCGATAGGACTGTGCCTCTCTCCTGTCCGCACAAGGTAAATCCCCGGCGTTTGTGGGAAGGTAGTCATTAAATGCGATGACGAGGGCTCGGAGCATTTCGCCGTCTAATTCGTACATCTCATCCTGCACCCCAACCGCGACAGGAATACGTTCATAGAATCGTGGAAATTTAATAGAGCTGTCGTCCTCCACTGGCACACGATGAGGAAGAAGGCTCCGTAAATAACCACACCCCATGAGCGTGACGGCGAGCACGAGAGCAATTCTCTGTACCTTGCGCATGTTATTCCCTCGTGATGACGAACTCCGTGGCGTTGATCCATCTGACCATTCCAGCCTTCTCCTTCCGCCAATCTCCCTCTTCGTTGAGCCACTTCAGCAACTCTCGGGTTGCCGGGATGTATTGGTAGAAGCCATCACAGGTGGGGTGCTGTGCATCCTTTGAGTTCGAAAAAAACGCGATGACAGCGAGAGGAATCTTTCTGTTCCCCACCTCTGCTTCCAGCCCGTGTGCATTGGCCATGGCTGCGGCAAGATGTATATCTTTGCCAGAGAGCTCGCTTGTGAAGGGATGGTTGTGGAGAAGGAAGATGTATTTGATACTACTCGGTGTGTACCGGGGGTCGTCTACGTTCGTGGGGAGCAGGCAGCTTGCTTCCCCTTTCAGTGCGCTGCCCGGCTCTGGCACGTCGGTCAACATGCTCAATTCGTACTTGTGCTCTGGCGTGTAGTAGAGCCAGGCGCAGTATTCGGTGGAGACTCGCAGGGCCAGCTCTGGGTCTCTCTGCTGGAGGTGGGCGACGGTGGCGTTCGGTTTCGAGAGGAGCAGCGGGCAGGCGGCTTGGAGTGCGTCCGAAAAAGAATCGAACGAGCCGAAGTTCTTCAGGGGCCCCGGGATGCTGTCCGGCTTCTCGTCGGACGTAGGCCGCCAGACGTGAGGGTCATCGAGGCGCTTGGCTGTCGAGCACCCCAGGGCGACCAGGAGCGGGATGAGAAGCAGCCGAGTCATGGTCGCTCGCAGCGTAGCACAGCGTATGGATCAGGGCGCCACCTCCCACTCCTGGCACCTTGTCCAGCGGGTCTACGTGCGCGGTAACCTGCGGCTCCGCGTTACAGCTTGTCTTCGCTCTGGGGAACGCCGGGCAGGGTCCGCTTCTGCACCTGGGCGATGATGTCCCCGGCGAACCGCTCGCTGAAGCCGGTGATGAAGGCCAGCGTCATGTAGAAGTAGATCTCCTTGCCGGTGGGGATCTGCACCGGCAGCAGGTTCGCGTTGAAGAGGGTGTAGCTGAACAGGGCGAAGAACATCCCGATGATGGGCTTGAAGAAGCCGAAGAGCACCAGGACGCCGGGCTTGACGTTGGTGCGAGCGTCGAAGTCCTGGAGCCGGACCATGATGCTGGTGACGCTCCCGAGCGCCCCGATGATGGTGATGAGGACGAGATCCTCGATGCTCATCGTCCCCTCCCCGGAGGTGCGCCCGCCCCAGTGCATCAGCTTCGGCATCACCCACAGGGCCAGCGGTGCGGCGCAGTACGCGAAGAGGCCGAGCCCTATCACCACCAGGATGGACGGCGACTCCTTCTGCCACAGGGACAACCGCAGCGGGGACGTCTTCTCCCGGAGGGCCTTCTGCAGTACGCCCTTGAGCTCCTGGGCATAGGTGAAGTTCGGCTTCTTGCCCAGCAACGCCCGCACGGCCGAGCGCAGCAGTTGGAGCCGATCAGGGCCGAGGTGCTCCAGCGTGCCGGGGATGAGCGTCACCAGCGCCGCGAGCTCCTGCTGGAGCTCCTTCGAGACCTCTCCCGACAGGGCCTGGTCCACCCGGGCGGCCAGCTCCGCGCCCAGCGCCTCGGCGAGCTCGGCGCCGCCCTGGGCCGGCTGTCCCTGCTCGAAGGGGTTGGTGTGTGCATCCGAGACCACGAGGGTGTTCGCCGCCGGCGGCAGCGTGGCGAGCCCCTCAGCCGCCTTCTGGACGGCGCTCGCGTCGTCCTTCGGCTCGTTCGGGCCTGACACACTGCCGACGGTGAGATCGTTCGCGGTGCTCATGGGACGATGCTAGCACCGGGCGGTGACGGTCGAGGAGCCGGGGGCCTTCGATGGAGCCCTCCGGGGCTGCTCCTTCAGTGCGACGAGGCTTGAAGGTGCTCGACTGGCAGCTCGGCGGTCCTTCCCAGGTCGATGTACGTCCGCATCATCAAGCGCGTCTGATCTCCCACCTTGGTGAAGTGGACCTTCAGGTAGGTCTCCAGGTCGAAGGGCGCGAGCTGGGCGGCGATGGGCAGCAGCAGCTTGAGGAGCGCGGGGCGCAGCAGCGGGAGGAGGGCGGAGGGGTTTGCCTGCGTGCGCCAGGCGGCGATTTCCACCGCCTCCCTCATGGCGTGATGGACCCGCTCCAGGGAGTCGCGCTGGAGGAAGCGCTCGAAGCTCCAGCCCGCCGCTTCCAACCCCTCCACGAAGACAGTCAGCACCGCGGAGGGCATCGCCACGGTCCGCGCCACGTCGCGGTCGCGCCGGGCCGGATACCCGCCGGCCCGCAGCGTCCGGATGACCCGCTGGAGCCGCTCGGGGGATCCGCTGAAGAGCCCCTGGGCCAGCGGAGGCATCCAGAACGCCGTGCCCGGCCTCGACAGCCGGTCTCCTGGCTTCAGGGGCGCGTGGAAGCTGAGGAAGGGAATCATGCCGGAGACGAGCCGCTCGGCCGGAACCCATTGCAGGAGCCATTCGCGGTCATCGAGCGCGGGCTGGAGCATCACCCAGGTGGCCTCTCCCGTGGCCCGGGCGAGCTCGCCCACCCAGTTGCCGGAGCGAAGCGCCGTCGAGGAGACACACAGCCAGACCTGGTCCCACGGCCGGGCCGCGACCTCCTGGACCGAGGTGTGGACGCCGAAGCCGGAGAGCGCCACCGGCTCCGGATCCTTCTCGAGGATGCCGAGCTCATAGAGGGTGTAGCCCCGCTGGGCCTCCTGCGCGTACTTCTCCTTCACCAGGAAGGAGACGTCGCACCCGGCCGCCTGGAGATACCTCCCAAACACCTGACCTACTGCACCCGCACCGACCAGCAGGACTCGGGGATTCGTGCTCATGGGCATGCACGTTAGCGCGCCTGCTCGTCCTCCATCTTGTCCAACCACAGGTCCTCGAAGCGCACCTGGGGGGGCGTCTGGTGCAGCCGCAGTCCCTGCACCCGGCCGCTCGTCGCCGCGTACACGCGGGGGTGGAAGAGGGGGATGATGGGGCAGTCCTGGTAGGCGAGCCTCTCCGCCCGCAGGTAGAGCTGCTTGCGCTGCTCCGGGTCGATGGTGACGCGCGCCTCCGCCGTGAGCCTGTCCAGCTCCGCGTTGCGGTAGCTCAGGGGGTACACCCCCTGCGCCTGGGAGCTCAGCAGGAAGTGCAGGAAGTTGTCCGGGTCCGGGAAGTCGGCGACCCAGTGCAACCGGAAGACGGGCAGGCGTCCCTCGCGCCGCCGCTCCGCGAACTCCTCCGCGCTCACCTCCATGTGCCGCAGCTCCACCAGCCCGGCCTCCACCAGCGGACGGAAGAGGACGTCATCCTCCGCCGAGGTGTTGCGTCCCAACGTCTGGTACAGCGTCACGGGGATGCGCCGCACTCCGGCCTCGCGCAGCAGGCGCTCGGACAGGTCCAGGTCCAGGCGGGGCTCGGGCAGCCCCGCGGTGTCCAGCAGCTCCGGCGGTGTCAGCGTCCTGGCCAGGCGCGCCCCCGCGTGGAAGCCGTTCACCAGCCCCTGGAGGTCCAGTCCCGCACGAAGGGCCTGGCGCACCCGCACGTCATTATAGGGGGCCTCGCGCAGGTTGAAGCCCAGCAGCGACGTGGTGGGCGTGGTGCCTGGCACCACTTGCAGCAGCCCCTCCTGTTCGAGGAGCTCCACGTGGGTGGCGTGCAGGTACGAGACGAGGTCCACCTTCCCCTCGCGCAGCGCGGTGATGGACTCCTCGCGTGACCCATGGATGTGGAACTCGAGCCGGTCCAACAGCGGCTGCTCGCGGCGCCAATAGGTGGGGTTGCGCTCGAGCACGATGTGCGTCGGCCCGAAGTCCACCGGCATGAAGGGACCGGTGCCCTGGAGCTGGCCCCGTGCGTCCAGCCGGGCCACCGCCGTGGGCGTCTGCGCCATCAGCTGGAGGAAGAAGGCCTTGGGCTCCTCCAGCCGGATGTCGAGCGTCAGGTCGTCCGGCGCCTCGATGCCCGTCACCTCGCGCGCCTTGCCCTCCACGAAGGCCTTGGCGCCCTCCACGTCCTCCAGCAGGCCCCGCTCGGGCGACTGCACCGTCGGGTCCAGCAGCCGCTCGAAGTGGCGCTTCACGTCGCGCGCCGTCAGGGGCTGCCCGTC
>NZ_DASVSO010001004.1:0-9306 GCF_036388035.1 Archangium sp.
CGCCCAGGCGCGTCAGCTTCGACAACACCAGCAGGCCCGCGGCGATCTCGATGATGCCGACCGCGTGCATGAAGGTGCTGGCGGGGATGACCCGGGCGACGAGCGGGCTGAGGTACTGCTCCCAGTTCGTCAGCAGGTTGAAGAACTTGTCGAGCCCCGCGACGATCGGCACCACGCCATACGCGAGCTTCAGGGCCCACCACGACTGATTCAGACGGCTGTCCATTTCGATGACCTCTCCATTCGGTGAGCAGCACGGGTGCTGCTGTGAAATGAGAGTCGCGAAGGGCACCCGAGGTGACACGGCGAGGGGCTGTCACCTTTTCCCAGCCCGAATCATCTCATGGGTATGGAGACGATGAGGGCAGGAGAGACCGGGCTGGCGGGCATGGGCTCGCCCTCGGACGAGGAGCTCGCCCACCGCGTGCGCGGGGGCGACACGGCGCTGTTCGAGGTGTTGATGCGCCGGAACAACACCCGCGTGTACCGGGCCGTGCGCGCGGTGCTGTCGGACGAGGACGAGGTCGAGGACGTGATGCAGCAGGCCTACGTCCTCGCCTTCACGCACCTGCACCAGTTCCAGGGCAGTGCGAGGTTCTCGACGTGGCTCATCCGCATCGCGGTGAACGAGGCGCTGCTGCGCCTGCGCAAGCAGCGCCGGCTGGTCGCCCTCGACGGGGGCGCCGACGAAGGAGTGGAGCGAGACATGAAACGGGTGGAGCGAGACACGCCTGATCCCGAGCGGCGGGCCGCTGACCGCGAGCTGGTCCGGTTCCTGGAGGCCGCCATCGACGCGCTGCCCGCCCTCTACCGGACGGTGCTCGTGCTCCGGGAGGTGGACGGCCTGTCGACGACGGAGACCGCCGAGGTGCTGTCCGTCAGCGAGGACGTGGTGAAGACCCGGCTGCACCGGGCCCGGGCGCTGGTGCGCGAGGAGCTGGATGCCCGGCTGGGAGGCCAGCTCGAGGAGGTGTTCTCCTTCCAGGCTCCCCGGTGCGATCGCGTGGTGGCCGCCGTGCTGGCCCGCATCATGCCGAGCTGAGGGCCCGAGGGCTCAGTCCCACCCGCGGAGCGCCACCCGCACGCGCCGCGTCAGCAGCTCCAGTTCCTGGCGCCGCAGCGTGGCCAGCACCCGTCCACCCACGATGGTGAGGCCGGTGAGCGTCATCACCAGGAAGCCGATGCGGTGGTCCCTCAGGCCGGCATGGACGAGGGTGGCGGCCACGTCCAGCGTGAGGAACAGCGTCCCCAGCGCCAGGTAGGCGCGGATTTGCAGGGCCATGCCAGTTGCCACGCCCAGCAGGCAGGCCGCGCCGAAGACGAAGGCATACGTCCCATCCTCCGCCAGTCCAATCTGGAGCGTCAGCTTCGCCGCCGCGGGCACGTACAGCAGCAGGCCGCCCACGATGCGCACCGCGTTCCTCGCCGCCTGGGGCAGGCTGCTCGTGAAGAGCTGGCCCAGCATCAGCAGCAGCAGGCCGAGCGGCGCCAGGTAGATTTCGAGGCCCTCCATGTCCATGGAGAGCGCGCCGAGGAGGAGCGCCACGTTGCAGGCGGTGGCCGCCAGCGAGCCGAACCACCGGCTGCGATCCACCGCGCCCAGCGCCGCGTACAGGAGGCCCGAGCCGCCCGCGAGCAGCGCCGCCTCGCCCGTGGCCTCGCTGGGGAGCACCAGGGCCATGCCCACCGGCAGCAGCGCCGCGAACCGGCGCGTCGCCTGCTCCACCGGGGGAATGCCCGCCCGGCGCGCCAGCACCGTCACGCCCACCAGCGCGAAGCCGAGCGCCAGCGCGAAGAGGGCATCGTCCTCGGGGCGCAGGCCCCGGGCGTACAGGGCTCGCACGAGCGCGTACACGCCCACCACCGCCACCTGCACGAAGTACACATGCCGGCCCGTGCGCTCCCGCCACGCGCAGTGGAGCGACACCGCCACCGCCAGCCCGATGGCCGCGCTCGCCAGTGGGAGTGCCCGCTCATCCGGCGCCTCCAGGAGCGTCGCCACCAGCGCCAGCAGGCCACCCGTCGTGATGAGCCACAGGTCCCGGCCCCATCCGAGGCCCCGGGCGAGATCCTCGCGCCCGTGCCGCAGCTGCCGGCTGGCGACGTGCGCCAGCGCCGCCACTCCCGCCGTGCAGAGCGCCAGCGCCGCGCCGTGGAGCGAGAGGAGGGTGTCGTAGCCCGGCGTGCCCTCGCCGCCCACCGTACTCGCCATGAGCCACACCGCGAGCCCGGTCACGGCGGCGAAGCCCGCCACCGTCGAGGCCCACCCGGCCCCCAGCTTCGACAGCGCGCCCTTCCACTGGGACGCGCCGAGGAACAGCGTGGTGGCCACGAGGGCCGAGGTCGCCGGCAGGGCGATGGACCGCATCCAGAACCCGTCGAGGCCCTCCATGGCCCTGAACAGCAGCACCGGGACCGCCGTCAGCAAGTCCGGTGTGCCTCCGCTGGCCAGGGCGTACAGCACCGCGACCAGGGCGTAGAACAGCGCACCCAACTGGGCCTGGGCCCGGACCGCGCCCGCGTCGAGCCCCCGCCAGCGGGCCACCCAGGGGCTCAGCGCCACCAGCCCCAGCCCCACGAGGGCGAGCACCGGCCCCGGCCAGGCGCCGAAGGTGGGCTCGCGGTGCGCCAGGGCGTGGATGACCAGGAGGACACCCATGCCCGGCACCAGCCGGCCATGCACCCGCGCCCGGCTCGCGAGGAGCAGCAGCCCGGACACGAAGGTGAGCCCGGCCGCCTCCAGCCCGGGTTGGAAGAACGCCGCCATGAAGACGAGCCCCGCGGCGATACCCGCCCAGTGGTGCAGCGCTCGCGTGAGCTCCTGGCCGAAGGTGTCGGACTCGGAGGACAGGAAGGCGCGCACGAAGGCGAGCCGTGTCCCCAGTTGGGTCAGCACCAGCCCCGCGCCGGCATACACGAGCCCCGCGGCGGCGATGCCCATGAAAGCCCGGTACCAGAGGTCGGGGATTGTCTCTCCGGCGGAGAGCCAGGCCCCGCGCGCGAGCCAGCCCAGGTCCCGAGCGACCTCCTGTGTCTCGGCGCGCACCCACTGTCCATTCGGGGGCGCCATCGACACCAGCGCATGGCCGAGCACGGTGCGATGGACGGCCCACAGCGCGGCCCCCGGCAGCCCCAGGAGCAGCCCCCGGCGGGCGAGGCTCGGGGCCCGGAAGGAGAAGGCGAGCAGCAACGCCAGGAGCGCGGCGCCCAGCGGCATGAGTGGCGGCACCACCGTCAGCGCGCGGGACAGCACCGGCCTGCCGAAGAGCCAGACATCCACCGCGAGCACCACGCCTAGCGCGGCCACGCCCGCGTGCGGGACGAGATGGTACAGGCGGCCCTGGCGCTCGTTCTCCAGGAGCCGCGCGAGCCACGGCCCGAAGCGCCGCGTGGCGAGCGCCAGCAGCCAGAGCCCGAGACCGATGAACGGGAGGCGCAGGGCGACCACGTCGGGCGGGAGCGGACGTCCCAGACGGTTGAGCACCGCGGTGAGGGCGATGAGGAGCCCCCCGACGGCGAGCGTCCCCACCGCACCGCGCAGGCGCCACGCGACGAAACCCCGCGACAGGAAGGCGAGGAGCGCACCGCCCGTGAGCAGCGCACCCGCGAGGACGATCCGGGGACGTTCGAGCTCCGTCGGGCCTGTCACCCCGGACACGGGGAGGAGGGACAGGGTGGCGTACACGGCCACCCCGAGGGCCACGGTGGCGAAGCCGTCGGTGTAGAGCGGGCGGCCCCCCTCGGGGAACGGCAACCGGACCACATCGAACAGCTTCCGGCCTTGCCCGTCGGGAGCGGCCTCCGCGGCCCCACGTCCACGCAGCATCGCGATGGCGGAGAAGCCGAGCACCAGGGTCGCGAGGAGCACGGCGCGGGAGCCGGGGCTCTCCATGACGCTGGGGGCCACGAAGCAGAACTGCACGACAGGGAGCGCGAGGCCCCAGGCGGCCCAGGTGCTGACGAGCCGGCTGCGGTCCCTCCTCGCGCGCAGCAGCAGGAACCCCGCGGCGAGGACGAGCGGCACGTGGGCGATTCCGAAATTCGCGAGGAACCCCTCCGTGAAGAGCGGGAGTGGCAGGAGGGACTCCCCTGGGATGCCGGGGTTCAACACGCCGTGGGCGCGCAACACGCCCAGCGCCGCCATGGCCAGCGAGAGGTCATCCAGGGGGAGGAGCTCGTTCGCCTTCCCCGCGCGGCGCATCCACGCTTCCTGGAGGAGCCCGCTCAGGCCATAGAGGACCGCCACCAGCGTGAGCATGGCCACGCTCGTCCAGGTCGGCGCGCTCATGCCCGTGGCGAAGACGCCCCCGAGCACGCCGACGAAGACCGCGAGGCCTCCCAGGTAGTGCAGACCCCGCCAGCGGTAGCCGCCCACGAGGTGCGCGGCCACGGCCACCACCGTGCCCGCGGCGACCTCGGGCCATCCCGTGTCCGGGCCCCAGTCATTGAAGCCGCGAGAGGACAGCGCCAGCGAGGCCAGCGAGAGCCCCACGCCCCACGTGAGCAGCCAGACGCGGACGAAGTCGTTCCCGCTCCAACGGGCCACGAGCAGCAGGCCCGCTCCCACGGAGGCGACGCCCACCATCCACCAGCGAGGCTCGTCCAGCATTCCCAGACGGGCCAGCAGCACGCCCGCGAGCGTCAGGGCGAGCACGGCCGGGTGGAGCAGCACCCGGCGCCGGGGCTGGAGCGCGAAGAAGGCCAGCGCCGCCGCCACCGGCGTGAGCGCCGAGGTGAGATCCACCCATGGCGTCACTCCGGGCGGCAGGGAGAAGGCCGAGAGGGTACTGGCGAGCGCTCCGCAGGCCACCACCGCGTGCGCGAGCGTCTCCACCACGGGCGCCGCCTGGGGATGGGCCTCGCGTGCCGAGTCTCGCGCGGCCACGCCCGCCACCACCGTGGCGAGCGCCACCGCCCAGAGCGTCATCCCCGCGAAGAGCGGACTGCCCGGTGAGAGGGCCTCGAAGCCCGCTGGCGCGCTGGCCACCGAGAACACGGCGAGGGCGACCGCCCCATAGAGGCTCGTGGTCAGGACGGCGAGCCCGGCCCGGCTCGCGCCTTCCTGCCCCACCCGCCACGCCGAGGCACCGAGCGCCGCCACACCCGCGAAGGCGCAGAGGGTGCGCGACCAGGGGTCCTCCCCCAGCGCCATCAGCGGCAGTCCGGCCAGGAGCGAGGGCAGCAGCGCCACCCCGAGCGACACCGTGGAGGCCCCGTGCAGCAAGCGTCCCGCGGGCCTCAGGGTGAGCAGGCCCAGGCCGGCGACCCCGGCCGCCACGGGCACTCCCAGGGCGGAGTTCAGCCCCACCAGGGCGGACAGCGCGACGAAGACGACGGGCAGCAGCGCGAGGCCAATGGCCGCGAGCACCCGTCCCGCCGAGGTCGAGCGCCGCGCGAGGAACGTCCCCAGCCCGATGAAGGCCGCGTGGTAGGCGAAGAGGGCACCGGTGACGAGCAACTGTCGCGGAACGCCGCCGAGCGCCCGCCACGCCTCTCGCACGCCCATGAGGGAGCCGCCGAGCACCAGCACCGCGCCGAGGAACCACCAGACGTACTCGTGCAGCTTGGGACTCTCGCCGCGCGCTCCCTCCGTGGCGTCATCGAGCGCCGCCACGGCCTCCAGCCCTCCGCCCAGCACGCTCGCATCCGTGCGGTGGAAGAGCGCCTGGCCCGAGTCCGCCGCGAGGCCGATTTCGTCTCCCTCGTCGCGCTCCTCGTGCCGGGCCTCGCGCTCCTTGCGCGCCGCGTTCTCCAGCGCCTGGAAGAACGCCTTGCCCCAGTCGGGGCGCCAGTCCTCCACCTGCTCCAGCTTCCCGGCGAGCGCATCCGCCTTCTGCTCCAGGGCGCTCGCGCTCTCGAGCAGCGACACCGCGACGGCCGCGGCGGGTGCTGCGCTGGGGAGGAGGGACTCGGTGAGCCGGGACGCGGTGGGGGCATCGAGCAGCCGCGTGGCCTGCCAGTCGGAGATGCGTCGCCGCAGCTTCTCCTGCACGAGCGTGTCGAGGGACTCCGCCGTGGCGGGGAGGAGCGGCTCGCCGCAGCTCGGGCAATGGGCACCCGGGTCCGCGGCGCGGAGCTCGGCACAGGCCAGGCAGATCATTGGAGCCCCATGTCCTTGGCAGACGGGGCCGACGTGTCAGGGTGGGTCGGCCCGAGGTGACGCATGGACAGAGCGAGAGCATAGGCGTTGCGACGTACTGGAATCGACTCCAACCGGCCTCGCTCAGAGACGTCTGTCAGTGGTGTGGGTATGGGGGGTACATTGCCTGTCGTCGACTCCGAGCCTCCTTGACATGTCTGGCTCCGGGCTGGTTGCCAGAGGCCGCGGGCAGACCCACTGTGGTTCATTGCTCAGAGCGACGTGCTCGCCATGCCCCTGCCGCCCCCTCCTGACTTCCAGCAACTCTTCGAGAAGAGCCCGGGCGCCCACCTCGTCCTCGCCCCGGACGCGGACTTCACCATCGTGGCGGTGAGCGACGCCTACCTGCGTGCCACCTTGACGACTCGCGAGCGCCTCCTCGGTCGCAGCCTCTTCGAGGTGTTCCCCGACAACCCGGAGGACCCGAACGCCAGTGGCACGCGCAACCTGCGCATCTCCCTGGAGCGGGCTCTGGCCACTCGCGCGCCGGACACCATGGCCGTGCAGAAGTACGACATCCGGCGTCCCGAGGGCGAAGGGGGCGGTTTCGAGGAGCGGTACTGGAGTCCCATCAACACCCCCGCCCTCTCCCCCGACGGCGAGGTGCTCTACCTCATCCACCGGGTGGAGGACGTGACGGACTTCGTGCGCCTGTCCCTGCGTGGCGAGGAAGAGCGGGAACGCACGGCGGCCCTCCAGACCCGCACCACGGAGATGGAAATGGAAATCTTCCGGGGGAGCCAGGAACTCCTAGCAGCCAACCGCGAGCTGCGGGAGGCGGTGCGCGTGCGCGACGAGTCCCTGGCCCAGGCCTCCCAGGCCCGCGCGGAAGCCGAGCGCCAGCGGGAATGGCTCCATTCGTTGTTCATGCAGGCTCCCACCGCCATCGCCATCTTCCGGGGGCCCCGCTACGTCATCGAGCTGGCCAATCCCCTGGTGTGCCGCATCTGGGGCCGCCGCCCCGAGCAGGTGCTGGGCAAGCCCCTGTTCGACGCCCTGCCCGAGGCGGCGGACCAGGGCTTCAAGGAGCTTCTGGATGGGGTGCTCGCCACCGGGGTGCCCTACGTCGGCACGGAGCTGCCCGTGAGGCTGGCGCGCCTGGAAGGCGGAACTCTCGAGGAGGTGTACCTCAACTTCGTCTACGAGCCCCTGCGTGACGCCCAGGGTCAGGTGGAGGCCGTCATCGTCATCGCCTCGGACGTGACGGAGTTGGTGCGGACGCGCCGGCGGATGGAGGCGCTCGCCGCCGAGAAGGTGCGCGTCACCGAGGAGCGACTCCGGCTGGCGATGGAGGCCATGGAGCTGGGGACGTGGGACATGGATCTCACGACGGGCGCGCTGGTGTGGGACGAGCGCATGCGCGCCCTCTTCGGGCTGTCGGCGGACGCTCCTGTCGATTACCCCACCTTCCTCTCGCGCGTGCATCCCGAGGAGCGCTCACACACGGATCGACGCGTCCAGGAGGCAATAGCGCCCGGCGGCACGGGTGCATTCGCCATGGAGTTCCGCACCCTCTCCTCCGAGAACCCGAAGGAGCGGTGGGTGTACTCGCAGGGCCGGGTTCACCGCGATGCCTCGGGGGCTCCCATCCGCTTCCTGGGAACGGTCCTGGACATCACCGAGCGCAGGCGCGCGGAGGCGGAGCTGAGGCAGGCGGCGGAGTTTCGCGAGCGCTTCCTCGGCATCGTCTCCCATGACCTGCGCAACCCCCTCAACGCCATCCTCCTGTCCGTCAACGTGCTGATGCGTTCGGATGGTGTGGTCCCGCAGCACTTGAAGACCGTGCGCCGTATCGCCACCAGCGCCGAGCGCATGGGGCGGATGATCGCCGACCTGCTCGACTTCACGCGCGGGCGGTTGGGCGGCGGCATTCCCATCAGCCCCCGCCCGGCCCATCTCCGCTCCATCTGCCGGCAGGTGCTGGAGGAGCTCGAGGCCGGAAACCCCCAGCGGAAGTTCCGGTTGAGCACGAAAGGAGACTTCCAGGGCGAGTGGGACCCCGACAGGCTCGCCCAGCTCCTCGGCAACCTCGGCAAGAACGCACTGGACTACAGCCCCGAGGACAGCCCCGTGAACTTCGTGCTGCGCGACGAGGGGGACACCGTGTGCATGGAGGTCCACAACGGGGGCCCGCCCATCCCGGCGGAGCTGCTCCCGCGCATCTTCGAGCCCTTCCGGCGGGCCACGGACGAAGGACACCCCACGTCCGGCCTGGGGCTGGGCCTCTTCATCGTCCATCAGATAGCCCGCGCGCACGGGGGCCGTGTCGAGGTGCGCTCCACCGAGGCGGAAGGGACCACGTTCAGGGTGTGGCTGCCACGCTCCGTCCCCGTCCCGAGAACCTGAGCAGGCCCCCCTCACCGCATCAGCCAGGAGCCGACCCGGAGCACCCCTCCCGTCGCCCGGCGCAGCCAGCCCAGGCGCCGGGACGAGGCTGGAGCCGTGTCCTCCGGCCCGCTCCAGTCCAAGTCCCGGAGCCGGGTGAGGAAGCCCTGGCGCACACAGCCCTCCAGGCTGAAGACGTGGACGTCGTCCGTCCACCGCCGCGTCAGCCGCAGGTCCCGGGCCAGCTCCTCCCAGTCCAGCGGTGGCACCGCGAGGAGGTCCGGTACGTCCACCCCGCCCCCGGTGACGCCCACGCCCACGGAGCGCGCCCGCGGCCCGTAGCTGCACAGCACTCCCGGGCCGTGGGGACGCACGAAGCTGGAGTAGAGCATCAGCACCTCGCGGTCGACGGGCAGGTCCAGCACCCCCAGCAGGCGCTGCAGCAGGGTGGAGCCCGCCCGGCGCTCGTCCACGATGAAGGGGAGCTGGTAGCTGTCCACCCGGTGGCCGTCCGCGCGGATGCGGTCCACCAGGGTGCCGTACGCGGCTCGGGCCTCGCGCAGCCGAGCACCCCGCGCGAGCCGGGGCAGGAGCGCGGGCAGCAGGCGCCAGCGGCTCTTCAGCAGGCGCTGCAGGTCGTGGATGTCCGGCTCGATGTCGAGGCCCACGCCGTCCCAGCGCAGCGCGTGCTCGGCCGTCCAGGCGCGCACGGCCTCGTAGCGGGCGGCGGCCTGGGGGGCGTTGTCCAGGTTGAACCAGTAGCCCTCCGCCCGGGGTAGCAGGAGCCACGCGATGACGGGCACTCCGGCCTGATTCAGCCGGCGCACCACGCGGGCCCGCTC
>NZ_DASVSO010001005.1:0-11899 GCF_036388035.1 Archangium sp.
CACGGGCACCTGGCGCGCCACGGGCCCCCTGCTCCGGCCGCGCAGCGGGCACACTGCGACGCGGCTGCACAACGGCAAGGTGCTCGTCGCGGGCGGCTACAACGATGACAACGGCTACCTGATGCCAGCGGAGCTGTACGACCCGGCCACGGGCACCTGGAGCCCGGCGGGGGCGCTGGCCACGTCTCGCGACTCCCACACGGCGACGCTGCTGCCCGACGGCAGGGTGCTCGTCGCGGGCGGCTACTACACCGCGACGGCGGAGCTGTATACGCCCCCCTCCGCCTCCTCGGCTTGGGCCACGACGGGCGCGCTGGCCACGCCGCGCACCTGGCACACGGCCACGCTGCTGAAGAACGGCAAGGTGCTCGTCGCGGGCGGACACAAGGACGGGCTCAACGCCCAGGCGAGCGCGGAGCTGTATGACCCGGTCACGGGCACCTGGAGCCCCACGGGCTCCCTGGCCACGCCGCGCAGCTGGCACACGGCGACGCTGTTGAACAACGGCAAGGTGCTCGTCTCGGGCGGACTCACCAACGGGACGGCTGTCTTCACGGAGGCGGAGCTGTATGACCCGGCCACGGGCACCTGGAGCCCGGCGGGCGCCATGGCCTCGCCTCGCTTCTGGCACACGGCTACGCCGCTGCCGGGCGGCAGGGTGCTCGTCTCGGGCGGCTACGAGGATGGGAGCGGCGCTCTCGCGGAGGCGGAGCTGTACGACCCGGCCACCAATACCTGGAGCGCCGCCGCCCCCATGGCCTCCGCTCGCAGCGGGCACACGGCGACGCCGCTGCCGGGCGGCAGGGTGCTCGTCGCGGGGGGAACCGGCCAGGGCAACCACTTCGCGGAAGCGGAGCTGTACGACCCGGCCACCAATACCTGGAGCGCCGCCGCCCCCATGGCCCTGCCCCGGGCCTGGCATACGGCGACGCCGCTGAAGAACGGCCGGGTGCTCGTCGCGGGGGGAGCCAATTACGTCAGCGGCTACTTCGCGGAGGCGGAGGAGTACGACCCGGCCTCGAACACCTGGAGCACCACCGCCCCCATGCGCTCCGCTCGCGGCGAGTACGCGGCGACGCTGTTGCCCACCGGCAAGGTCTTCGTCTCGGGCGGCTACAACTACGACAGTGGCACGCTCGCGGCGGCGGAGGTGTACGACCCGGCCTCGAGGACCTGGAGCGCGGCCGGCACCCTGGCCACGAAGCGCAGCGGGCATACGGCGACGCCGCTGCCCAACGGCAAGGTGCTGGTCTCGGGCGGCTACAACCCGACGAACAGCTACCTCGCGGCAACGGAGCTGTACACGCCCGGAGCGCCCTCCGCCTCCCTGGGATGGACTCCGACGGGCTCCATGGTCTCGCCCCGCGTCGAGTACGCGGCGACGAGGCTCTCCAACGGCAAGGTGCTCGTCTCGGGGGGAATCGGCAGGAGGGGCCCCATGGAAACGGCGGAGGAGTACGACCCGTCCACGGGCGCCTGGAACGAGACCGCCTCCATGACCGAGCCTCGCTACCACCACATGGTGACGCCGCTGCCTGGCGGCAAGGTGCTCGTCTCGGGAGGACAAGGCTTCAGCGGCCACCTCAAGTCGGCGGAGGTATACGACCCGGTCTCGAGGACCTGGAGCGCAACCGCCTCCATGGCCGAGTCTCGCTACGAGCACACGGCGACGCCGCTGCCCGATGGCAAGGTGCTCGTCTCGGGGGGACAGAACAGCAGCGGCTACTACGTCGCGTCGGCGGAGGTGTACGACCCGGCCACGGGCACCTGGAGCGCGACGGCCTCCATGGCCGTACCCCGCTTCGGGCACACGGCGACGCTACTGCCCGACGGCAAGGTTCTCGTCTCGGGGGGATATGGCGACGCAGACTCCGCCGCGACGGCGGAGGTGTACGACCCAACCACGGGCACCTGGAGCGTGACGGCCTCCATGGCCGAACCTCGCTTCCGGCACACGGTGACGCCGCTGCCCGACGGCAAGGTGCTCGTCTCGGGGGGCTACGGCGACAGCGGCTATCTCGCGTCGGCGGAGGTGTACGACCCGGTCTCGAGGACCTGGAGCGCGACGGGTGCCATGGCCTCGCATCGCTTCTGGCACACGGCGACGCCGCTGCCCGACGGCAAGGTGCTCGTCTCGGGGGGACAGGGCGACGAGGGCTCCCCCGTGACGGCGGAGCTGTACGACCCGGGCACGGGCACCTGGAGCGGCACCGGCGCCCTGATCTCCGCCCACTACGGGCACACGGCGACGCTGCTGCCCAATGGCAAGGTGCTCGTCTCGGGAGGGTATGGCGATAGCGGCCCCTCCGTGGCGGCGGAGCTGTACGCGCCCTGAGCTCCGAGAGTCACTGAACCCACTGACCGCTTCATCCCCTTCACATCAACCCCGAGGACTGCCTCATGAAAAGGATAGCCACTCCCCTGATGCTGACGCTGTGTCTGGCGCTGCTCGCGAGCTGCTCCACCCCTCCTGACACCGGTACCGGCGCGGCCCAGCTCGCCGTCTCCGTGCCCCAGGCCCTCTCCGCCTCCGTCGCCCGCGTCTCCGTCACCGCCATCGCCGCCGACTTCCCCTCCGTCTCCGTGGACCTCGTCTCCTCCGGCGGCTCCTGGGGTGGCACGCTCGGCAACATCCCCGCTGGCGCCAACCGCTCCTTCCTCGGCCAGGCCTTCGACGCCTCCGGCACCCTGCTCTTCCAGGGTTCCGCCTCCGGCGTCTCCATCTCCGCCAACGAGACGGCCCTCGTCGCCATCACCCTCCAGCAAGTCAACGCTCCGCCCCCCTTCCAGAACGAGGCTCCGGTCATCAAGTCCCTGGCGGCCTCTTCCACCTCCGTTCCCACGGGCGGCTCCTTCACCCTGACGGCCACCGCCCAGGATCCCAACCCGGAGGACACGCTCACCTACTCCTGGAGCGCCACCGCGGGCGCCTTCTCCTCGACCACCGCGGCCTCCACCTCCTGGACGGCGCCCGCCACCATCGGCCTGCAAACCCTCACCTTCACCGTGACGGACTCCAAGGGCCTCTCCTCTTCCATGTCCCTGCGCATCAACGTCACCCCGAGCGCGGTGCAGGGCAATGCGCAGTTCTCCATCTCCTTCAACAGCTTTCCCCAGGTGAGCGCCCTCGACGCCTCCTCCACCCAGCTGGTGATCGGGCAGACCACCTCCGTCTCCGTCTCCGCCTCGGACGTGGATGGCGACAGCCTCTCCTACGCCTGGAGCGCCTCCTGCACGGGCACCTGGGCCAGTGCCTCCTCCAGCTCCGCCCAGTTCACACCCACCGCGCTGCCCACCGGCGCCTGCAACAACTGCCGCCTGACGGTCTCCGTCTCCGATGGGCGCGGCGGGCAGACCGCCGGCACCGTGGCCCTGTGCATCAGCGCCACGCCTGCTCCCCAGCACTTCAATCCGGTCATCCTCTCCGCCACCGGCTCCTCGGGCCTGGCTTCTCCCGGCCAGGTGCTCACCTATGAGGTGGTGGCCAGCGACCCCGAGGGCACCGCGCTCTCCTTCTCCTGGGCCGCCAACACCGGCACGCTGGGCACCCCGGCCACCAGCGCCACCTCCAGCGGCATCAGCTGGACAGCGCCCGCCTGTGTCACCGCGGGCACCCCTACCCACCTCACCGCCACCATCACCAACGCCTTCAACCAGACGACCACGAAGAGCTTCTCGGTGACGGGGTTGCCCGTCTGTGCCAGCGGTTGGGCCACGACAGGCTCCCTGCGCGAGCCTCGCACCAACCACGTGGCGGCGCTGCTTCCCAACGGCAAGGTGCTCGTCGTGGGAGGCTTCGGCATGAGTGGAGGCGTGTCAACGGAGGTGTACGACCCGGCCTCGGGCTCCTGGAGCGCCACGAGCCCCATGAGCTCGGCTCGTATCTACCACACGGTGACACTGCTGGCCGACGGAAAGGTTCTCGCCGTGGGAGGAGATCCCTCCATTGGGGGCAAGCCCCTGGCGTCTTCGGAGGTGTACGACCCGGCCTCGGGCACCTGGAGCTACACGGGTCCCATGGCCACTGCTCGCGACGGCCACACGGCGACGCTGCTGCCCGACGGCAAGCTGCTCGTCGCGGGGGGATACAACGACTACTACGGCGTCTTCGCGAGGGTGGAGGTGTACGATCCGGCCTCGGGCACCTGGAGCGCCACCGCCAACATGTCCACGGCTCGCTACTACCACACGGCGACGCTGCTTCCCAACGGCAAGCTGCTCGTCGTGGGAGGCTCAGGGAGCGTCAAAGCCCCGACAACGGCGGAGCTGTACGACCCGGCCACGGCCACCTGGAGCGCCACGGGCGCCATGATCTCACCTCGCAACGGCCACACGGCGACGCGGCTACCCAACGGCAAGGTCCTCATCGCGGGAGGAAGTAGCGACAGCGGCTATCTCGCGAAGGCCGAGGTGTACGACCCGGCCACGGGCACCTGGAGCGCCACGGGCCCCATGGTCGCGCCGCGCAGCGGCCACACGGCGACGCTGCTGAACAACGGCAAGGTCTTCATCTCGGGGGGATACAACGGGACCTCGACCATCTCGGCGGGGGAGGTGTACGACCCGGCCACGGGCACCTGGAGCACCGTCGCCCCCAAGACCACGTCCGCCAGGTCCCCCGCGGCGACACTGCTGCTCAACGGCAAGGTCCTCCTGTCGGGGGGCTCCAACGGCCCCGCCGTCGCGACGTCGGAGCTGTACACGCCCTGAGCCCGTGAGCCCTTGGGCTTCATGAGCCCCGCCCCGTGACGTCGTTGACGCTCGCGGGGCGCGTCACTAGGGTCGCGGCCCCTCCAGGAGTGAACCGCTCATGAAAGTTTCCGCCATCTTCAATCCCGCGCGCTGGCGCGAGGTGGACGGCTTCAAGTTCGAGGACATCACCTACCACCGCGCGGTGGACCAGGGCACGGTGCGCATCGCCTTCAACCGCCCCGAGGTGCGCAACGCCTTCCGCCCCAAGACGGTGGACGAGCTGTACACCGCGCTGGATGACGCGCGCATGACGACGGACGTGGGCTGCGTGCTCATCACCGGCAATGGCCCCTCGCCCAAGGACGGCGGCTGGGCGTTCTGCTCGGGCGGAGACCAGCGCATCCGCGGCAAGGATGGCTACAAGTACGAGGGTGACGAGGCCAACAAGCCGGACGTGGGCCGCATGGGCCGGCTGCACATCCTCGAGGTGCAGCGGCTCATCCGCTTCATGCCCAAGGTCGTCATCGCCGTGGTGCCCGGCTGGGCCGTGGGCGGCGGGCACAGCCTGCACGTGGTGTGCGACATGACGCTCGCCAGCAAGGAGCACGCGCTCTTCAAGCAGACCGACCCGGACGTGGCGAGCTTCGACAGCGGCTACGGCTCGGCGCTGCTGGCGCGGCAGGTGGGCCAGAAGAAGGCGCGGGAGATCTTCTTCCTCGGCCTGAACTACACGGCGGACCAGGCCGCGGCCATGGGCATGGTGAACGCGTCGGTGCCGCACGACCAGCTCGAGGAAGTGGCCCTGGAGTGGGCGGGCCTCATCAACTCCAAGAGCCCCACCGCCATGCGGATGCTCAAGTACGGCTTCAACCTCCCCGACGACGGGCTGGTGGGCCAGCAGCTCTTCGCCGGTGAGGCCACGCGGCTCGCCTACGGCACCGAGGAGGCGCAGGAGGGCCGCGACGCCTTCCTGGAGAAGCGCGAGAAGGACTACAAGCGCTTCCCCTGGCACTACTAGAGGTGCGCCCCGCGCGGCCCGCGACGGCCGCGTGCGGAAGCCGACAGGTGCCTCGTCCTCCCGGGCACCTCGCCGCTCCGAGTCACCCGGCTTAACTCACCCCATTGTTGTCCGGCGGGGAGGGTCGACATGGGAGGACGAAGGGCCCAGGGGGCGGTGGGGTGGGCCCGGCGGCTGGTGCCGGCACTGGCTGTCGTGCTGCTCGCCGTCGGGTGTCGCCGGGACAAGGGCGAGGAGTTCGCGGTGGTGCCCGTCCAGCCCGCTCCCGCACTGGAGGCGCCTCGGGCCTCGGGTGAGCTGTTCCGGCTGAGCGAGCAGCGAGGCAAGGTGGTGGTGCTGTCCTTCGGCTACACGGCCTGCCCGGATGTGTGCCCCACCACCCTGTCGCAGCTCCAGCGCCTCCATCGCCGACTGGGTGCCGCCGCGAAGGAGCTGGAGGTGGTCTTCGTCTCCGTGGACCCCGAGCGGGACAGCGCGCCCCAGCTCGAAGCGTACGTGCACGCCTTCCACCCGCGCTTCACGGGCCTGCGCCTGGACGCGGAGGCGCTCGCGCCCGTGCTGTCCTCCTGGCGCGTCACCGCGTCCCGCCGCTACCCGGATGCCGCGCGCTACCGCCAGCGTCCGATCACCAGCAGTGACTCCTATACCGTCGATCACACGGGGGCCTTCTTCCTCGTCGACAAGAAGGGCGCGCTGCGCATGCGCCTGCCCTACACGGTGCCCGTCGAAAGGTTGCAGGCGGAAGTCGCGCGGCTCCTCTCGGAGGAGGGCGCGGCGGAAACGGGAGTGCGGGTGGAGAAGGCGCGCGCGCGGCTGACGCCGGCCCAGGTGGGTGCCGTCTATCTCTCGCTGGTGAATCCCTCCGGGCGGGAGGATCGGCTCCTCGGCGCGGAGTCCGCCACCGCCGGGCGCGTGGAGCTGCATGAAGTCATTGCCCAGGGGGAAGTCCTGCAGATGCACCCGAGGCCCGAGGGCTTCGTGGTCCCAGCGGGTGGCCGCGTCGAGCTGGAGCCAGGGGGCAAGCACCTGATGCTGTACGCCGTACAGGCCTCGCCAGAGAGCATCCCCCTCACCCTCCACTTCGAGAAGGCGGGCACCGTCCACCTCACTGTCCCCGTCTCGCCGCCGGGCGTGGACGAGCCGTAGTCACCGGAGGCCACCATGCCTTCCTCCTCGGAGACGCGAGCCCCTCCGCGACACCACACCCGCCTGGGCCAGGTGGCGTGCGGGCTCGCGTTGCTCGTCACCCTCATCGGAGGCGCACTGGCGCTCCGCGCACGGGCCACGCAGCCCCGCAGGGAGGCCGAGCTGAGTGGGCTCCGGCTGCGACTGGTACGAGCCGTCTGGCTGCACGAGCCGACGGACCATGGGGACGCGGCGGCCCTCCCCGCCCTGCCAGGGGCACCGACGCAAGGGCAGCGCCGCCTCGCCGTGGAGCTCACGGTCTTCAACCCGCGCGGGCTCCCGGTGGACTTCGCTCCCCAGGAGCTGCTCCTCACCGAGGCCACGACGGGCGCGGTGTGGCGGCCCTCGACGGGAGGCTCCGCCGCGCACACCCTGCGCCCCGCGGAGTCGCTGTCCGTGACGCTGGGCTTCGACGTCCCGCCCACCCCTGCCCTCCTGCGCCTGGAGTGGGCGCGCGGCACGGAGCGCGCGGCCCTCCTCTCCACCCGGCGCCCCCGGAGTCCCAACGCGGAGCCTCCAGGGTGGCCCCGGCGCGTGGAAGAGCTTCCTCCGGGCAATGCCTCCGCGGGCTCGGACCTCTTCCATGGCCGGCTCGCCTGCACGTCCTGTCATGGCAACCCGGCGGAGCCGCAAGGCCCCCGCATCGGGCCCGCGCTCGGCGACTTCGCCCGGGTGGGCGCCACGCGCGTCGCGGGCCTGAGCGCGGCGCAGTACGCCTATGAGTCCCTGCTCGACCCGGGCGCCTTCATCGCTCCCGAGTGTGCCGGACAGACGCCCTGTGCACGCCCCAGCACCATGCCCCTGTATGGAGAGACGCTGTCACCGCAGGAGATGGCGGATCTCATCAGCTACCTCGTGACCCCGCGGACCCGGGAGTGAGCATGGCTCGCAACAGGTGGGTGCTCGCCGTCCTCCTCACGCTCGGCCTGCTCGGCTGGGAGTTGGGCCTGCTGTGGTTTCTCTCGGGCGAGCTGGGCCCGCTCACGGGGGCGCTGGGTGCTCGGCTCGCATGGGACGCGGCGCTCCTCCTGCCCGTGTGGGTGGCGGCCCTGTTTCTCACCCGCCCGCGCGAGGGCCAGGCCAGGACCACCGTGGAGGCGGCCTCCCTCCTGTCCTTGTGCTTCCTGCTGCTGATGCTGCCCGTGGCCGCCGGCCGCAGCCTCCTCCAGCGTCAGCTCGCGCGTCCTCCCGCCCCGGAGGCGTCGGTGGACCAGCCCGTCTCCGTGACGCTCCAGGACACAGGCGATGAGGGCCGCTTCCTCTGCGCGGCGGTAGGCTCGGACCTCTCCGCCGCCCAGGAGGAGCCGGACGGCGGCTCATGGGTGGAGACCGCCTGGGCCGGAGCGAGGGACGTGCTTCTGCTCCAGGTGCCCGTCTTCCCCCTGACGTGGCTCCTGCTGCGCCGACGCCCGAGGACCGCCACCTCGGGCACACGGGCTGCCCTGTCACCGCTCGCGCTGCTGGTCGTGCTGGGAATCATCTGGGGCCGGGAGTCCGACGGAGGAAGCCCCCTTCCGGGCGAGCTTCCCCTCCAGGAGTCGGAGGGCGGATGTCCCACGGGGGCGCCGGTGAGGACGTACGCCGTGGCGGCCGTCTCCGTCGACATCCCGCTCAATGCACACGGGGACCATGTCCCCCAGGGCCTCATGTACGCCCTGGAGGAGGACCTGCCGGCCATCCAGGAGCGGAAGAGCGAGGCCATCCAGCCGCTGGTGCTGCGCGCCAACCTGGGGGAGTGCCTCGTCCTCCACTTCACCAACCGCCTGTCCACCGGGCCCGCGGCCCTGCGCATCGAGGGACTGCGCACCACCGCGAGGGGAGCTGGCCAGGGGGGAGATTTCGTCCCCAGCGCGTCCGTCGCACCGGGGCAGCGCCTCACGTACGTCCTCCCGCTGCCCGAGACTCCCGGGGCGGAGGGCGCCTACCTCCTGCATGACTCGGAGGACGGGGGCGAGCGGGAGGTGCGCGGGCTCTTCGGCGCCCTGCTGCTGGAGCCCGCCGGCGCCGTGTACCGCAGCACCACCACGGGCGAGCCGCTGAAACACGGCGGCGGCTGGGAGGCCCTCATCGACGTCCCCACGGGCCAGGACTTCCGGGAGGTGGCGCTGCTCTACCACGCCATGGGCCCCCCGGAGGTGGCGGACGTGCGCTCCGCCAGCGGCGAGCTGCTGCCGCTGCAGGACGAGATGGCGGGCCCCTTCCGGCCCGGCGCCTTCGGGCTCAACTACCGCAGTCAGCCCAACTTCGAGCGGGAGGACTCCCCGCCGGACGAGGACGACGAGACGCCCCGGGCACGGGTGGCCCCGCCGCTGCTGCGCTCGTACCTGGGCGAGCCCGTCAAGCTGCGCGTGGTGCACGCGGGGAGCGCGGAGTTCCACGTCCACCACCTGCATGGAGGCAACGAGCGCCGGGGCCACCGGGCCGGGCAGGCACCGGCCTCCCCCTTCGAGCAGCCCCAGTTCCTGAGCCCGGGGAGCGGGCTCACCCTCACCACCGAGGGGCCAGGAAGCGTCCCCGCGTCCGCGGGGGACTTCCTCGTGCACTGCCATGTGCCCAACCACTCGGCGGGCGGCGAGCGACTCACGTGGCGCGTGTTCTCCGCCCGTCAGCCCCACCTCGCCCCCCTGCCCGGCCAGAGCCCTCCTGGCCCCTGATTCAGGGAACGGCGGTGCCGTCGAAGAAGGTCTTCGCGCGCGCGACGGCCGCCAGCCCCACGTCTCGGCCGAGCCGACGGCCCACGAAGTCATCCGGCTCGATGTGGATGCCGCCCCACAGGCGCGACTGGCCGGCCTGATCCGCCGCGTCGTAGTAGGTGGCCCACTGCAAGCGGATGTCCGTCGACGGGCCCTTCTCGAAGGTGAGGTAGGCATTCCGGCCCGCCACGAACTCGCCCAGGCCGCCCGGGAAGTACGCGCTGCCGGTGAGCGTGGTGAGCACCTCGGCGGCCGAGCGGCTGAAGGTGCTGTGGCCGGAGATGAAGCCCGGGAAGGCCGGCGTCACGAAGGTGCGGAGCTGGTAGGGAATCCACTCGACGGCGCGCACCCAGCCGCTGCCACCCACCTCGTTCTTGCGATCACCGGGCTCGCCGCGCCACGCGTGCACCGCCACCTGCCCCTTGAAGCGCGACAGGTGCGCGTGCCGCTGCCCCGGCGCCGCGCTCTCCGCGGTGATGAGCTCGATGAGACCGGGCACCAGCGGCAGGCCGTTGGCGTCGTAGGACGGGCTTGACGGCTCCGACGACTGACCCAGCTCGCCCAGGTAGCGGACGAAGGAGATGGGCCGCCCGGTCACGAACTGGCGCTTGATCTCCCACGCGGTGATGGCCGCGTCGTGCACGGCGCCGTTGAGCGCGAGGTACACCTTCACGTCCCACTCCAGTGGATCCACCTCGGAGCCCGTGCCGAAGAGGCGGCGGCTGAATCCGGGCGCATCCGCCACCTGGTTGGCGAGGACGTTCCAGTGCCCCGGCGGCGTCTCGGACTTGGGACCGTCCGCCCAGAACTCCGCGAGCACGCGACCGAAGTCCCCGCGCTTCACGCGCTGGGGCGTGTACGGCGTCCCGGTGATCGGGTTGAGCGCATGGCCCTTGCCATCGTTGGTCCCCAGGCTGTTGTTGCCGGTGGAGGCGGGAGACAGGTCGATGAGCTCATCACTGCCGAGCAGGCTCGACTTGCGGATGACGTCCACCACGTGGGCACGCAGCTCGGGGCCGAACACGGGAGCCTGGCCCGGGTCGTGGTACAGCCCGCCGCCCGCCGGCCGGGTCATGGCGAACGGGACGACGTTGCGCCAGTGCGCGCCGATGTAGCCCTGCACGCCGGCCTGGGTGTCGATGCCGTTCTGGGTGACGGACACGGCCAGGTTCAGCGGCTGCCAGAGGTTGGGGTCCGCCAACCGCACGCTGACCTCATCCACCACCAGGGGCGAGTTGACGAAGTTGAAGCCCGTGGTGTCCGCGTAGTCGTTCTGCTCATTGGCCCCGTCATCGGCGCCAAAGCCGATGATGAGCTGGGCGATGCGGTTGCCCAGCGCGCGAGGGCCGTCACCGCTCGTCGTCGTGTCGTTGGGGTCATAGCCGAGCTTCCGCATGAAGCCCGTGAAGCAGGCGGCCGAGACCTTGCCACCGATGGCCGACGTGTAGCGGTGCGAGAGGACGCGGTAGGCCGCGTAGCTGATGGCCTCGGCACGGGCCTGGGCCACGTCGGAGGCGGTGCGCTTCTCCCGCAGGAAGGTGCCATCCGCGGTCGCGTCATAGGCGGCCCAGGCGTCCCACATGGCGGCGGACACATGGTACAGGTTGCGCGCGTGGACGGTGGGGCGCGGGATGTCGCGCCGGATGGCCCCCATGAGCTGCTCGTTCCAGCGCCGCGCGATGGAGCCCGAGGGCTTCGGATCCACCTGCTCGGCCGGGCACGTGGCCGGCTGCGTGTTGCCGGGCTCGGGCACGACCGGCGCTGGAGCCGAGGGCACCGCCACGCCGAAGTGACCGATGGCCCCGCCATCCAGCTTGAGGGTCTGGGCGTTGCCCCCCACGGTCCACAGGCCGCCTCGCGGATCCATCCACGCGCCCTGCAGGGACTGCACGCCGAGATCGAGCCGGTGATCCACCACCGTCCACCGGCCGTTCTCGCGGCGGAGCACCTGGCCATTGGCGCCCACGGCGTAGCCCGTCCCGTCCGCCGCGAGCACCACGTCCTGAACCACCTGACAACCCGAGGGCGTCTTGTCCTCGAACTGACCGGAGGAGGCGTTCAGCTCGAGAATCCTGCCGCTCGTGCGACCGCCCACCACCACGACCATGTCGCCCGTGCCATGCACGGAGGTGAGACGCACCGGGGTATGGGTGGCGAGCACCTCGAAGGGTCCACCGTCGCGCGAGCGGAGCACCATGCCCTGATCGCCCACCACGTACACGTCGCCCTTGCCGTTGCCCCAGACCTTGAAGAAGGGCGGGATGTCTCCGTCCACGAAGCGAGGCAACAGCTCGTAGGGAAGCTCCAGCTC
>NZ_DASVSO010001006.1:0-2890 GCF_036388035.1 Archangium sp.
CCGGACAACCTCTTCCGTGACCTCTACACGAAGATGTGCCGGGCGGCACTCGGGCTACAGGAGCAGACGCCCGGCTCCGGGGCCTCGATTCACTAGAGGCCCTGGCGCCCCTCACGTCTCGAAGGCTCGGGTCAACCGGGCCATCGCCGCCGGGAGCGCCCGGACCTTCAGCCGCCGGCCGCTCTCGTCGAAGGCCTCGGAGAGGACCCGGGCATGCTCGTAGACCTCGCCGATGCGCGCCTGGCGAGCATAGGGAATCACCAGGTCCGCCTCGACCATGGAGCCCTCGAAGAACTCAATCACCGTCTGGCGCAGCGCCGCGACGTCCTGCGGCGAGTGCGCCGAGAGGACGAGCGCCTCCGGATGCCGCTGGAGCAGGGCCTCCCGGGCCTCGGCGGAGAGCCGGTCCGCCTTGTTGAACAACAGCCGGCTCGGGACGCTCTGCGCTCCAATCTCCCGGAGCACGGAGCGGGTGACCTCGAGCTGGGCCTCCCAGGTGGGGTCCGAGGCATCCACCACGTAGAGCAGCAGGGAGGCCTCCAGCGCCTCATCCAGCGTCGAGCGGAAGGAGGCCACCAGGTCGTGCGGCAGCTTCTGGATGAAGCCCACGGTGTCCGAGACGAGCACCCGCGGCCGGGTCTCCGGTTGCAGCGCCCTCACCGTGGTATCGAGGGTGGCGAAGAGCTGATCGGCCACCAGCACCTCGCTGCCCGTCAGGGCGCGCATCAGCGAGGACTTGCCCGCGTTGGTGTAGCCGACCAGTGCCACCCGCAGCTGGTCCCTCCGGGCGTAGCGCCGTTGATCCTGGTCCTGCTGGATGGCCGCGAGCCCCTCGCGCAGCTCAGCGAGCCGGTCGCGAATCTTGCGGCGATCCAGCTCCACCGCCGAGTCACCCGAGCCCCGGCCCTGTTGGCGCTCGCGGCTTCCCGTCGACTCGCGCATGCGCGGGGCGAGGTAGTTGAGCCGTGCGATCTCCACCTGCATCTTCGCCTCGCGGCTGCGCGCGTGGCGGTGGAAGATGTCCACGATGACGCCGGTGCGGTCGAGCACCTGGGCACCCGTGGCCCGCTCGAGGTTGCTCAGCTGGCTGGGCGACAGCTCATGGTCGACCACCACCACCGTGGGCCGTGCCTCGACTCGCGCCTCGTCGGCCTCGGCCTCGGCCTCCGCATCGGTCTCGGCCTCCGGTTCCTCCCCGGGGCCCTCCGCTTCGGCCGCCACCTCGTCCGTCTCCTCCGCTTCGGCCTCCCAGCGCTCGCGCGCCTTCGACTTTCGCTCCTGCGCCCCTGAAGTCACGATGCCGCGGCCTCCGGTGAGGCTGGCCAGCTCCTTGAGCTTTCCGGTGCCGAGGACCGTCCCCGCCGCGACGCCCTCGCGGCGCTGGCTCACGGTCGCGACGACCTCGTAGCCCAGGGTGTGCACCAGTCGCCCGAGCTCAGCGAGGTCAGCGGCGTGTTCGGTGTCCGAGACGCCGGGGAGCTGCACACCCACCAGTACGGCAAGAGGGCGCGGGGAAGAGGATTTCGACATGACACGCTCGTATCACGTCCTCCCCCGCTCCCGCTGGAGCCTCCTCCCTCTCCACTCAGGCACTCTTGCGGCGGCGGATCATCGCCTCGTACGAGCGACCCACACTCTGCGAGAGGATGAGCAGCTCGCCCACGTCGGGCGGGGTGAGCTGGCCGGGCCCGTTGTCCACGTACAGCATGTGCACCAGCTTGCCGCGCACCAGCAGCGGAAGGATGACGGCCGTCGTCGGGTAGTCCCCGCTCAGCAGTTTGTAGAAGAGGCCCGAGGCCGCGTCCCGGCGCACCGGCCCCACGTAGTGCGAGCGCGTGTCCCGCACCAGCTTGAAGGTGCTCGGCGCCTGCAGGCCGATGCCGATGCGCTTCACCGCGGCCTCGCGCACCCCCCGCCCCATGCCTCGCCAGCCCGTCACCAGGTTGCCCTGGACGCTCAGCAGCAGGCACCGCTTCCACTTGCCCAGCGCGAAGCGCAGCACCGTCGTCGCCACCTCCTCGCGATCCGAGCTGCGCGACAGCTCCGCCTGGGCCTCGGCGAAGGTGAGCGGCGTGGGCGGCGGCACCGCCGGAGGCCGGGGGGCCGCGACCGGCACCCGAGGCGCCACGGGGGCCACCGGCAGCGACTCGTCGGGGACCGGGGGCGGAACCTCGAGGGGCGTCCCCAGCAACACCGGCGCCTCGGGCACGTGCAGCGGCGGAGCGGACACCTGGGGCGTCGCCACCGGCGGCACCTCGGGCACGTACCCTTGAACGATGGGGGCGGGCACCTCCTCCTCCACCGCCTCCACGAGTTCCAGCACCTGCTCCGCTTCCGCCTCCGAGCCTCCTCCGGTGAGCGCCTGGGCGTAGAGCGATTGGAACTCCTCCTCGCTCATCAGGTCCTCGACCTTCTCCGCCGCCTTCTGCACCTCCTGCTGCTTGCGCGTGGGCCGCACGGCGTTCATGTCGATGGCCCGCATCGCACGGAACGCCTTGGCGTAGCGCCGCTGGAGCTGGTTCATCCGGAACTCGGGGATGATGACCGGCACCACGCGCTTGCCCGTCCTGAAGGCCAGCGCGTCCAGCGTCTCGATGTCCTGGGGGTTGATGACCGCCACGCTCATCCGCGTGGCGTCCACCCGCATCGGCAGGAAGTCCTTCTCGTCCGCCTGGTTGAGATCCACCATCTCCAGGGCACGCGGATCCGGCTGCATCTCGCCCGAGGCGGACGCCACGTTGTGCTGCTTGCCCAACAGCCGCGCCAGGTCCTGCTCGGACACCAGCCCCAGCTCGACGAGGTTCGTCCCGAGCCGCCCGCCGTGGACGACCTGCGACTCGAGCGCCTCCTCCAGCGCCTCGGGGGTGATGAGCTGTTCTTGAAGGAGTAA
>NZ_DASVSO010001007.1:0-2302 GCF_036388035.1 Archangium sp.
GGCACCGTGTGGGTAGGCACCTCCAATGGGCTCGGCCGCTTCGAGGGCGCGCGCTACACGGGCCTGGCCCAACCGCCGCGCGTGGCCCTGCTGGACACCACGCTCGGGGCACGCGCCTTCCCCCGGCCGCCCCTGGAGGGCCTCGAGGCCGCCCACGACGAGGCGACACTGGAGGTCCGGCTCGCCGACCTGGACTTCCTCGACGAGCGCAACGTGGAGCACGAGGTGCGGCTGGTGGGGCTGGACGACTGGCACGCCTTCCGAGGCCGCTCGGTGCGCTACAGCGCGCTCGCGCCGGGGAGCTACCAGCTCGAGGTGCGCGCGCGAAATGGCCGGGGACCGTGGGGGCCCGTGGTGGGGCTCTCCCTGGTGGTGCATGCGCCGTGGTGGGCCTCCTGGTGGGCGCGGAGCCTCGGCGTGCTGCTGCTGGGCGCCGCCGTGGCGGGCGTGGTGCGCTGGAGGGGCCTCGCCCTGCGGCGCAGGAACGCCGAGCTGGAGCGCCTCGTGGAGGCCCGCACCGCCGAGCTCGACCGGGCCCGCGAGAAGGTCATCCAGGCCGAGAAGCTCTCCGCCATGGGACAGCTCCTGGCGCGGCTCTCGCACGAAATCAACAACCCGCTCACCGCCATCCACAACAACCTGCCCCCGGTGCGCGAGTACGTCGAGCAGATGGCCGAGGCGCTGCGGCGCTGCCGCGCACGGCTGGAGCAGCTCCCGGAGAATGCCCCGGAAGTCGAGCGGCTGTGGCGCGAGCTGGACCTCGACTTCGTGCTCCAGGACGCCCCCGAGGCGCTGGAGGCGATGGGCTACGCCACCGAGCGCATCCGCTCCACGCAGGCGGACCTGCGCGCCTTCCTGCGCGGCGAGCGCCCGCGCCTGGAGCCCGGAGACCTCAACCAGACGGTCCACGAGACGGTCGAGCTGGTCCGGCGCTCGGTGCCTCGGGGCACGCGGGTCGAGGTCCAGTGTGGAGAGGTGCCGCGGTTCTCCTTCCACCCCGGGCAGTTGGGTCAGGTGGTGCTGAACCTGCTGCGCAACGCCATCGACGCGCTGGGGGAAGAGGGCGAGGTGCGGGTGAGCACGGCGGTGCGCGACGGCATGGTCGAGCTCGTGGTGGCCGACAACGGCCCGGGGATTCCGCCGGAGCTGCGCACGCGCATCTTCGAGCCCTTCTTCACCACGAAGGACGTGGGCAAGGGCACGGGGCTGGGGCTGGCCATCTGTCGACAGCTCGTCATGGAGAACCACGGGGGCACGCTCGAGCTGGACGAGTCCGTGCCACGCGGGGCCTGCTTCCGGGTGCGGCTGCCGCTCGCCCCGGCCGAGCGCGAGGCGGCGTGACGCCGCTCCCCCCGTCCCCCATCCCCCGTCGACCTTTCCACAGGCCGCCTGTAGGAACTTCAGTCTTCCAGGTATGGCGTCAAACCTCGGCGCAGGTGGGCGTAAATCTCCCAACGGAAGACGGGGGGCTTGGCGCGTCCAATGCCAGACACACCCTGTAGTTCCGACAGGAATGGCTCGGCAAAGCCTTTGCAGTAGGCCCCTGCGTGCATCGCCGGCCCCGCGCCTACGTCAGCGGGGGAGGCGAAGCTCTTCAGGGGGTATGCGCCATGCGCGGAGTCATTACTGGACGTGAGGTGCTAGAGAACCTCGGCCTCATCTACCGGGAGTTCGGAGCCGCCTGTCTCCTGCGCTGTCTGTGGGCCCTCGTGCGCGGGCGCAGCACCACCTTCCTCGAGGTGGCCTGCCAGCCCGAGCCGGACCCCTTCCAGCGCTTCCGCTAGGACTCGTCTTCCGACTTCGGCGGGGACGCCGGAGGGGTCGGAGGCGCCTTGGCCGAGTACGTCACCACGGGCCCCGCCGCGCCGCCGCCGCTCCGCCCCTGACGGGGCCCACCCCGACCGGGCCCCTCGCTCCTCCGCTCCGGAGGACGCCCCTGTGGCCGCGGCTCCCGTGGCCCCTGCGGCCCCGAGGGCCTCGCACCCTGCTCTCCCCACTGGCGCTGTCCGTCCCCGTTACCACGCGGGGGACGCTCGCCCTGAGGACGGCCGCCCTGCTGAAAACGCTCGCCCTGGGGACGGTCTGTCCGAGGTGGACGCTCGCCCCGAGGGGGACGCTCTCCCTGGGGACGGTCTGTCCGAGGCGGACGCTCTCCTTGGGGACGGAACTCGCGGGGCCCCTGCTGCTCCGCGGGCCGAGGGCTCTGCTCCGCGAGCTGGCGCGGAGCCTCTCCGTTGCCACGCGGGGGACGGTCTCCCTGGGGACGGCCGCCCTGCGGGAAGCGCTCGCCCTGCGGACGGTC
>NZ_DASVSO010001008.1:0-6810 GCF_036388035.1 Archangium sp.
CGCCCAGGCCGCCGCCGAGCTGGCCGCCGCGTCCGAGGCCGCGCGCGAGCTGGAGGAGTCGCTGGACGCCGCCGCCGGTGCCGAGGCCGCCGCCCGGGAGCGCGAGGCCCTCGAGCGAGCGCTGATGGCCCTCGGGCACGACGACGCGGCCCGCGCCCAGGAGGGGAACGAGGGCTCCCCCACCTCCTCCGGCAACGGGAGCGCGGGGGCGGGCGCGGGGGATGGGGGCACCGGCTCGGCCCAGGCGAAGCGGGGCTCGGGAGGTACGCCGGGCTCGCGCGACGAGGTGGCCAACCTGCGGGAGACGCTCGAGCGGCGTCAGCGCGAGCTGGAGCAGCGCTTCGGGCAGGGCGCCGGGCGCAACGGCACGCGGCCCGGAGCGGGGCAGGGCGAGGGGGAGGGCCAGGGACAGGGCCAGCGGGGCGGCCACGCGAGCCGGCAGGTGGGCAAGGGCGCCGGGGCGGGGCGGGGCGGGGAGAGCCAGCCGCTCGTCTTCGGCGACGAGGCGCAGATGGACCCGGAGCGGCTCGCCTTCAAGCCGCTGCCCGAGGGCCAGGGCGGTGAGGCGCAGGGACTGTGGGGCCTGCGCCCCGCGGACCCCCAGCGGCGCGAGGGGGGCGGTGGGGGGAGCGGCAAGGGGACGAGTGCCCAGGGCGGCGCGGAGGCGGGACATGTGTCCGGCCCGCTGCTGCCCCGCAACCGGGATTTGGTGAAGCGGTATTTCGGGGGGGAACCCTAGGAGAGGAGTCGGCCGTGTCGGAACTGTTGAGCCCCGCCGAGGTGCAGGGCGCGGCGGAGAGGGTGGCTCAGCTCCAGAAGGGGCTGAACCAGGTGCTGCTCGACCAGACGCAGGTGGTGGAGCAGGTGGTGGCGGCGGTGCTCGCGCGCGGCCATCTCCTGCTCGAGGGCCTGCCGGGCCTCGGCAAGACGGAGCTGTGCAAGGCGCTCGCGCGGCTGCTCGGGCTGCCCTTCCGCCGCATCCAGTTCACCCCGGATCTGCTGCCCGGCGACATCACCGGCACCTACGTGCTGGAGGGCGAGGGCCGTCGCGACTTCACCTTCCGCGAGGGCCCCCTCTTCGCCAACGTGGTGCTCGCGGACGAGATCAACCGCTCCAGCCCCAAGACGCAGGCCGCGCTGCTGGAGGCCATGCAGGAGCGCAGCGTCACCGTGCTCGGCCACACACGCCCGCTGCCCGAGCCCTTCTTCGTGCTCGCCACGCAGAACCCCATCGAGCTGGAGGGCACCTACCCGCTGCCGGAGGCGCAGCTCGACCGCTTCCTCTTCCGCGTCCTCGTGCCGCCGGTGGGGGCCAGGACGCTCAGCACGCTGCTCACCACGCGCGTGCGCGGGACGCCTCCGGTGCTGCCGGCGGTGACGGACGCCGAGGGCCTCGCCTCCCTCTTCGCCGCGGTGGACCGCGTCCACCTGCCCGTGCCGGTGGCGGACTTCATCGGCCGGCTGGTGGAGTCGAGCGACCCGCGCGGCCCGGGCGCGCCGGAGCCGGTGCGCCGCCTCGTGCGCTACGGGGCCAGCCCCCGCGCGGCCCTGGCGCTGGCCTCGGCGGGACGGGCGCTCGCGCTCATGCGGGGCAAGCCCAACGTCGGCTTCGACGAGGTGGTGGCCGCCGCGCCCGCCGTCCTCAACCACCGGCTGGTGCTCGCCTACGAGGCCTCGCTGGAGAAGGTGGGCGCGGGGGACGTGGTGCGCACCCTGCTCCAGGCCGTCCCCGAGGTGTCCCGTGCGTGAGCGCCTCGCCGCCGCGCTCCTCGCGCTCCTGCTGGGCGAGAGCCCCGCGTGGGCGGAGCCCCCTCCGGCCCCCGCCGTGCCCGCCCAGGAAGAGGCCGCGGACGCGACGGTCGTGGAGGAAGAGGCTGGCGGGGAGGGCTGCCCCGAGAAGGAGGAGCCGTGGGTGGCGGGCTACCAGGAGGTGCGGGGCCAGCCCGTGAATCTCTCGGACGGGGACTTGAAGGCCACGCTGGCCAACGGCGTGCTGCGCCCCTCGCGCGGCTACATCCCGCTGGAGGTGACGCTCCACAATTCGGGCCCTGCCCCGCGCCTCGTGCGCCTGGGCTTCGAGTCCACGGGGATGGGGCGCTCCGCGGCCACCTCGCGTGACGTGGAGGTGGGCGCGCGGCAGCGGCTCGTCGCGTGGCTGCCCGTCCCCGTCTCCGCGCGCGGCGGCCTGGTGCGCCTGCAGAGCCCCGACGCCGACTTCCGGGCCTTCAACTTCTACTCGGTGGACAACACGGGCGCGGCGGTTCTGGTGCTGGGCTCGGAGCGGGCCTTCCAGTCGGGCACCGGCCTGCCCCGCGTGGAGAAGGAGCCGAAGCTGTCGGTCCGCTTCATCGCCCCGGAGGACGCCCCGCGCGAGCTCGCCGCCTACGTGGGCCATGCCCTGGTGGTGGTGGCCGGAGACGTCACCGCCCTCCCGGCGGATGCCTGGAGTGCGCTCGAGTCCTACGCCGCCACCGGAGGCCACCTGGCCCTCCTCCACCCGCCGCGCGACGTGGACTCGCGCCTGCCGCTGCTCTCCGGCACCCCCGTGGGACAGCTCCCCTACGGCTTCGGCCAGGTGCGGTTGTGCGCGAAGGCGGAGGAGTGCGGCCAGGGGTTGCTCGCCGACGTGAGCACGCTGGAGCCCGGGGCCGGGGGCCACGTGACACTCGTCGCGCCCATCGGACCGCCGCCGAGCTGGCAGCGCGGGGGCCGCCAGCTGTTGAACAACGGCGAGCAGCCGCTGCTGCCCGGAGTCCAGGCGCCCGTGGGCCGCTTCCTGCTCCTCATCACCCTCTTCGTGCTGGCGGTGGGGCCCGGTGGCCTCGCCCTGGCCCGGCGCAAGGGGCCGGTGGCGCTGCTCATCGCCGTGCCCTCGGTGGCGCTCGTCACGTGCCTGGCCATCGTCGGCTGGGCGGTGCTGGTGGAGGGCTTCTCCGTCCATGCCGCCCGCTACAGCCTCACCTGGCTGGACAGGGCCCGGGACAGGGCGGTGACGGTGGGCCTGTCCGGCTACTACGCCAACCTGGCGCCCGAGGGCGTCCGGGTGCCGACGCTGGCGGCGCTCCTCGGGCCGGACACGGACTGGGAGCCGCCCGCCGTGGAGGCGGACTGGACGAATGGCATGGCGGTGACGGGAGGCTTCCTCCCCTCGCGCTCCTACCGCGAGTGGGGCGAGGTGGCCGTGGTGCCCACGCGCGCCCGGCTCACCGTCCAGCGCGAGGGCGCGGAGCTCCGGGTGCGCAACGCGCTCGGCGCGCCGCTCGCGCGAGGCTATGTGCGGCTGGGCGAGGCGGTGTGGACCCTGCCCGCGCTCGCCGAGGGGGCGGAGGGCGTGGCCACCCTGGAGCCGAGCTCCAACGCCGAGTCCACCTGGCCGGAGTTCGTGAGCTTCCCCGAGCCCGTGCGGCGCCGCTTCAACATCGTGCCGTGGAACGTGCTGGGCCGCTCGCTGGGGGAGGGGGACTTCCTCGTGAAGCTGGAGGGCCCGGGCCTCGTGCCCACGGCGGCGCTGCCGGTGGAACTGCACGAGGGGCTGCACTTCGTGCGGGGACGGGTGGACGGACCATGACGCGGACACGAGGCGAGGTGCGGGGATGAGCCTGCTCGAGGTGAAGGGGTTGCGGCGCGACTACGGCGCCCTGCGCGCGGTGGATGACGTGTCCTTCGAGCTGGAGGCCGGCACCATCCTGGGCTTCATCGGGCCCAACGGCGCCGGCAAGAGCACCACCATGCGCATTCTCGCCACCCTGGACACGCCCACCGCGGGCCAGGTGACGATGGACGGGCACTCGCTGGTGGACACCCCGGACAAGGTGCGGCCGCTCATCGGCTACATGCCGGACCGCTACGGCACCTATGACGACGTCACCGTCGCCGAGTTCCTCGACTTCTTCGCGCGCGCCTATGGCCTCCAGGGCCGGGCGCGCACGAGGCGCGTGGACTCGGTGATGGAGTTCACCGGGCTGCGCCCCCTGGCGGACAAGCTCACCAGCGCGCTCTCCAAGGGCATGAAGCAGCGCGTGGCCCTGGGCCGCACGCTGCTGCACGACCCGAAGCTGCTCATCCTCGACGAGCCGGCGGACGGGTTGGACCCGCGCGCCCGGATTGAGCTGCGCGAGCTGCTGCGCGCGCTCGCCGACCAGGGCAAGGCGGTGCTCATCTCCAGCCACATCCTCACCGAGCTGGCCGAAATCTGTGACACCTGCGCCATCATCGAGCAGGGCCGGCTGCTGGCCACGGGCAAGGTGGCGGACATCCTCGCGCAGGCCACCGGCGCCGCGGCGGCGGAGCTGGTGGTGCGCCTCTTTCCGGGCGAGGAGGGCGAGGCGGCCTGGACGCGCGCCGAGCGCCTGCTGCTGGAGCAGCCCCGGGTGAAGCAGGTGGCGCGCGAGGGCGACACGCTCCGCGTCCGGTTGGAGCACGAGAATGGCGCGTCCGCCGGGAGCTGGGTGGACGAGTCGGCGGCGCGGCTGCTGGCGGTGCTGGTGGGGGCGGGCGTGCCCGTGTGCGCCTTCAGCCACCGCGAGCGCAACCTCGAGGATGCCTTCATGCACGTGACGAAGGGGAGGGTGGCGTGAGCGCGACGGCCACGGACACCGCGGGCACCACCCCGCGCGCGGACGCACCACCCCGGCTGCTGGAGCGGCTGGGCGACAGGCTCAACCCGCTGGTGGTGAAGGAGGTGCGCCAGGGGCTGCGCTCCCGCGTCTTCTGGGTGAGCTTCGGGCTGATGCTGCTGGCCTGCCTCGTCATCTCGCTGGTGGCCTACGCCAACGCGCACGACAGCGGCCTCACCACCCAGGGCCAGGGCTTCTTCTTCGCCTTCTTCATGTGCCTGGGCATGGTGCACTTCTTCATCATCCCCTACAGCGCCTACCGCTCGCTGGCGCGCGAGCGCGAGGACGAGACGTGGGTGCTGCTCATCCTCACCGGCCTGGGGCCCCGGCGCATTCTCCGAGGCAAGGTGGCCTCCTTCCTCGTGCAGGCCGGGCTGTACGCCTCCGCGGTGGGGCCCTTCCTCCTCTTCAGCTACTACCTCAACGGCATCGACCTGCCGACCATCCTGGTGATTCTCGGGCTGGGCGCCTCCTGGCTCGTCTTCCTCACCCTGGTGGCGGTGTGCGCGGCCACGCTCGCCGACGGGCGCATGGGCCGCGCCTTCGTGCACCTCTTGCTGCTAGGCCTGCTCGCCCTGTCGTTGATGTACGGGCTGACGGCCGCCTTCATCCTCGGCGAGCAGGGCTACCGCTTCCTCGTGCGCGAGAAGGAACTGCGCACCTTCGCCCTCCTCTTTCTGTGGAACATGCTCACCTACGGTTGGCTGCTCTTTGAGACGGCCGCCGCGCGCCTGTCGCTGGCCACGGAGAACTACTCCCGGGGCCCCCGGCTGGCGCTCACCCTGCAGACGCTCGTCTCCGGGCTCATCCTGGCGGGCGGGTGGTGGATTCAGCGCCCCTCCACGGACGCGGCCGTGGTGGTGAGCATCCTCGGGTGCCTCCAGCTGACCCTCACCGGCATCTTCGTGGCCACGGACGTGGACGGCCAGGCACGGGCCCTGCGCGCCGGCACGTGGCCCTGGTCGCTCCTGCGCCCCGGCGCCGTGCGGGGCTTTCGGCTCGTCGTGGTGCTGCTGCTCTTCTGGGCGGGGTTGTGCACCGCGCTCTTCTCCTGGTCGCGCTCCTCCAGCACCCACGTCAATGCCGACTTCCTCGGGGCGCTCGCCGCGCCCGCCTACGCGCTCCTCTTCCTCTCGCTGCCGCTGCTGGTGGGGCGGATGTCGCGCTCGGACAGGCTGTCCGCTCCGGCCGTGGTGCGCGTCCTCTTCTTCTCGCTGGTGGGCCTGGCCGGCGCGCTGCTCCCGCTCGTCGCCGTCCTCTTCGACCAGAAGGCGGATGACCCGCTCATCAACCTGCTCAACCCCTTCGTCGGGCTGGCGAACTTCGGGGACTACGACTACTCGATGAACGAGCCGAAGATGAACGGGGGGCTGCTCACCTGCGTGTGGGTGGTGGCCGTGCTCGTCGCCTTCGCCGCGGACCGGGCCCTCGTCGAGCGCGAGCGGCGGGCCCACGCCTCATGAGTTCAGAACGGTCCGGAACCATCCGCTTCCCTGCGGAGGATGCGACCGTCCACGCCAATGGCATACGTCACTCCCGCATCGAGCAGGCCAAGGGTCCATCCACAATTCTCCGGTTTGAAGTCAATCCGGACGAAGATGACATCGCCCTGACGTACAGCGCGGTATCTGTGTGAGACCTGCTTGTCCTCGCAGGGAAGACCGGTTGGATCCGCATTCAGGAAGTCATCCGCGGCTATCCGCATCGCCTGGAGCATGTAGCCATCCAGGTCCACATCCAAGGGGAGCTTGGGATCGAAAACGGGAAGCCGCACGCTCATGTCCTGAAAGCGGGGCTGACTGATTTCCGGCACGCATCGGCAACCGAGGAAGGAGCCCAGTACCTGGCACGGGCGATGAGCACAGCCAGTGAGAGCCATACAGCACAGCAACAGAACGAGCCTTGGTTCCATGGCTACTTGTACTCGATCTCGAATTCCGAGGAGTTGATCCACTTGACCATGCCATACAATCGACTCTTCCACTCGCCTTTCGGGTTGACCGTCCACTTCAAGAGTTCACCTGTGGCGGGCATATGCAGGAAGAATCCGTTGCAGGAGACCGGTCTCGTCTCCGAGTAGAACGCCACAATGCCGAGTGGGACTTCGCGCTCTCGGGTCTTGACCGTAAACCCATGGATGGAACCCATGCCGACGATGAATTGGATGTCGTCGCGCGAGAGTTCATTGCCAACC
>NZ_DASVSO010001009.1:0-2731 GCF_036388035.1 Archangium sp.
GCCTCCCCCCTGCCGCACGGGCGGGGAGCTACTTCTTCCAGACGGCCCAGTTGCTCCCGGAGTTCACCAGCGTCCAGCCGGTGCCGGGAGACCAGGCGCTGGGGCCGAGCTTCATCGCCAGGCTGCCGGTGTTGCCGGTGATGATGGCGGCGTACCTGGTGGTGTCCGCGACCTGGATGCTCACCGCGGAGGTGGAGGTGACGCCCTTCTCCTTGCGGGCCGCCATGAGGCTCTTGATGGCGGCGCCGTGGCCCCAGTCATAGAAGTGGACCCAGTAGACGCAGGGGATGCCCGGGTGGGTCAGGATGTAGGCGTAGCCCTGCATCACCTTGTCCGAGGGGAAGGGCCAGTGGTTCTGGCCGCCGCTCGGGGAGCTCGGGCCGGTGTCGTGGTTGTCGATGAAGGTCACCGACTTGGCCGGCCACCAGCCGATGGCGCCCTGGGGCTTGCCGTCGGTGGCCTTCAGCCGCCAGTACTCGTTGTACTGCACGGCCTGCTGGAGGATGCCCTTGGTGGTGAAGTCGAACGCCGTCGACTTGCCGCCCGTGGCGTTGATCCAATCCATGATCTTCTGCCGGTGCGGGTTGACGTCGTTGAGGTTGAGGTCCGTCCACAGCTCGCCCACGGAGAAGTAGGGCACCGTGTGGGTGTTGTAGGCGCCCACGTACGAGCCGGCGTAGCCCTTCACGTAGTCATAGCGCCAGCCGTCGTAGCCGATGCTGGACTTCATCCAGCCCATCCAGCTCTTGAGGTCGCTCTGGACGGTGCCGTTGGTGTGGTCCAGGTCGCGCGCGGCGCTGAAGCCGTCCCCGGTGTCGTAGTTGCCGGTGGCGCTCGTCCACTCGTCGCCCTTCACCACGGCCCAGGAGCCCCAGGTGGGGTTGGTGAAGTCCGCCCAGTTGCTGGTGCCCACACGGTGGTTGATGACGATGTCGCCAATGGCCTTCACGCCATAGGTGCGCAGCGCGCCGATGGCCGACTTGAGCTGCGCGTCGGTGCCGTAGGAGCTGCTCTGCAGGTAGAGCTGCCGCGGCATGTAGCCCTCCTTGGCACCGGAGTCGCCCGAGGGCGGCAGCCACACCATCGTGAAACCGCTGTTCTTGATGTCCGAGGCCTTGCCCTGGACGATGTTCCACCACGGGTACGTCTCCGTGGAGCGCCAGTGGAAGGCCTGCAGCATCACATCGCCGCTGTTGCCATCCATCGGACCGGCGTGGGCGGCCGACGACACGACCAGGCCCAGGGCCCACGACAGGGACAGGACTGCGCCAAGCACCTTCTTCTCGAGCATTCGGCTCTCCGGGGAAGCGGGGAAGAGACGGGCTGGCGCTTTACAAGCTCTTCGAGGGCCAGGCGAGCAACCCCCCCCGTTGGGCCGGCCACGAGCCCCTCGGCGTCCACCACCCGACCCGTTTTCCACACCCCTACTGGAATCTTCCGCCCGGGCCCCACTGTCGGGGGCGAGGAAACGAATGGGGGGCACGTCTCGGGGCGGTTAGGATGAGAGGGAAATGGCCGACCCGTCTCCCCCCTACTGGGTTCTCATCTCGGTCCTGTTCAGCTCCCAGCCGTTGAGTCCCTCACTGGCCATGACGCTGCATCAGGCGGCGTACGACCTCTACCGGCGCGGTGACGCGGCGCAGTCGGTGGCGGGAGACCTGCTCACGGGCACGGTGCGCAACCTGCGCAAGGACGTGCAGATGGGGGCCATCGCCGGCCCCGCCTTCGAGGCGGAGATAGAGACGGAGCGCGGCTCCGGTGTGGTGCGCTTCCTGCTCACCCGCCAGGGGCTGGAGATGCTGGAGGCCGGGCCCGCGCAGCCGCCCGCGCCGCCCCGTCCGAAGTACCTCAACTGAGTCAGTGCAGCCGCACCTTCTCCACGTGCTCCTTGCGCCGGGGCTTCGGCGCCCGGGAGACGCGGGGCTTCTTGGGCGTCACCATGCGGGCGATGCCGTAGTAGAGCTGCTCCTCGGTGTACACCTTGCGCACCCGGGGCGTGCCGGGGACGTAGGCGTGCCCGGGCCGCTCCAGCCACTGCAACACCCGCAGCTCCCCCGTGTACGCGAAGGCCTTGAGCAGCTCGGGCGGGCACTGCTTGAGGTAGCGGCGCACCAGCGGCCGCAGCCGCCGGGGAAACTCCTTGCCCAGCACCGAGTGCCTCCGCCCCGCGTGCAGCGTGCCGTCGAAGCGCCGCGACATGTGGAAGAGCTCGTGCATCACCGTCTCGATGCGCGACTTGGGCGTCGAGGCCCGGAAGAAGAGCGGGCGCAGGGTGATGCAGTAGAGCATCCGCTTGCCCTTGAGGCGAATGATGGGTTTGCGCCGCCCGGTGCGGTCCGTGCTGCGCCCGCCCCGGAAGCACAGGGGCTTGACCGTGCCACGCGACGCCCGCCGCGCCTCACCGGCTATCACCAGGACGCGGCTGGCCCTCACGTGCGCGAACTCCGGCATCTTCGCGGCGATGTCGCGGATGAGCGCGCGGACGGTCTTGTTGAGGTTCGGGCGGCGGTGAGGGGCCACGGTGTAGTCAACAGTGTACCGGAAATCCCCTTGAGGAGCGCCGGAACCCGCCGCACCTTGCCCACCATGCGCTCCGACCTGCGTGCCACCGTCCGAATCCTGACGCTCGCCGCCTGGGTGGCCGGATGTGCCTCGACGCCATCCGCCGCCCCCAGCCTGGGCCCGCCCTCGCTCGCCTCCGAGGAGACGGCCGTCACCTCGCAGGGCCTCA
>NZ_DASVSO010001010.1:0-1656 GCF_036388035.1 Archangium sp.
TCCACCCGCGTCGGGACTGGGAGCTGAAGGCGAAGCTGGACCTGGGCGAGTTGAAGCGCTCGGCCAGAGCGGGGCCCCTGGCCTGGCTGCGCGAGCCTTTCAACTACCGGCCCCTGACGCCCGAGGGTCGCGGGCGAGAGCTGCGCATCGGCTCGAGCAATCCCTCCTACGTGCCACTGGCCGAGCTCCCTCACCCGCTGGTGCGCGCGGTGCTGCGCAGCGAGGACGCGGCGTTCTGGGTTCACCGGGGCTTCGACTTCGACTCGCTGCGGGGCATCCTGCTGGCGCCCGAGGACGACAAGGTCCGCGGAGGCTCCACCCTCACCCAGCAGCTCGCCAAGAACCTCTTCCTGTCTCGGGAGAAGACGTATGCGCGCAAGGTGAAGGAAGCCTTCCTCACCCTGGGACTGGAGGCCTCGGTGCCCAAGGAGCGGCTGCTCGAGGTGTACTTCAACATCATCGAGTGGGGCCCCGACCTCTACGGCATCGGCGAGGCGGCGCGGCACTACTTCGACAAGGATGCGCGCGTGCTGAGCATCCGGGAGTCGGCCTTCCTCGCCAGCATCATCCCCAACCCGGTGCGCTACCACGTGTACTGCAACCGCGGGGCACTCTCCGAGCTCTGGAAGAAGAACGTGGAGGGCCTGCTGGCGGTGCTGTACGCGGGAGGCGACATCACGGAGGCGGAGTACCAGGAGGCACTCACCGCACCGCTCGTCTTCGCCGGACACCACGGCTCGCGGCAACCCGCTGACGAGGAGTCGTCGCCGAGCACTCCCCCCGAGAGCAACTGACCGTGGGGCTGCCCGGGTACGTTTCACTCCTCATCGATGAGGAGTGGAATGCACCCCCACCGTTTCACTCCTCATCGATGAGGAGTGGAATGCACGCAGCGTCTCACTGCGCGGACGGTCCCTCCGGGAAGTGAGATTCCTTTGCGGCCTTCCCAAGACGTAAGTGCGCGAATCCACATTGCTGGCCCCTTGGCCCTCGAGTTGCTTGGTGCCGGGCCAGCCGCACTCCGCGGCTCCACCATTTTGGGGGGTAGCACATGGAAGAGTTGAACGAAGGCAACACCACGTCCGCGCTGACGCTCCAGCAGGCATTGCAGTTCATCCTCGGGTATCTGGAGCAGGGCAACGCCGGTCACTACAAGATTGGACAGCTCTACAACCACATCGTGGGTAACGAACTCGCGGAGAAGAACGGGTACGAGAGCGCCCAGCAGTTCTTCAGCCAGCACGTCAAAGCGCTCTCGCAGGCGACGCTGACCCGGTACGGCGCCGTGGCCCGGGAATTCACCGAGGCGGCGTGCACGAAGTACGGCGTGACCAACCTGAGTGCCCTGCGCACCTACGCGGTGGCCGCCAAGCTCCAGCCCGTGGGCGGTGACCCGGGCGCCACGCCCATCGACGTGCCCCAGGAGGGGGGCCTCGTGGTGAGCAAGCTCTTCTCCGAGTGCAGCGTGGAGGAGCTGAAGCAGGCCGTGAAGAACAAGCGCCACCCCTCCGGGGCGACCCTGCCCACGCCGGACGCGGCCCGCGTCGAGCTCATGCGCGAGAGCCTCTCGCGCTACTTCGCGAAGGGTGCCCGCGTGCAGCTCAAGACGAGCCTCCAGCGCGGGGAGACGCTCGTCACCATTCAGGGCGTGCCCCT
>NZ_DASVSO010001011.1:0-11155 GCF_036388035.1 Archangium sp.
CGGGGAAGGGCGCGGCAGAGGCCCCCTCATAGCAGCAATCCCCAGGCCACCCCAGGGAGGGAGACGCCTCACCCGGAGTGAGTCCGGGGGGACGCGCGGGTGCGGCCCGGAGGCCACGGGCGCGTGGCCTCGGAGCCGGCCCGCCTCAGCGCCAGCCTTCGAGCACGAGCTTGCCCACCATCTTCCCGGACTCGAGCTTGCCGTGCGCCGCGCGGAGGTTGGCGGCGGAGATGGGCGAGAGCTTCTCGGTGAGCGTCGTGCGGAGGCGGCCGGCGTCGAGCCACTCGGCCACCTGCTTCAGCGCGCGGTGCTGCTCGTCCATGTCCGGCGTCTGGAAGCGGGAGCGGGTGAACATGAGCTCCCAGGAGAAGCTCGCGCTCTTGCCCATCATCCGCCCGAGGTCGAGCGGCTGGCTCGTCTCGACGATGGAGACGATGCGCCCGAAGGGCTTGATGACGTCGCCCATGACGGTCCAGTAGCCCGCCGTGTCGACGGTGTTGAAGATGTAGTCGACCTCGGGGCTGCCCGCGTCCTCGAGCTGGCGGGGGATGTCCTCGCGGTGGTTGATGACGTGGTCGGCACCCAGCTCGCGGCACCACTGCTGGGACTCGGGGCGGGAGGCGGTGGCGATGACGCGCAGCCCCGCCAGCTTCGCGAGCTGGATGGCGATGGAGCCCACGCCGCCCGCGCCGTTGATGACGAGGAGCGTGCGGCCCGCGTGCCGTCCTCCCGGGTCGATGGCACAGCGATCGAACAGCCCCTCGTAGGCGGTGAGGGCCGTCAGGGGCAGGGCGGCGGCCTGCGCGAAGTCGAGCGACCTCGGCTTGGGCCCCACGATGCGCTCGTCCACCAGGTGCAGCTCGCTGTCGCAGCCCGGGCGCAGGATGCTGCCCGCGTAGAAGACGGCATCGCCCTTCTTGAAGCGCGTGACGTCCGGGCCCGTGGCCTCGACCACGCCCGCGGCGTCCCAGCCGAGGACTCGCGGCGAGGCCTCCGTCTTGTCCTTGGGGGAGCGGACCTTGGTGTCCACCGGGTTGACGGAGACGGCGTGGACGCGGACGAGCAAGTCCTTCCCCTCGGGCTTCGGGTCCGGCAGCTCCACATCGAGGAACGACTCGGGATCCGAGATGGGCAGGTAGCGCTTCAGGGCAACGGCCTTCATGGTTCTCCCCGGGGATGGGTGGGCAATGGGCGCGGCGAGCTTCGGATATCTCCAGCCCGGCGGCGCCACGGAACGACTGGATCGTTCACGGCGCGGCGAAATGTGACGGGGGCCCGGAAGGCTCTCCTGCTCGCCTGGCCGGGGATGAGGGGGGCGGGCGTATGCCTCGTCCGGTGGTGGGGGCCATGAAACCCCTCCGGTGGCGCGGGGGCGCAGGACTTTCGCGTCTGGCGACCGGTGTTGGGCGTGCGCAGTTTGCAAAACGGAGACATGCGCGTGCCGAAGGCAATCATCTTCGAAGTGGATGGGACACTGGTGGACGCCAACGTGCTGCGAGCGCGTGCCTGGCAGGAGGCACTGGCGCGGTATGGGCGCCAGGTGCGCCTCCCGCGGGTGCTCGCGCAGATGGCGCTCAACGGTGACCAGCTCGTCTCCGTATTCCTCCCGGAGGAGGACCACGAGCGCTATGCCGATGAGCTGGCGAGCTTCCACCGCGCGCTCTTCCTCGAGACGTACCTGCCCCGGGTGAGGGCCTTCCCCGGGGTGCCCGAGCTGCTGCGGCGCCTGCGGGACGAGGGCTGGCGCATCGCCCTGGCCTCCACCGCGGATCCCGACGCGCTGGAGCACTACATCGAGCTGCTCGGGGTGGCGGCGCTCATCGACGCGCGCACCACGGATGCCGAGGTGAACCGCACCCGGTTGAACGAGGAGATTCCCGCCGAGGCCATCCGGCTGCTGGGGCTCGATGAGACCGATGGCACGCTGGCCATCTCCGGCAGCCCCTACGATGTCGAGGGCTCCGTACGCCTGGGGATGCGCTGCATCGGCCTGGTGAGTGGCGGTTTCTCGGAAGAGCAGTTGATGGACGCGGGGGCGCTGGCCGTCTTCGGCACGCCCGAGGATCTCCTCACGCGCTACGCCGAGTCTCCCCTCGCCGCGGAGGGTTGAGCGCACGCTCCCCGCGTCCCCGGCTCAGGCGGCTTGCTGCGGGGTGCTCTCCTCGGCCTGCACCGTGGCGTCCGGCGAGCTGCCCGTGCGCGTCATGCGGCTGTAGAGCGACAGGGACGGATCAAAGAGGAACTTGAGCCACAGCGCCGTCCACGAGCGGTGGTAGTGCAGCGTGTCGTAGAACTCGGGGGCGAGCTGGCGCACCTTGGGCAGCCGCGTCCAGGGCACGCGCATCACGTCGTGGTGCTCGTTGTGGTAGCCCACGTTGAAGGCCACCCAGTTGAGGGGCCCGTAGTAGGAGTACGTCTCCTGGGGCGCCTTGACGAGGAAGTGCTCCTGGATCCACCGCGCGCCCAGCGGATGCAGGCCGATGGCGAAGATGGACGAGAGGAACATGTACACCAGCGCGCGAGGCCCCAGCAGGGCATAGCTGCCCGCGATGAAGGCGAGCTGGAGGCTCATGTTGGCCACGTACCAGCGGTCGAAGAAGGGCACGCGCCGCAGCCGAGGCACCCGCATCGCCTGGAAGGCCCAGAAGTTGAGCTGCCAGAAGGCCTTGCCGAAGAAGGAGTTGCCGATCAGCCGCGCCTCGAAGGGGGTGGCCAGGTCCGCGTCCAGCTCGGGGTCACCCTGGTAGCGGTGGTGGATGAGGTGGTACTTGCGGAACGAGGCGGCCGCGGGGAAGAGGATGGGCAGGTTGGTGAAGAGCTGCAGGGCGGCGTTGAGGCGGGGGCTGCGGAAGACGAGGTTGTGGGTGCACTCGTGGATGAGCACCCACAGGCCGTGGTCGATGAAGGCGCCCACCAGCCACGCGGTGGCCAGCAGCGCCCACCAGGGCGAGTCCCGCAGGGCCCAGGCGAGCCCTACCTGACCGGCCACCAGCAACACGACGAAGAAGGCGGTGATGGGCGTGGGCCCACACAGCTCCTTGATCTCGGGATGGGCGCGCAGGATGGCGCGGGCTCTCTCGAGGTGGGGTTCCTTCTCCGTGCTGCGGGCAAACTCCAGGCGCGACTGACTCAAGACGCCTCCTCAGGGTCATGCGAAGCGGGGGGCGCGCAGCTTGGCACATCCCTCCCGCCCGACGCCATGCGTCATTGCGCTTGAGAGGGGGGAGGCCCGCGCCCCCCGGCTCGCCCTTACTCCAGGGTGAAGCTCTGGGCCTTGGCCTGGGTCTCCACCGACTGGAGGATGGCCTTGTCGAGCGTGTCGCCGCCTTCGGCCGCCTGCTCCTTCTGCTTCTGCGCGAGGTACTTCTGCCGCTCCTGATTGAGCTGCTGGATGCGGCCCTGGAGCGCCGAGCGCTCCTTCTCCTTGGCCTCGACGACGGCCTTGCGCTCCTCGGCGCTCTTGCCGCGCAGCTCCTCGGGGAGCTCCTCGTCCTTGAGGGCCTCCAGCTTCACCGCGCCCTTCTTCGTCCCGTCCACCAGGTCCCAGTTCGAGTTGTCATAGAGCCGCGAGGCCTTGGACACCGCACGCGTGGTGGCGCTGACGGCGTTCGTGCTGGCGTTGGCGTCCTGGGCCACCTGCCGCCGCTTCGCCTCGGCGCCGGCCCTGCCATAGCTCAGGTACGTCTTGTTCAGCTCCACGCCCAGCCTGGCGATCTCCTCGTCCTGGGGCGCGGCCACCATCGCCACCGCCCGGTTCTGGTCGATGTTGAAGGGCTGTCCGCCCGCCAGCTTCGCCCCCTCGGCCCAGCCACTGCGCGCCCCCACCTCCGCCGGGCCACAGTGGATGGTGTTCACCACGATGCCGTGCTCCTTCGCCGCCGCGATGGCCGTCGAGTGCGCCACCGGCCCCTGCGTGAAGGGCTCGTTGCCCGCGATGTAGATGAGCTTCAGGTCCTTCTTCGACTTGCTCCACTCGAGCTGCTGGGTCGCCTTCTGGATGACCTGGCCGCAGTACTCGTTGCCGCCGTTGGTCTTCAGGGCGAAGAGCTGCTCGGACACCCGATCCAGGTCCGTGGTGAGCGGCACCACCTGGCGGATGAAGCCTCCCTCGCGTGACAGCGTGTCGTTGCCGTACTCGTAGAGGGCGATCTCCAACCGGGCGGACTGGCCCTCGCGCCGGGCGTTCTGGAAGGCATTCACCACCGTCCAGAGCTGGCGCTTGGTCTGCTCGATGAGCCCGTCCATGCTGCTGCTGGTGTCCAGCAGGAGGGCGATCTGCACCCGGGGGGCGGAGATGGCGGCTTCGAGTGTCCCGGAGGACACGGGGGGCTGGGCCTGGGTGGCGGGCTGGGCGGGAGGGGGGGCCTTCGCGGAGGCGAGTCCGGGCAGCGTCAACAGGCCGAGGCAGAGGAGCGAGGACTTGAGCATGGGGGCTTCAACGAACGCCCTTGGAAAAAGATCTCCACCTCTATATCCCGCGCGGACATGACCTCGAGCCTCACCCTCCTGGCCGGCCCTGACGCGCTGCGCCTCATTCGCGAGCGTGGCCTGCACGCGGACGACATCGACACCCTGCCGGGAGCCTCCGGCGGCCCGAAGTGGCTGGTGCTGGCCGGGCTCGACCGGGTGCTGTTCGGGGAGTTCCTCCGGGGCCGGACCCGCCCGCTCCACCTCATCGGCTCGTCCATCGGGAGCTGGCGGCTGGCCTGTGCCGCCCTGAAGGACCCGGTGGCGGCCCTGGAGCGCTTCGCGGAGGCGTACATCGAGCAGCGCTACCCGCCCAAGCCCTCCGCGGAGTTGGTGAGCACCACCAGCCGGAGCATCCTGGACACGCTCCTGGGGCCGGACGCCGAGGAGCGGCTCCTCCAGCATCCGTGGGCGCGGCTGCACGTGCTCACCAGCCGCTGCCGGGGCCTCATGGCCAGTGAGCAGCCCCCGGTGCAGATGCTGGGGCTCGCCCTCGGCGCGCTGGGCAATCTGGTGAGCCGCCGCACCCTGGGGCTCCAGATGGAGCGGGTCATCTTCCATACCGCCGGAGACGCCAGCCCGTTCGTGGGCCTCGCGGATCTGCCCTCCGTCCATCTGCCCCTGACGCGGGAGAACCTGCGCCCGGCGCTGCTGGCCTCCGGGTCGATTCCCCTCGTGTTGAGCGGGGTGCGGATTCCCGGGGCCGGGCCCGGCATCCACCGGGATGGCGGGGTGCTCGACTACCACCTGGACCTCGAGTTCGGCCCGGGCGAGGGACTGGTGCTCTACCCGCACTTCTACCCGTACGTGGTACCCGGGTGGTTCGACAAGTCGCTGCGCTGGCGGCGGGCGGGTCCGCGCAACTTCCGCCGGGCGTTGTTGATTTCCCCATCGCCCGAGCTCGTCGCGCGCCTCCCGCATGGGAAGATTCCAGACCGCGACGACTTCGTGCGGCTCTCGGATGCCGAGCGGGTGCGCGCCTGGAGGCAGGTGCTGGCCGAAGGGGAGCGGATGGGCGACGAGCTCCGCGAACTGCTCGCCAGCGGGAAGCTGGCTGAACGCCTCCAGCCGCTCTGAGCGGGGGAGGGGCACCTCAGGGAACATCACTTCTGGACGTCCAGAAGTGAGACCACTTGTAGCCGTCTACACGTCCGGAGCACCGTCCGGACTACTGGGCGAGGTCGTCCAGCACTTCGGCGAGGGTGGTGGCGTTCAGGGACCGCTCAAACCAGCGGTCGAGGGTGGCCACGTCCGTACAGGTGAGGATGCGCTGCCGGGCTGCCTCGTCGGCGTGCACGCCCCGGGCGGCGAGGATCCGCAGGACGTCTTCGGCACGCCCTCGGGTCAGTCCCTGCTGTTGCCCTTCTTCGCGGCCCTTGGCCAGACCCTGTTGGAGTCCCTGCTCGATGAGTTCCTCGGCATAGCTCCGCATCAAATCCTCCGCTCGTTGCTCATCCAACACCGAATGTAACACCCGCCCGGCCGCTTCACGGACGGCCTTGTCCCCGACCCACAACAGGTAGCGGATGACTACCACCAAATGCTCGGCCCCCTCGGGGCCTGCCTGCACCTGCGCGAGGAGCGCCACCCAGTCCGGCAACCTCCGGGCCAGTTCTCCGGTACGTCCGTAACGTAGGACCAGCCAGGCCAGCCGGACCAGCGGCGGGCCGGAGCGCGTGCTCAGTGCCTCCTCCCGCTCGGCCGTCAGGTCATCGAGCAGGTACTCGAAGCGTGGCACCAGCGCTCGCCATCGCTCCGACTCCTCCCCAGGCAGCTCAAAGAGGTCCTCCACCCGGCGCGGTGCCGTCCAGGCTCCCTCGGGCCCGTGGTACATGACGAGCGGGATGATGAGCGGCAGCGACTCGCTCTTCGGGTGTTCCTGGCGCCAACGTTCCAACTGGCGCACCACGTAGCGCAGCATGCGCAGCGCCATCCATCGGTCCACCGAGGACTGGTGTTCGAGCAGCACGTAGAGCAGCAGCGGGTGGCCCGTGCGCAGCCGAGCCGTGAAGAGCAGATCGCTCTCGGTCTCGCGCAGCTCCGGGTCCACGACGGAACCGGGCTCTCGCCGCAGGGACGCCCAGTCCACCTCGGAGACGACATGCGCGGGCAGCACGGCGCGCAGTTCGGCCGCGGCCCGCTCGGGGTGGCCGAAGGTGTAGCGGGCGAAGAGGTCATGCGGTCCCGACATGGCGAGCCGCTCCCAAGCACGCGGCGGGCCAAGGGCGCCGCAAAGGTCTGGCGGCACAACCACCATCTCTCCAGGCTCGGGCAGTCTGTCGAGCAGCGCTCTCACGAGCCGTGCCTCCGTTGCGTTGACGGCGGGTGGCGCCGCTGGCCCGTGGATTTCTGGCCGCACCCGCGCGTGCGGCAGTGGGGCGCTCCAGCCACGCGGTGCGTCCGCGTGACCGCGTGCTGGCGCTCCTTGTCGGCACTCGCCGTGGGCCTCTCCTCTGGCCGTGTCCGCTCGCCTGCCCGGCACTCGCCGTGCATTGCCCTCCATCCAGAGAGGGCACTCATGAACGAGCAGAATCAGAACGAGCAGCAGCAGCAGAATCAGCAGACGCGGACCGAGCAGAAGCGGGGGGAGGTCCTGAGGAACATGTTGTCCCTGGCCGCAGAGGCGACGCGCGGGCTGGTCAGCCGGGTCCGGTGGCTCATCTACGCCGAGCGGGGGCGCCGGGTGATGGCCGGGCTGGTGGCGACCGGGGCGGTGGCCGGGGTGGTGATCGCCCAGCCCCTGTGCATGATCGAGCCGGGCGAGGTGGGCATCCGCGTCAACCGGCTCACCGGCACCGTCGCCGAGCTGCACGAGGGCTGGGCCCTCCTGGTGCCCCAGGTGCACCGGCTGAGCCGCTACAGCCTGAAGGACCAGACCTTCCAACCCTCCCGGAGCACCCGCGCCACGGACCCGGCCCCCTTCCAGTCCGTCGAGGGCCTGTCCATTGGTGTCGAGGTCTCCATCCGCTACCTGCTCGACCCGGAGCGGATTCCTTCCCTGGCCGCGCGGCTCCCCGAGGACATCGGCCGTGACATCGTCGAGCCCGCCATCGACGGCGTGCTCCGCCGGCACTTCGCCCAGCACACGGTCCGGGAGATCTTCTCCACCCATCGGGTGCAGATCCAGAAGGACATCACCGCGGAGCTCCAGCCCCTGCTGGCCGCCGATGGCGTCATCATCCGCTCCGTCACGCTGGGCAATGTGGACCTGCCCCAGCAGTACCGCACGGGCATGGAGGCGTTGCTCGCCGAGGAGCTGAGCTCGGAGAAGATGCGCTACACCCTCGAGCTCAAGGACAAGCAGGTCAAGCAGTCCGCCCTGGAGGCCGAGGCCGACAAGGTCCGGCGCGAGAAGGCCGCCGAGGCCGCTGGCAACGAGGAGGTCATCGCCGCCAGGGCCAAGGCCGAGGCCATGCGCCACATCCTCCCCTTCAAGGAGAAGGAGATCGAACAGCGCCGCCTGGAGGCCGAGGCCGCCAAGGTCTCCCGTCTCACCCAGGCCACCGCCGAGGCCGAGGCCCACCGCATCGAGGCCGCCGGCGAGGCGGATGCCCGGCGCAAGCTCGCCGAGGCCGATGCCTACCGCGTGGATGTCACCGGCAAGGCCGCCTCCGAGCAGCTCGCCCGCGACGCCGAACTCATCAGCCGCAACCCGCTGCTCATCCAGAAGACGCTCGCGGACAAGCTGTCCGACAAGATCCAGGTCATCATCGCTCCGCCCCAGGCGGGTGGGTTCATCGCCGGCAACCTGCTGGGCCAGCCTCAGGAGGCCCGGTACGCGGGCGCCTCGTCACAGGGCGCGTCCCCGGCCCAGGCCGCCGTCTCCGACAGCACGGACTCCGAGGAGTAGGAACATGCTCGCCACGCTCGTCGCCATCGCCCTCGTGGTGCAGGACCAGGCGCCCCTGCGCGCCGCGTCCCAGGACTCCGCTGCCCGTCAGGCCACCCTCTGGCAGGGCGAGTGGCTCGAGGTCCGCGGAGAGAGGCAGGGCTTCATCCAGGTCTATGACCATCGCCGCGAGCGGCCCGGCTACGTGCGCGAGCAGCAGGTGCGCATCCTCCGCCTGGAGGAGGCGAGCGTGCCCCGGCTCCAGGCGGTGGTGGAGTTCCTGAAGGACACGCCGGGCGCGGAGGCGCTGGGCATCGGCTACGCGGCGGCGCTGCTGCGCGCGGCCCCGGCCTCCCAGGTGGGGCCGGAGCTCTTCGACGCCTTGGGCACCCTGGCGGACCGGCTCGCCCGGAGGGCCACCTCCAACAGGACCAATGACACGGCCCTGGCGGCACACCTCGACGTGGCGGCCAGCTATGGGGTGAAGCTCGTCAGCTTCGAGCGGGAGGGCCGCACCCGCGTCTGCTACGACGGCGAGGCGTTCCGCCGGGTGCTGGCGCTCGGCGGCGGTCCCGAGATGCGGCTCCGGGCGGCGCTCGCGCTGACGCGGCCGGAGTGCATCGACCCGGCGCTCAACCCCCTGGAGCGGCAGGCCCTCGACGAGTGGCGGAGCACGGTGCTGGAGCAGGTGGACGCGGGCCGGCTGCCGGCGTACCTCGCCAACCGCCTCCACCTGCGGCGGGCCGAGGTGTACTCGGCGCTGGCCTACCAGCTCTCCCGCCGGGGTGAGGCACCGCGGGGCGCGAAGGCCAGCGAGCGCGCGGTGGCGTCACTGGCGAGCGTCCTCGAGGCGGAGCTGGCCGAGGAGGACAAGGCGGCCTACGCATCCGCCGCGGTGCGGGTGGGCGCCTCGCGCTTCGCGTCCGAGCCCGCCTCGGAGCCGCCGGGGTCCGGGCCGGTGCTCGCGCTCTCCCAGGGCCAGCCGGGAGAGACCTGTCTGCGTCTGGCGGACGCGAAGGCTCCCCAGTCGGCCCTCTTCGAGCGCTGCACCTATGGGCTGGTGTGGCCGGGCTCGGTGCGGCGGTCCGCCCAGGGCTCGGCGGTCGCGGTGGCGGTGCAGCTGCTGGAGGGGTGGACCGAGCTGTGGGTCTTCCACCAGGAGGGCGACGGGTGGGTGCTGGACGCACTGGCGCCCGCGGCGACCGAGCCGCTCCTGGGCTACGTGGAGCTCGCGGGCTTCTCTCCGGATGGCTCGCGTGTACTGGTGGCCCGCGAGGCCCTGGTGGAGGGGCGCATCAAGTCCTCCTTCCAGGTGCTCAAGCGCGACACCCTGCTGCCGGAGAAGAGCGCCGACAGCCCGGGGGCCCTGGGCGCCTTCCAGCGCTGGAGCTCCGCCGACTGGCGCGGTCGCACCGTCGCGATGCGGTGAACCCGAGCCGAGGACGTGTCCGTGCGGCGGCCTCTTGCCGTCATCCCCGCTTACGTCTATCACCCGGCGCCATCACTCCAAGGGGGCGCACGTGCGGATGCAATGGATCATGGGACTGGTGTTCTCGGCGATGGTGTTGCTCGGGTGCCCGGGGGAGGAGCAGAAGCCGCCGGACGCAGCCCCCCGCCTGGTCTTCACTCTCCAGCCCTCGAATACCACCGCGGGGACCGACCTCAGCGTGCAGGTCGCCGTCCAGGACGCTCAGGGCCACGTCGTCTCCGACTCCAGTGCCACCGTGACGCTGGGCCTCGCGGCGAACCCGGCCGGTGGCGTGCTGCTCGGCACCACCACCGTGAACGCCACCCAGGGCGTGGCCACCTTCTCCGTCCACGTCGACAAGGCAGGTAACGGCTACGCGCTGTCCGCCAGCGCTCCGGGGCTGATGGACGCCACCAGCAACACCTTCGACGTTTCGCCGGGCGCCCCCAGCCACCTCGTCTTCACCGTCCAGCCCACCACCAACAACGGCCCGACGCTCTCTCCGGCCGTCGAGGTGTCCATCCAGGACCGCCTGGGGAACACCGTGTCGGGCGCCTCCGGCACCATCTCCCTCGCGCTCGGCGCCAACCCTGGCGGCGGCACCCTCTCCGGCACCACCTCGGTGGCGACGGTCAACGGCGTGGCCACCTTCTCCAACCTGCGGATCAGCGAGCCGGGCGAGGGCTACACCCTGGTGGCGTCCGGTCCGGTGACCGCGGCCACCAGTGCCCCCTTCACCGTCCTGCTCACCCCGGTCACCGGCACCCGGGTGGTTCACCACATCACCGACACCGGACAGATCGATCAGCCGTTCGACTTCGCGACGACCCCGGTGGGCGCGTACGTCGCCGAGGCGGATGGCGGCTTCACCTACTACCCGGGCACGGGCACCGACGCGGGCACCTTCTCCATCCCGGGCGTCCCGTTTGGGGGCTACTACCTGCGGTTCCGCAACGACTACGTGTTCACCTCGGAGCGGAGCCTCGACCTGTCCCTCTACGAGCAGGGCCGCCCGGACGTGCAGCGCGGCGACGCCGGGGCGCTGGTGCACACCACGCTGACCGGCATGAACCCGTGGCAGGACTATGACGTCAACGGTGTCGGAATCACCGACGAACTCCAGATGTACTCTTCGAACGCCGGCGCGGTGGTCTACCAGCTGATGTATTACGACGCGGACGGGGGGTTGAGCAGCCCGGCCATTCCCAAACATGGCGACACCACGTTCGACCAGTGGACGGACTACGCGACGATCTTCGAGCGGAGGCTGGTGGACGCGGACAAGGGGGACCGGGTCTTCTTCACCCAGCTCGTCTCGCATGACGCGGGTGTTCTCAATGATGCCGGCGTCTCGACGGGGACGGCCTATCAGTCCCTCGCAAAGGTCTACG
>NZ_DASVSO010001012.1:0-5924 GCF_036388035.1 Archangium sp.
AGGCGCTGCTCCACCAGCGCGGCGAAGCGGGCGACGGGAGTGCGAGCGGGCTCGGCGATCACGCGCCCCCCACTTTAGAGGAGGAAGTCTCCAGGCGGCGCCAGAGGTCCTCGGGCAGCAGGTGGGCCGAGCCCAGCACGGCCAGCAGGCCCCCATCGAGCGAGCCCACATGCTGCAGCTGCCCATTGGCGGTGGAGCGCAGCAGCGGGGGCACGGACTCCAGCGTGTCCTCCTCCAACCAGCGCAGGCCGCGCACCTCATCCACCTCGAGCGCCAGGCGCCCCTCGGGCACGCGCAACGCGATGAAACGCTGGCCGGGGCTGGCCTGGGTAGGGAGGGCTCCCCCCAGCAGCGCCGCCAGACTCACAATGGGTGAAGGCGTGCCGCGCACCATGCACACCCCCCGCACGAAGAAAGGAGCCTCCGCCACCGGGGCGACCGGCAGCGGCCTCATCGTCTCCTCTACTTCTTCGAGCGGCAGCGCGCACATCCACTCCTGCGCCCTCACGACGAGGAAGCAGCGGGACCCCTGCCTGGGCATGACTCCCCCTATCGGGTTCGAACAGGACGCAAATCATGCACCTTCAACGTATGTCAAGGCGAGCACCGAGTGCGTCCCCCGGCCGCCAGGTCGGTGACGGGAGCGAGCAGGCGTCACACGCACCCGAGCCCACCCACGTCCACACGCGGCCCGGAATCGCTGAATCCTCGCAAAGTTTCCGTCACGCCAGACGCCAGCCCTCCACCCATTTTGAATCCAGACGGAAAATTGGTGTCCGTGCACACGCCACTTCGGGAGCGCTGAAACTTTGCAAGTCTTTGCGCGAAGAAGTCGTTTCCCCTCCTGGAAAGTCTCGACACTTCCGGTGACCTCCTGATAATTGAGAATTACCGAGTAGGCCGGGGCCGACAAAGGCTCACACCCGCCCGCCAGAAAACTCATCACTGTTTGAGATGTGCTCGTTTGCGCTGGCGCGGGTCTTCATGCTGACCGCGGGCTGGTACAACACGCGGGGTCGCACCTTGCCGTAACAGTCAGTGATTGCCACCAGACCTGCCCACGAGTGCAGGCGCCGAGTCGAACCAAGGAAACGGGAGCTGACGAGCATGATTCGGATCGGGCGTAGGCAGTTCACAGCCGGGTTGGGCGCCTCTCTGCTGGCCACCCCCCTGCTGCAATTCCTCGGGGGTGAGGCGCGGGCCGCGGCCCCCCTCGCCCGGCGACTCATCGTCTTCTTCACCCCCAACGGGACGGTGCACCGGCTGTGGCGCCCCACCGGAACGGAGACATCCTTCTCCTTCCCCGCCGGCGGCATGCTGGAGCCGCTCAACCGCCACCTCGCCAACCTCCTCGTCTGCGAGGGCCTCGACTTCCTCGAGGTGGACAACCACGAGGCGGGCATGGCCAACATGCTCACCGGGGGAGGCACGGCGCAGAGCACCTCCGGGGGCCTGTCCGTCGACCAGTTCCTCGCGCGCAAGGTGGGCCAGAGCTCGCGCTTCCAGTCGCTGGAGTTCGGCGTGCAGACGAGCCCCTGGGGCGCCACGCGCTCCACGCGCATGTGCTACACGGCGCCGGGCGTCTTCGCCTCGCCCGAGGACAACCCGCGCAACGCCTTCCTGCGCCTCTTTGGCGCCCTCGGGGGCGACTCCACCGTCGCCGACAAGCAGCTGCGCCGGCGCAAGAGCATGCTGGACCTGGTGCGCGGGGAGATGAGTGACCTGTCCCAGCGGGTGGGCGCGGAGGAGAAGCGCAAGCTCGAGCAGCACCTGGAGGCGCTGCGCCAGACGGAGCGCGGGCTGACCGAGCCCGTGGCGCTCCCCGGCTGCCCCTCCGCCACGGCCCCCGTCGCCATGGACGCCATGGCGAACGCGAACTTCCCCGCCGTGGGCCGTGCCCAGACGGACCTGATGGTGAGCGCGCTCGCCTGCGGCATGACGCGCGTGGCCTCCCTCCAGTGGTCGCACACCGTGGCGCCCCAGGTGTTCACCTGGGCGGGCGTCAGCGAGGCCCACCACGAGCTGTCCCACAAGGACGACGCCAACACCGCGGGGCTCGCGGACTTCGTCAAGAGCGAGCGCTGGTTCGCCGAGCAGTTCGCCTACCTGCTGGACTCCCTCAAGTCCCGCCCGGACCTGGAGGGCGGCGGCTCCATGCTCGACAGCACCCTGGTGCTCTGGGCCAAGGAGCTCGGCGACAGCCGCCTGCACAACTGCCGCTCCGTCCCCTTCATCCTCGCCGGCGGCTCGAACTGCTACTTCCGCTTCGGGCGCTACCTGCGCTACAGCGGCGCCGCACACCAGAAGCTGCTCACCTCGGTCTGCCACGCCCTGGGCGTCCCCCTCGACACCTTTGGTGATGCGTCCAAGTCCAGCGGCCCGCTCGACGGGCTCGTCTGAGCCCCTCCTCCCCTTTCGTCCGCCCTCGCGACTCAGGAGGCAGATCCGTGCGCTCCCCCCGGCACCTCGTTGCCCTTGGCCCCCTTTTTCTCTCCCTCGCCGTCCTCTCCGGCTGCTCGTCCGAGAGCGGCTGCCCCGATGACCTGGAGTTCTTCCGCACCCGGATGTGGGAGCCGGTGATGTCCATGCAGTGCATCGCCTGCCACAAGGCCGAGGGGCTCGCGGGCGGCACGCGCCTGGTGCTGCTGCCCCCGGAGACGCCAGGGGCGCTGGAGAGGAACTTCATGACGGTGCGGGCGCTGGCGCGCACCAAGGTCGACGGCACGCCCCTGCTGCTGCTCAAGCCCTCGGGCATGCACCCGAACGGTCACGGCGGAGGCACGCTCGTGGCCCAGGACAGCACGCGCTACGCGGACTTCCGGACCTTCACGGAGCGCATCAACGGCGCCCCCGGCATCTGCGAGGCCTCCGCCCTGAAGCCGTGCGGCCCGGGCGCTCTCGACACCACCGCCAAGCGCCGGCTCCGCCTGCTCACCCGCTTCGAGTACGACAACACCCTGCGCGACCTCCTCTATGTGGACTCCAAGTGGGGCCAGTCCTTCCCGGTGGAGGAGGTGGCCAACGGCTTCGACAACGACGCGGACGCGCGCGCGGTGAGCCCGCTGCTCACCGACAAGCTCCTCGCCGCCTCCGAGCAGGCGGCCGAGGCCGCCCTGGAGAACCTGTCCCGGCACGTCTCCTGCTCGCCGGGCGAGGAATGCGCGAAGGAGTTCATCCAGACGTTCGGCGAGCGCGCCTTCCGCCGCCCGCTGACGGACGCGGAGCGGACCCGCTACCAGTCGCTCTACACCGCCGTGTCCGAGGAGGACGGGTACGCCGAGGGCCTCGAGGCCGTCATCGCCGCCATGCTCCAGTCCCCCCACTTCCTCTACCGCTCGGAGCTGGGAGAGCACCTCGGCAATGGGGTGTACGCGCTGACGGACTACGAGGTCGCCTCGGAGCTGTCCTACCTCTACTGGGGCTCCATGCCGGATGAGACGCTCTTGGCCAAGGCACGCGCGGGGGCCCTGCACACGCCGGAGCAGATCTCCGCGGAGGCGCGCCGGATGCTGGCCTCCCCCCGGAGCCGCCCGATGCTCGACCACTTCGTGAGCCAGTGGCTGGAGCTGGAGCGGGTCGACCAGGCGCAGAAGGACATGAGCACCTACGCGGACTTCACCCCCGCCATTCGCACGGCGATGAAGGCCGAGACGACGGCGCTCTTCGACCACGTCGTGCGCACCGGCAGCGGTCAGCTCCCCGAGCTCTTCACCGCTGATTACACCTTCGTCTCGGACGGGCTGGCGTCCTTCTACCGCCTCTCGGGGACGGTGGGCTCCACGTCGACCCCGGGCACCGGCCTGCGGCAGTGGGACCTGGGAGGCACGGGCCGCGGCGGCATCCTCACCCACGGGAGCATCCTGGCCAGCCAGGCCACGCCGCTGACGTCCTCGCCGGTGCGCCGCGGCAAGCTCGTGCGGGAGCGCCTGCTGTGCCAGCTGCTCCCTCCCCCGCCCCCCGGCCTCAACGTGCAGCTCCCCCCGGTGGACCCGCAGGCCTCCAACCGCGTGCGCTTCCAGGACCACTCACGCAACGCGGCCTGCGCCTCCTGCCACAAGCTGATGGACCCCATCGGCTTCGGCTTCGAGCAGTTCGACAGCGTCGGCCGCTACCAGCCCACGCACGGCGGGCAGCCCGTGGACGCCAGCGGCGAGGTGCTGTCCGCGCCCTCGCCCGCCACCGAGGGCGCCTTCACCGGCGTGGACGGGCTGCAGCGCAAGCTGGCCGAAAGCCCGGACGTCCAGGCCTGCTTCTCGCTGCAGTGGCTGCGCTTCGCCTACGGCATCTCCGGAGATGACGCCACGTGCGCGGCCCAGCAGGTGACCGACAGCTTCCAGAAGGACGCGCTGAGCATCCCCGAGCTGCTCGTCTCGTTGACCCAGCTCTCGCGCTTCACCCAGCGGGTGGGAGAGGGCGCGGGCCAGGGACATGGTGGAGCGGGGGGCGCGCCGCCGACCAGTAGCAACGCGCAGGTCTCCGTGTCGACCCAGGATGACTGGCGGACGGGCTACTGCAACACCGTCAAGGTGACCAACACCGGCACGGAGGCGCTCGCCTGGCGCGTCACCATCTCCGTGGAGGGGACCATCCAGAACGCGTGGAACGCCCAGTACACCCCCTCGGGGAGTCAGGTCTCCTTCGTCGGTGACCACTGGAACGCCGAGATTGCCCCGGGCGCCAGCACCAGCTTCGGCTACTGCGCGAGCCGGTAGCCGGGACCCGAGGCGCCACGGCACGGGCGCCGCCTCTCGTGGCGCTTGAACCTCGCGCCTCCTGCCGATAGGGAGGCGCGAGCCCCCATGCCGCCGCCACGCCGCCCCTCCAGGCGAGGGCTTCTCGCCCTCCTGCTCCTCGCCCTCCTGCTCGCCACCGGCGGGGGGGCCGGGCATGCCTGGCTCCAGGGAGACGCGGCGCGGGCACATGTCCTCGCCCGGGTGGAGCCGGCCTTGAAGTCCCGGCTGGGCCCGGTGCGCATCGGCGACGACTTCCACGTCGGGTGGGCGGGCACGGTGACGCTGGGGCCGGTGGAGCTTCCGGGCACGCGACCCGAGGCCCCCCCGGTGGTGCGCATCTCGCGCGTCACCGTCCGCCTCCGGAGGCTCGCCCTTCTCTCGGGCCACCTCGAGGCAAGTCAGGTGGAGCTCGCCGGCGTGCGGGTGGAAGCCGGTCCGCGAGGGCGGCAACTGCGAGCCCTCCTCGAGCGGATGCGCGAGGCACGCCACGCCCGGCGCCCGGCCTCCTCGACGGACGGGGGGACCTCTCGCGCGCTGCCCGAGCTGGTGCTGAAGGACGTCCACCTGGCCTTCGAGCGCCTGGGCCGCGTGGAGTGGGGCCCGCTGGCGGCCCGGGTCCGGGTGGAGGACACGCAGGAGGCCCTTCGGTTGGAGGCCACGGCCGAGCTGCCCGGTGGTGGAAGCGCGGAGCTGTCACTCCAGCGCACGGAGGCGGGTCCCTCGGGAACACTCCGGGCACGCCATGTCCCGGCGGGTCCGTTGCTGTCGCTCGCGGAACCCCCGTGGCGCCTGGAGGGAGGCACGCTGGAGGGCGAGCTGCGAGCGGATGCCTCGGGAGCCACCTTCTCCTGGGCGGTGGCGGGCCTCTCCGTGGCCACCCCGCAGCTCGCCCCCGAGCCCGTAGCTCCCCTCGCCTTCTCAGCCGAAGGCCAGGTGCGTTGGGACCTGGAACGCCGGCACGTGGCGCTCGAGTCCCTGAAGCTGACGGTAGGCGAGCGCCGCGAGGCACGTGTCGAGGTGCGGGGCGAGGCCACCTGGAGCGAGGTGCCCCACTTCTCGCTTCAGGCGGAGCTGCAACCTCTCTCCTTCGAGCAGGCGATGGCGGCGCTCCCCGCGGTCCTGGTGCCCGGCACCGAGCTGGCGCGGCTGGAGGGCCATTTCCAGGCCTCGCTGTCGCTCTCCGGTCCGGTC
>NZ_DASVSO010001013.1:0-1890 GCF_036388035.1 Archangium sp.
CTGCGTCAAATCCCGATGTTCGAGCACCTCGGGGAAGAGGATCTGGAGCATCTGTCGGGGTTGCTTCAGCAGCGGCGCTATAGCAAGGGCGAGGTCATCTTCCACCAGGGGGATGTGGGCACGGCCCTCTTCATCGTCCGCAAGGGCGAGGTGGCCATCCGCCTGAGCTCCGCGGAGGGCAAGGAGGTCATCCTGGCGCTGCTGGGCCGGGGCGACGCCTTTGGAGAGCTGGCGCTGCTGGACGGGGAGCCGCGCTCGACGGATGCGGTGTCGCGCGACGAGTCGGACCTGCTGAAGCTCAACCAGGAGGACTTCCGGCGCTTCCTGTCCGAGCGTCCCCAGGTGGCCATGGGCCTGCTGGCGGTGCTCAGCCGGATGGTGCGGCGCGTCACCCAGCTCGTGCACGACTCGGCCTTCCTGGATGCGCGCGCGCGTCTGGCGCGGGTGCTGTTGGACCTGGCCCGGACGCAGGGCCAGCCCAAGGCCGAGGGCGGGGTCGTCATCCCCAAGCTGACCCAGGCGGAGCTGGCCAACCTGTGCGGCGTCACCCGGGAGAGCGCCAACAAGTGGTTGAGCTTCTACAAGCGCGAGGGGCTGCTGACGGTCGAGGGCGGGCAGATCACCCTCGTGGATCCCGAGCGCCTGCGCCGCGACGTGGACTGAGGAGACGACGGTGGGAGGAGGCCGCCCCCCGGCGAGCCTCGACTCCCGAAAAACCTGGGCGGAGGCCGCGCCCCCCAGCGCGGCCCCCCTTCCCTTGGGACCTTGAGACGATGTGGGTCGCACCCCCCAGCGCGACACCCCTTCCCTTGGACCCGGGCGCGGGAGCCACGCCCCCCGGCGCGGCCCTCACACACCCCCCTCTGCTCGCGCCTCGGGCGCGGCGTTCGGGTCCAACGGGTCGTGAGTCCCCGTTCCCAAGTAAGGTGATAGCCCGGGGAGCCCCCGCGAGGCTGTGAACCGACTCACCCAAGGGGTGTGAAGCCGTTCACAGACACGGGCAGGGTTTCGTGCCTGGGCGGGGGGAACGGCTGCTCGCGAGCCATTCCGACCCCCATCCGGCGTGCGGGCGGGATGCATACACCGGGTGCGGGTGGCGGTGCCAGCCCCCTGCCCCGGAAAGGACCGGGGGCCTTGGGCGACATCCGGTTGCCGACACCGCTCGACCCCGTGCTTCAGCCCATGAAGAGCGGCGTCGGGTCGATATAGATGCGGTAGTCGTAGATCTTCTTCTGGCGCAGGTGGAAGACGTCCACGAAGGGCAGGCGCAGGTCGGTTCCCTTCGGAGACTTGAGGGTGACCTCGCCCTGGACGACGAGGGAGTCGTCGCGCTTCCAGGTGTGCAGCACCTCGTGGTGCGAGACCGTCGGCGACTTGAGCGCGGTCAGGTAGGCGTGGATGGCCGCACGCCCCGTCACGGGAGGCTGGCTGCCATAACGGAAGACGGCGTCCTCGGTCAGGAACTCGACGAGCGCGGTGATGTCTCCAGAGTCGACGACCTCGAAGAACGTGGGGAGATGGAGCTTCATGGGAAGAAAGGACCTCCGGCAGAGAGGCACTCATCCTGGCAGCGCTTGAGAGGAATTGCGAATTCACACACGGAGCCCGGGACAGCTTTCGCGAGGAATCCCTTTCCCATCAACGCCTCCACCTCATGGCTTCACGCTTCCTTCACGACCGCTTGCCGATGGTGATGGGCAGCTCGCGCACCTCACCGGCGCGCAGCACCCGGGCCTGCACCTGCGTGCCGACCTTCTCGTCACCGAGGTAGCCGAGCAGCTCCTCGATGCTGTGCAGCGGCTGGCCTCCGAGGCTCACCAGCACGTCGCCGATCATCAGGCCAGCACGGTCGGCGGGGCCCTCGGGCTCCACGGTGAGGAAGATGAGGCC
>NZ_DASVSO010001014.1:0-26465 GCF_036388035.1 Archangium sp.
CTCCTGGCCCAGGTCGTAGATCTGCACCACGTTGGGGTGGTTGAGCGTGGCCGCCAGCCGGGCCTCGTCCAGGAACATCTGGACGAACTCCTTCTCGCCAGCGAACTGCTCCAGAATCCGCTTCACCACCACGAGCTTCTCGAAGCCCTGCACCCCGAGCTGCTTGGAGAGCCAGATCTCCGCCATCCCACCCAGCGCCAGGCGCTTGAGCAGGAGGTATTTTCCGAACTGCTGGGTCATTGGCCCGCACTCTACCGGAAACGTGGCGCCCCGGGCAGCCAGGGAAGCCCGGGAACGGGGGCTATTCTCGGCCTGGGCTTGAGGTAGGCTCGCCCCGTCCGCTCTCCCACGGACACCTCCTCTTATGGCCTCGCTCCCTCGCCCCGCTCGCCTCCAGGCGCGCCACCTGTGGCCCGCGCTCCTGCTCGTCGCCGCCGCCTGCCGCGAGTCCGCCCCGCCGGAGGGCGCCCATGAGCCGGTCGCCTTCGCCCAGAGCCGCCAGGGCCTGCGCTCCCCGCTGGACAACGTGGGGGACATCTTCCTCGGCCAGACGACGTCGGGCCTGGGAACCCTCAACCTGCTCGATGGCCGGGGGCTGAACGCGCCCGAGGGGCTCGCGCTCGACACCAGCGTCAGCCCGCCTCGCGTCTACGTGGCGGACACCGCCAACAGCCGCGTGCTGGCCTGGGCGGACGCCCTCGCGTACGCCAACGGCGCGCCCGCGGACAAGGTGCTGGGCCAGCCGGATGCGTACCGGAGCGGCTGCAACAGCACGGGCGTGAGCGCCACCTCGCTGTGCACCCCGAAGGCCGTCGAGGTGGACGCCTCGGGCAACCTCTACGTGGCGGACACCGGCAACAACCGCGTCCTCCAGTACAACGCGCCCTTCACCACCGACACGGTGGCGGACCGCGTCTTTGGCCAGGGGGGCGGCTTCCTCCCCAACTCCTGCAACCTGGGCGGCCCCCCGAGCGCCACCACCCTCTGCACCCCTACGGGCGTGGCGGTGGACGGCGCGGGGGACCTCTACGTCTCGGACCAGGGGAACCACCGCGTCCTGCGCTATGTCGCGCCGCTCGCGGATCAGGTGGCGGACGGGGTGCTCGGGCAGGGCAGTCTCGCGCGGAATGCATCCAACCGGGTGGACGAGCGGGGCCTGTACAACCCGACCCGACTGGCCATCGACCGGAGCACCACGCCCAACCGCATCTACGTGGCGGACACGGACAACCACCGGGTGCTGGGCTGGAGCAGCGCCACCGGGTTCGCCAGCGGGGCGCCGGCCGATCGGGTGCTCGGCCAGCCGGACTTCGAGAGCACCGGGTGCAACACCGAGGGAGTCGGGGCCGGCACGCTGTGCTACCCGCGCGGAGTGGCCGTGGACGCCTCGGGCAACCTCTACGTGGCGGACACCAACAACAACCGGGTGCTCGTCTTCGACACGCCCTTCGCCTCCGACGCGGTGGCGGACAAGGTGTGGGGCCAGACGGCCTTCACCGGCGTGACGTGCAACAGCGGCGGCGCCGGGCCCGAGAGCCTGTGCGCGCCCTGGGGCGTGGCGCTGAACGCGGCGGGGGACCTCCTGGTGGCGGACTCCGACAACGACCGCGTGCTCCGCTTCACCGGAGGCCGGGGGGGAGACGCCACGGCGGACCAGGTGTTCGGTCAGACGGGCTTCACCACCCTCACCTGCAACACCGGCGGCACTTCCGCGCAGACGCTGTGCAACCCACGCGGTCTGGCCTTCGACGCGAGTGGCAACCTCTACGTGGCCGACTACAGCAACTCGCGCGTGCTGGAGTACAACGCCTCGCCCGCGGACACGGTGGCCGACAAGTCCTTCGGACAGGCGAGCATGACGTCCGGGTCGTGCAACGCGGGCGGCCTCAACGGCTCCTCGCTCTGCAACCCGGGCTCGGTGGCGGTGGATGGCGCGGGGAACGTGTGGGTGGGCGACGAGGGCAACTCGCGCGTGCTGGGCTACCTCACGCCGCTCACCACCAACCTGGTGGCCGACAAGGTGGTGGGCAGGTCGAGCGTGACGTCCACCGGGTGCACCACCCCCTCCTCCACCTGTCTGGCCACCTCCGCTCCCGCGGTGGCGGTGGACGCGACGGGCAACCTCTACGTCGCGGATCCCTTCGCCCACCGGGTGCTCGCCTACAACACCCCGTTCGCCACGGGGGGCGATACCGCCGCGGACCGGGTCCTCGGCCAGACGGACTTCAGCAACACCGCGCGCAACTTCATCGACGCCGCGGGCCTGAATGGACCCGTGGGCCTGCACGTGGATCGCTCCGCCCACCGGCTCTACGTGGCGGACACCTCGAACAGCCGCGTGCTGACATGGAGCCTGGGGGCATTCACCACCGGCCAGTCGGCGGACCGCGTCTTCGGACAGGCGGCGTTCACCACGGGCTCCTGCAACCGGGGAGGACTCGGCGCGGGCAGCCTGTGCGCGCCCACCGACATCGCGACCGACGCGGCCGGCAACCTCTACATCTCCGACGGCAACTCGCGCGTGCTGGAGTACGACGCGCCCTTCGGCACGAGCGGTGACGCGCTGGCCGATCGCGCCTTCGGGCAGAAGGACTTCATCACCAACACCTGCAACAGCGGTGGCATCTCCGGCCTGTCCCTCTGCAACCCGCGCGCGGTGGGGGTGGCCCCGTCCGGCGAGGTGTACGTGGCGGACACCACCAACCACCGGGTGTTGCGCTACGACGCGCCGCTCTCGACGGACCTCTCGGCGGACGCGCTGCTCGGCCAGTCCGGCTTCCGCTACAACGGCGTGAACCTGGTGGACGGCACCGGGATGTCCTCGCCCTACGACGTCGCGCTCGACACCTCGGTCACGCCGGGCCGGCTCTATGTGGCGGACTACTCCAACAGCCGCGTGCTGGCCTGGGCGGACGTGAACTCCTTCCAGAACGGCTCGCCCGCGGACCTGGTGCTGGGTCAACCGGATCTCCTGACCTCGGGCTGCAACAGCCAGGGCGTGTCCGCCGCCAGCCTCTGCAGCCCCTCCTCGGTGGCGGTGGACTCGCGAGGCCGCGTCTACGTGTCCGACTCCGCGAACGACCGCGTCCTCCTGTACGAGCCCCCCTTCACCACCGACACGGTGGCGGACAAGGTGATTGGCCAGGCGGACTTCATCGCGAACTCGTGCAACCGCGGTCTGTCGGGCCCGAGCGCCACCACGATGTGCGATCCCTATGGCCTCGCGGTGGGCCCGGCCTTCGAGCTGTTCCTCAGCGACGCGGACAACCACCGCGTGCTGGCGTACGTGGACCCCTGGGGCACCGACACCACCGCCGACGTCGTCTTCGGGCAGGCGGGCTTCACCGTCAGTGGCTGCAACAAGACCGGCGTGTCGGCCAGCTCGCTGTGTGACCCCTACCACCTCGGGCTGGACGCCACCGTCCCCACCCTGCGGTTGTACGTGGCCGACAGCTCCAACCACCGCGTGCTGGAGTACGACGCGCCCCTCACCTCGGACACGGTGGCGGATCTGGTGCTCGGCCAGACGGCGATGAGCACCACCAATTGCGCCCAGGGTCAGACCGGGCTGTGCGATCCCAAGAGCATCGCGGTGGACCCGTCCGGCAACATCTACGTGAGCGACAACGACAACAACCGCGTCCTCCAGTACAACTCGCCACGGACGACCGACACGAGCGCGGACCGCATCTTCGGCCAGACGTCCTCGGCCGGAAAGTCGTGCAACTCGGGCGGCGTGACGGCCTCGTCGCTGTGCGGCCTGCGCGGCGTGGCACTGGATGCGGCGGGCAGCCTCTACGTGGCGGACTCGAGCAACCACCGCGTCGTCATCTACCTCGGCAACAACCGGCCCACCGCCACCCCGCTGTCCCTGACGCCCGCGGAGCCCAGGACGGAGGACGCCCTCACCGGCACCTACGCGTACTCCGATGCGGACGGGGACGTGGAGAGTGGCACCGAGGTGCGCTGGTACCGCAATGGAGAGGAGCAGGTGGCGTTCGCTGGCAAGCTGACGGTGCCGGCCTCGGCCACCACCCGGGGCGAGCAGTGGTACTTCACCGTCCGGTCGCGCGATGGCCTGGAGCTGGGCCGGCTGGAGACGTCCCCCAAGGTGACGATCGCCAACACGCTCCCGGTCGCCTCCGCCCCCTCCATCTCGCCCGCGGCCCCCAAGACGGACGAGGTCCTGAGCGCCCAGTACACCTACACCGACGCGGATGGGGACGCGGAGAGCGGCGTGGAGCTCCACTGGTTCCTCGACAACGTGGAGCAGCAAGCGCTGCTCAACCAGCGCACCGTGCCCGCCTCGGCCACCCTCCGGGGGCAGGTCTGGTACTTCACCGTGCGCCCGAGCGATGGAACGGCCCTGGGCGCCACGGTGACGTCCTCGGTGGTGACGATCGCCAACACGCCGCCGTCGGCGAGCAACGTGCAAATTTCCCCCGCCTCGCCCAGCTCCACCTCCAGCCTCGGCGTCTCCTATGCCTATGCGGACCCGGATGGCGACACGGATCTGGGCTCGGAGATCCGCTGGTTCAAGAACGGCCTGCCGCAGTCCGGGCTGAACGATGCGCGCACCGTCCCGGGACCGCTCACGCTCAACGACCAGTGGTACTACACGCTGCGCCCCAAGGACGGCGCGAGCCTGGGGGCGATGGTCACCTCCACCACCGTGGTGGTGGGCAGCTCCGCCCCCACCGCCACCGACGTGCGGATCACCCCCGAGCCGCCGCGCAAGGCGGATCCCCTGACGGCCAGCTACACCTACTCGGATCCGGACAACCAGGGGGAGGCGAGCAGCAAGATCCGCTGGTTCAAGAACGGCGCCGCGCAGCCGACCTACGACAACCTCAACAAGGTGCCGGCCGGCGCCGCCACCAAGGGCGACAAGTGGTCCTTCACCGTCCAGCCCTGCGATACCACGCTGGTGTGCGGCCCCACCCAGACCTCGCCCGTGGCGACGGTGGCCAACACCGCCCCGGTGGCGACCTCGCCCACCGTCAGCCCGGCGGCCGCGAAGGCCTCCGACGCGCTCACCGCCAGCTACACCTACTCCGACGCGGACGGCGACCTCCAGAGCGGCAGTGAGATCCGCTGGTTCAAGAACGGCGTGGAGCAGACGACCCTGGCGGACCAGACCACGGTGGCCTTCACGAACATCGCCAAGGGGCAGAACTGGTACTACATCCTCCGCCCCAAGGACGGCACGGACTTCGGCGCGGCCGTCACCTCCACCACGGTGACGATCGCCAACACCCCGCCCACGGCCACCCTGGTCTCCATCTCGCCGTCCGGCCCGCGTGTCACCGAATCGCTCACCGCCGTCTATACCTACTCGGACGTGGACAAGGACGCGCAGTCTGGCACCACCGTGAAGTGGTTCCGCAACAACACCGAGGACACCACCCTGCGCAACGCGCTGTCCGTACCGCCCTCCAAGCTGGGCAAGGGACAGGCCTGGAAGTTCACCGTGACGCCCTCGGATGGGACCGCTTCCGGCACCGAGGTGACCTCGGCGACCGTGACGATCCAGAACTCGCCCCCCGTGGCCGCGAGCCTCGCCATCAGCCCCGCCAACCCCAACGCGGGCGAGCCGCTCACCGCCTCGTATGCCTACTCGGACTCGGACTCGGACGCGCAGTCCGGCAGTGAGATCCGCTGGTTCAAGAACGGCGTGGAGCAGACTGCCTTCCTCAACATGCTCACCGTGCCGGCCGGCTCGACCGCCAAGGGCCAGAAGTGGTCCTTCCTGGTGCGCCCCAAGGACGGCACCGCCTTCGGCACGCCGCTCACCTCCGCCGAGGTCTCCATCGCCAACAACGCGCCCCTCGCGAGCAGCCTCGCCATCCAGCCCGCGCAGCCGGGCACGGACGACAACCTGGTGGCCGCCTACACCTACGCGGACACGGATGGAGACCTCGAGTCCGGAACGGATCTCCACTGGTTCAAGAACGGGACGGAGGCGCAGGCCTACATCGGGCTGAGGACGCTGCCGGCCAGCGCCACCGCCAAGGGCGAGAGCTGGTACGTCACGGTACGGCCCAGGGACGGCACCGACTTTGGACAGCTCGTCACCAGCACCCCGGTGCTCATCCTCAACACGCCGCCCAAGGCGACCAACGTGAACCTCTCGCCGCTGTCCCCCAAGGCGACGGATCCGCTGGTGGCCAGCTACTCGTACGCGGACGCGGACACGGACGAGCAGCAGGGCACCGAGCTGCGCTGGTACCGCAATGACGTGGAGGTGCCGGCGCTGACGGGCCAGCTCACCGTGCCCGCCGGGACGGCCAAGGCGGGAGAGACCTGGTACTTCACCGTCAAGCCCAAGGACGGCGTGGCCTTCGGTCCGCTGGTGACGTCCACCTCGGTCATCGTGGGCAGCTCAGCCCCGGTGGCCACGGCGCTGCAGATGACCCCGTTCGCCCCCAGCGCCCAGGACACCCTGGTGGCCAACTACCTCTACAGCGACCCGGACGGAGAGCCGGAGTCCGGCAGCGAGCTCAACTGGTACCGCAATGGAACGCTGGTGGCCTCGCTGGCCGGGTTGAAGACGGTGCCGGCCGGGACGGCGCGCAAGGGCGAGGCCTGGAGCTTCAGCGTGCGCCCCAAGGACGGCCTCGCCTTCGGCGCGACGCAGACCTCTCCGGCGGTGACGCTCGGCAATACGGCGCCGTCCGCCACCCACGCCACCCTCAGCCCGGCCCAGCCGCGCACCGATGACGCGCTCCACGCCGTCTACACCTACGCCGACCTGGATGGGGATGCGCAGTCCAGCTCGGAGATCCGCTGGTACCGCAACGGCCTCGAGCAGCCCTCGCTGTTCAACCAGGCCAGCGTCCCCGCCTCCGCCACCGCCAAGCGCGAGGTCTGGTACTACCGCGTGCGACCCCGGGACGGCGCCGACTACGGCACCGCCGAGGTGTCGAGCCCCGCCTTCATCGAGAACTCGCCGCCGGTCGCCAACGCCGGCCCCGACCAGACCCTCCCCCCCACCCAGCCGGTGATGAGGGTGACGCTCGACGGCTCGGGCTCGCGCGACCCCGACGGGGACGTGCTGGACTACATCTGGTCCGAGGAGGGAACCGTCCTCGGGCGCGGCGTCCGGGTGACGCTGGATCTGCCGATTGGCAAGCACCCCCTCGTGCTCTCGGTGGGCGATGGCGAGGGCACCACCACCGACGAGGTGCTCATCGACATCCCCGCGCCGAAGCCCACCGCCACCGCGCCCGCGGACTTCACCGCGCGCCCGGGTCGGGTGGTGCTCGTGGGCACGGGCTCGGATCCCCTGGGCCGCGCGCTGGACTACCGGTGGACGCAGGTGTCCGGGGAGCCAGTGGAGTTGCACGACGCGGACAAGGCCACCGCCTGGTTCCTGGGCACCCGAGCCGGCGCGCGCACCTTCGAGCTCGTCGCCACGGCCGGCGCTTCCAGTGAGCCGGTCCGCACCACCGTCACCCTGTTGGATCTCGCCCCATGGGCCTCCGTGCCGGCGCGACGGGTGGTGGCGGTGGGCCAGGACGTGATGCTCGATGGCCGAGGCAGTGAGGATCCGAACGGCGACGCACTCACCCACCGCTGGGCACTCGAGTCCGACGGGGACGGGGCCACGCTCGCCGACATGGAGCAGCCCGAGGCCCGACTCACGCCTCACGCCGATGGTCGGTACGGCGTCGTGCTCGTGGTGAATGACGGCACCCAGGACAGCGAGCCCGCCCTGGTCGAGGTGATCGCCATCGACCCCGGGGTGACGAGCCATGCACCGGTCGCCCAGGCGGGCCCGGATGGCGTGGGCGAGCCGGGCCTGCCCCTCGTCCTGGAGGGGCGTGGCAGCTACGACGTGGACGGCGACGCGCTGGCGTATCGCTGGCGGAAAATCTCCGGCCCCGCCGATGCGCCCACGCCCGCCACGTCTCCGACGCCGACGTTCCGGGCGACGGGCGCGGGCACGGTGGTGCTCGGCCTGACCGTGAGCGACGGGAAGACCACGAGCCCCGAGGACACGGTCACCTTCGAGATCAACGACCCGGTGGCCAACCGCCGTCCCATCGCCCGAGCGGGCTCGGAGCGCACGGGGAGCGTGGGTGCGGAGCTCCAGCTCGATGGAACGCGCAGCGCGGATCCGGACGGAGACGTGCTCACCTACCAGTGGACCCAGCTGGCCGGGCCTCGGGTGACGCTCGATGACGAGCGCTCGCCGAAGCCCACCTTCACGCCGACCCGGCCGGGCTTCGTCCGGCTGGGGCTCACCGTGTCGGACGGCAAGCTGACCTCCGTGCCCTCCACCGTGCTCGTCCAGGTCACCACGGGCGGCAATCACCCGCCGCTCGCCAACGCCGGAGCGGATCAGCAGCTCATCATCGGAGGCGTCGCGACGCTGGACGGCTCGGCGTCGGTGGATGCGGACGGCGAGCCGCTCCGGTACGTCTGGGAGCAGGTGTGGGGCAGCCCGGTGGTGCTGCAGGAGTCGGGCGCGACTCCCCGGTTCGAGCCGCCCGGCAAGGGCCGCTACCGCTTCCGCCTCACCGTCTGGGATGGCGAGGTGCCCAGCGCCCCCGTCGAGGTGGACGTGGTGGTGAGCACCCTCGGAGCGAACAACAACTCGCCCGTGGGGGTGGTGGGCGGAGATGTGGAGGTGAACGTGGGCGAGAAGGTGACGCTGGAGGGGAGCGGGAGCCACGATCCGGATCCGCTCGACAGGCTCTCGTACGATTGGACCCTGGCGGGCTTCCCCACCGGCAACGAGCCCGTGCTCACGGACGCGACCACCGCGACGCCGTCGTTCACCCCGGCGGTGCCGGGCGTGTACACGCTGAGGCTCCGCGTCTCGGACGGAGACCTGACCAGCGCGCCCGTGTACGTGACGGTGACGGCCCGGGCGGACTCGAAGGGAGGGCCCCTGGGCTGCTCGAGCGGGACGGGCGCGCCGCTGCCGCTGGCCGCACTGCTGTTCCTGCTCGGGTGGAGGCGGAAGACCGGGGCGCTCCGGGGTTCGAGGACGCTCTGGGCCCGAGCGCTGGCCGCGTGCCTGGCGCTGGGAGTGGCCTGGACGCCAGCAGCCGCCGACGCCGCGGCCCGGAAGGTCCAGGGCAAGACGCTCAAGCCTCTCAAGTCGTCCAAGCCGCTCAAGAAGGGCAAGCGCAAGCCCTCCCAGAAGGCACCCGCCGAGGTGCTGCCCGCCGAGGAGCCACCCGCGGAGGAAACCCCCGCCGAGGAGGTCGCCGCCCCCCCTCCTCCCGAGGACGAGGAGGCGGTGACGCCCGCGACGCCCGCGACGTCCACGGCGTCCTCGGAGACGGCTCCCTCCGAGGGCCCTCCCAATCCGTATCTGGAGGAGGCGCGCCAGCTCTACCTGAGCTTCCAGTTCGAGGAGATCCTCCCCAAGCTGGAGTTCGCGCTGGCGGTGAAGGGCGTGACGGCGGCCCAGCGGATGGAGATCTACAAGCTGATGGCCCTCACGCACTCGGCCTTCGACGACGGGCCCAAGGCGGAGGAGGCCTTCCTGCACATCCTGGAGGTGAAGCCGGACTACGAGCTGACGGGCGGTGCGTCGCCGAAGATCCGCTCCTACTTCGCCAACGCGCAGAAGGCGTACCGGGTGCGGCAGGCGGTGAGGCTGAGGCACGCGCCGCCCAAGCCGAACGCGCAGGGGGGCACGACGACGGTGGACGTAACGGTGACGGCCGGAATGGACCGGGTGGCGGCGATGACGCTGCACTACCGCCCGCGCGGGAGCACGAGCGGCTATTCACAGCTCGGGATGGTGCGCGGCGAGGACGGCGCCTTCTCGGGCAACGTGCCCAACGCCTTCCCCGGACCCGCGGGCAAGCGCACCATCGAGTACTTCGTCCGGGCCCGCGACGCGAACGGGGCGCTGCTGTCCTCGGTGGGAGCGGAGCAGGCCCCGCTGGAGCTGACGATGGAGACGGTGGCGCTCACGGTGTCCCAGCCCGTCTACAAGAACTGGGCGTTCTGGACGGCGGTGGGCGTGGGAGTCGCGGCGGCGGTGGCCACGCCCGTGCTGCTCAACCGGGACGCGCCGGTGCGGCCCGGGACGATCGGGATGGAGACCCTGCGGTGAGGGCCCACGCGCGGAGGGGTTGGGCCGGACTGGCGCTCGGGCTGTTGCTGCTGGTGGCGTGCGGGCGGGGTGCGGTGTTCCTCACCATCGAGGCCACTGGACCCGACGGGGCCCTGCGCATCCCCGACGACGTGGACCGGGTGGAAGTCCGGGTGGTGGGGGCCGATGACGCGGAGGTGCTGCTGGAGAAGGAGTACGCGCTCACCCAGGAGCACCGCTTCCCGCTGACGCTCGGGCTGGAGCCGGGGCCCACCACGGGAGAGCGCATCCGCGTGGAGGTGCGGGCCTTCAAGGGGGAGCAGGCCGTGGGTGAAGCCGCGGCCGTGGTCCCCATCACCCCACAGCAGGAGTCCACGGTGACGCTGCGGATCCTCAAGGATTGAGCCGGGCTCCGCCGAGCCTCAGCGCGTGCCCAGGAACCCTTCCAGCACTCCGGCGACGTTGGTGCCGATGTCGTCCACCGCGTAACCACCCTCCTGGACGAAGACCGTTGGCAGCTTCAGCTCGGCCAGGCGCCGGCCCATCAGCGGGTAGTGCGGGGTGGCGAGCTTGAAGGCGCTGATCGGATCGCCCTCATAGGTGTCCACGCCGAGCGACACCACCAGCGCATCGGGCGAGAAACCGCCGACGACGTCCAGCGCCGCCTCCAGCGCGGTGCTGTACTCCTTCCAGGTGGTGCCACGCGGCAACGGGAAGTTGCGGGTGTAGCCCTCGCCCGCGCCGGCCCCGCGCTCGTCGTCATAGCCGAGGAAGTAGGGGTACTCGGTCTCCGGGCTGGCGTGGATGGACACGAACAGCACGTCGGAGCGCTCCCAGAAGATGTCCTGGGTGCCGTTGCCGTGGTGGTAGTCCACGTCCAGCAGCGCCACCCGAGCGAACCCCTTGTCGCGCAGGTGCTGCGCCGCCAGGGCGGCGTTGTTGAGGAAGCAGTAGCCGCCGTAGAGCGAGTGCCCGGCGTGGTGTCCGGGCGGACGGCACAAGGCGTAGGCGCTCTTCTCGCCCTCGGCGATCCACGCGGCGGCGGTCAGGGCGCAGTGCGCGGCGGCGAGCGCGGCGTCCCAGGTGCCCTCGACGATCGGCGTGCTGGCGTCGAAGGCGTAGTAGCCCATCTTCCCGTTGATGCCGGACGGAATGTGGTCCCGGCGCAGGCCTCGGGCGGGAAAGCCGCTGGGCAGCATGAAGCCCTCCTTGCCGGCGGCGCGCCACTCGGCATGGGCGGTGCGCAGGAACTCGACGAACCCGGCGTCGTGGACGCGCAGGAGCGACTCCGGCGCGAACGGGCGAGGCTCGTGCACTTCAAACCCCGCGCGCTCCACGGCCTTCAAGATGTAATCCGCACGCACCGGCATCTCGAAGCACGGCACCAGCTCACCGCGATGCAGCTCCAGGCCACCGTCGTGGCGGGCATGCAGCGGGGAATGAACGACTTTCACCGAGGGGACTCCACAGGTTGAGGGCTGACGGGCTCGCCCCAACTCTGGCAAGCCCACCGAGACGAGCGCAAGACCGGGCCCCAGCGAGCCCGGTCGCGCGGGGCATGTTGACGAAGGATGAAGCGCCCCCCTCATGTCGCAACGCGGCGGTCCGCTCCATCGACTCGCCAACAACCCATCCCCCCCGGAGAGGGGGTTTCCTACAATTTCGTAGGAACCCACCCGGAGACCGACAAAAACGTAGGACGCGGACGCCTCCCCCGCGACGGGCATCCCCCAGCCGGTGGAGCCCGGCCCGCCTCCCCTCTGGGAGTCCTACGAATTTGTCGGTTCTCGAAGTCCAACCGACAAAAACGTAGGACGGAAGAAGGGCCAGGAAGCCCAGGCAGGCAAGCACACCTTGACGAAAGGGCCCCACGTTTTCGCGGGGATACGTCGAGCCCTCCGTGCGCGGACGCGCTGGCCCTCGTGTTGCACAAGCGTCGGGTGTGCGGGCCCAGGGGGGCCCATTGAGCGCGAGGTGTGGATGCCGGGCGGAATCGTCGGAGCCGATGTGGCGTGGGTGCTGGTCGCGAGCGCGCTGGTCATGCTGATGGTACCGGGGCTGGCGCTCTTCTACGGGGGCATGGTGCAGGGCAAGAACGTGCTCTCCACGCTCATGCACAGCTTCGGCGCGCTGGCGGTGGTGACGGTGGTGTGGGCGCTGTGGGGCTACTCGCTCGCCTTCGGAGAGAGCCACGGAGGCCTCATCGGTGGGGCCACGCACCTGTTCATGAAGGGCGTGGGCACGGAGGCCAAGGGCACGCTGCCGCACCTCCTCTTCTTCCTCTTCCAGGGCACCTTCGCCGCCATCACGCCCGCGCTCATCAGCGGCGCGTACGCCGAGCGGCTCAAGTTCTCCGCCTTCCTCCTCTTCACGGTGCTGTGGGCGACGTTCGTCTACGCGCCCGTGGCGCACTGGGTGTGGTCTCCGGACGGCTGGCTGCTGAAGCTGGGCGCGCTCGACTTCGCCGGGGGCGCCGTGGTGCACCTCACCAGCGGTGTCTCGGCGCTCGTGGTGGCGCTCGTGGTGGGCCGCCGCCGAGGCACGCGTCAGCCTCCGCACAACCTCGCCCTCACCCTGCTGGGAGCGGGGCTCCTCTGGTTTGGCTGGTTCGGCTTCAACGCGGGCAGCGCGCTCGGCGCCAATGAGCTGGCCGCGCTCGCCGCGACCAACACCCACCTGGCGGCCGCGGCGGGCGCGGTGGCGTGGGGCCTCGTGGACCTGGTGCGGCTCAAGAAGGTGACGGCGCTGGGGGCCGCCAGCGGGCTCGTGGCGGGGCTCGTGGGCATCACCCCGGCGGCGGGCTTCGTCTCGCCCGTGGGCGCGCTGGCCATCGGACTCCTCGCGGGCGGGGCCTGCTACGGCGGCGTCCTCCTCAAGGAGCACCTGGGCTACGACGATGCCCTGGACGTCGTCGGCGTGCATGGCGTGGGAGGAGCACTCGGCGCCCTGCTCACCGGCGTGTTCGCCACCGTGGCCGTCAATCCCGCCGGCGCCGATGGCCTCCTCGCGGGCGGCAACTGGGCCCTGCTGGGCAAGCAGGCGCTCAGCCTGCTGGCGGTGGCCAGCTTCTCCGCGCTCCTCACCTTTGTCCTCCTCAAGGTGGTGCAGGCGGTGGTGGGCCTGCGCGTGGACGCCGAGGCCGAGTACGAGGGGTTGGATCCCCACGTCCACGGCGAGCGCGCCTACCACACCGGCGGCATCTCCCTGGGCATGGGCGGCCACGGCCCGACGCCGCGCGAGGCAGCCGCCACGGAGACCAGCGCCTCCAAGAAGAAGGCGCCCATGGGCCCCGCGCCCGTGATGGAGGGCTGAACCCCAGCTCAATCCGCGCCCACCCGGCGCGACACTGGACGGCCGTCCCCCACGGGAGACGGTCGAGACCCAGAGCCGCACAGGTAGCACTCCGACCCAGCGCCTGGCCGCCCCCTTGCACCGCGCCTCGTCATGTGTGGGAGGGCGACGAAGCCTCCCGGGAGAAACGACGATGGAGAGCGTGGGAGTGAATGCGTTGTTGGAGCGTGTGCTGGGACTGGAGGGCCTGTGCGTACGAGGCGCCAGCCTCCAACCCGAGGGCCTGGTGGTACAAGTCCGGCCACGCCTGCGCGCGCCCCGGTGCGGAATCTGTAACGACTTCTGGCGTGGTTACGACACGCGGCCCGAGCGCCGGTGGCGCCATCTCGCGCTGGAGCGCACGCCGGTGTGGCTGAGCTACGCGCCACGTCGCGTGGAGTGCCCGGCGCATGGCGTCCGCGTGGAACGCGTCCCCTGGGCGGCGCACGCCTCGCTCTTCACCACCGAGCTCGAGCAGATGGTGCCCTGGCTGTGGCGCCGCATCGGCCTCCCCGCCACCCGCCGGCTGATGGGCTTTTCGTGGAGTACCGCCGAGCACCTCCTCCATCGGCCCGTCGTCCCCCTCCCGGACCTGAAGCGCATCGAGGAGCACTACCTCGTCGGCGCGGACGCACTGTCCCTCCGCTGCCACGCGCAGGACCTGGCGGTGGCGATGGAGCACCTCGGGAAGCCCGTGTCCTCGGAACAGTGGGCGCTTCGCTCGCCTGCTGCCCTGGAAGCCGCTGGAGGGGTACGACCTCAATCCATGGGCTTGTAGCGGACCTCCCTCCGCTCTACGTTTTCGTAGAGGAAACTCGCCATGGCCGAAACCCAGATTTCCGCATATGTCTCCGACACCACCAAGGAGCTCGTCGAGCGCTATGTGGAGGCTCATGGGGTGAAGAAGGGCCGCCTCATCGAAGAGGCGCTGCTGCACCATCTTCAGGCCCTGCGCGAGCTGCCGGCGGACTTGAGCAAGAAGACGCGGTAGCCCCCACCGTGCTCTTCCCGTGCTCCGCCTGGCACGGCTCGCCGTCGATGAGCGGGCGCGGGGGCGCGGTATTGGCAGCTCTCTTCTCCGCGCCGTGTTCGTAATTCCAAAGCGGCACGCTCCGCCCTCTGGGGCCTTTTCCCCGGGGTGCGAAGTGTCTACCTTCCGCCCCCCCATGGACCGTCCCCTCCCCCTGCTGCGCGCGAGCCTGGACGACTTCCTCGCTCAACTGGCCACCCTCCACTACCGCCACGCCGCCGGCCTCGCCCCGGACCTCCCCCTGCGGGAGCTCTACGAGGACTCGCCCGAAATCGCCTCCGCCGAGGCCTTCGCCGCCGTCACCGAGGCCGTCCCCAAGGCCCAGGCCAAGGGGGATCTGCTCGGCGTGCGCCGCCTCCGGCTGCTGCGCGACTTCATCGCCACCCAGCTGGAGGAGGCCCTCGCCGCCTCCCACGCCGAGGCCATCTCCCACCTGGAGACCCGCGCCCGCCTCCCCGTGGACGACCAGGTCCTCTCCTTCGGCGAGGCGCTCGGCCAGCTCCCCCACGAGTCCGAGCGCGGCCGCCGGGCCCTGCTCGAGGGCGCCACCGGCAACTTCCTCTGGGACAACCGGGGCCTCTACAGCGACCGCCGCGACGCCGCCTTCCGCGTCACCGAGCAGCTGCGCGCCCCCAGCTACCTCGCCCTGCGCGAGGACGTCTCCGGCATCGCCCTGGACCCGCTCGCCAAGGCCGCCCAGGAGACGCTCGCGGCCACCGAGGACGCCTACCGCGACGTGCTCGCCTACGTCCTCAAGAAGGTGGAGCCCACGCTGCGCCCCCTGCCCTCGGGCAACGCGCGCAGGCACGACCTGCAGGCGGCCACCCAGGTGCCGTGGATGAACGGCCTCTTCCGGCGCGAGGACGAGTGGCCCGCCGTCGTCCGCTGGCTCACCGAGTGGGGCTTCCACCCCGCCGCCCAGGGCCGCCTCCGCATCGACGACGAGGAGCGCCCCGGCAAGGCCTCGCGCCCCTTCACCGTCACGGTGCGCGTGCCGGACGAGGTGCGCCTAGTGGTGCGGCGGCGCGCGGGCCTGGATGCCCTCGGCGGCCTGCTGCACGAGTACGGCCATGCCCTGCACCACGCCCATGTGTCGGACCAGCTCCCGCTGGAGCTGCGCCGGCTGGAGGACGCCTCGGTGACGGAGGCCTTCGCCACCCTCTTCGAGCGGCTCCCCACCCACGAGGAGTGGCTCAAGCGCTACGTGCGCCTGCCCTCGGCCCCCGCGCGCGACGCCTCCCGCATGGCGGCCTTCCAGGCCCTCACCGTGCTGCGCCGCCACTGCGCGAAGCTGCCCTACGAGCTGTCCCTCTACCGCCACGGCGCCTCGCCCGAGCGGGCCGAGGAGTACGCGGACGCCCAGCGGCGCGCGCTCTTCGTCGAGCCGCACCCAGGCTTCTTCCTCTTCGACGTGGACCCGCAGCTCTACGTGACGCGCTACCTGCGCGCCTGGGCGCTGGAGACACGCCTCACGCAGCAGCTCACCGCGCGCTTCAACGAGGACTGGTGGCGCAACCCCGCCGCGGGTCGCTGGCTTCAGGGCTTCTTCGGGCGGGGTGGCACCGACGACGCCGAGGCCCTCGCCTCGGAGCTTTCGGGAAAAGCTCTCACGCTCCCCGAGGCGGGGAGCCGCCTCGTGGCCTTGCTGGACCGCTGAGTGGCTCCCCCGAGGGGGGCTACTTCTTCTTGCGCAGCGCCCGGACGATCTTGTCCTTCGTCGCGGTGGCGGCGGCGGCCGGCTTGGACTTGCTGGCCGACTTCGTCTGGCCGGTGCGCTCGCGCATGGCCTTCATGAGCTGCATCTCGATGAGCAGCAGCTCATCGCCCAGCTCCTGGTTGTTGCCCGCGGCACGAGGGAGCGGCGCGCTCTTGCTGGCGGCGCCGGCACCGTGCCGCATGCGCAGCACCTTCTCCTCCTCGGACGACAGGGTATGCGCCTTCTCCAGCGCCACCTTGGCTTCCTTGGCCGTCACCGTCGTGCTGCTACCGACCTTGCGCTCCATCTCCGCTCCCTTGCTTGTGGGCACCTGAACATCCGAGCATGTCGGACGCGCCTGAGCCGCAACCGACGAGGATTCTAGAGATCGCAAGAGGAGGGTCAAATTTTCTTCCAACATCTTGGTGCCGCCCTGTAGCGACCTGCCCCGGGTGCGACAGCCAGAACCCCCCGGCCCGGAGCAAGCACGGGCCGGGGTGGCGAGGCTCAGGTGCCCTCGTCGTCCGCGGGCTCGTCGGCGGGGGAAGCGGCCCCCGGGGTCGTGGCGCCCTCGGGCTTGTTGCGGGGGATGCCGAAGCGGTCCAGCGCGTCGGCGATACCCTGCGGCTTGTCCACGTCCGGCAGGAAGTCCTGGGGCGGCGCCAGCTCCGGATCCTTGCCCAGCTCGCTCAGCGCGGAGTCCAGCACCATGCGCAGCTCGGCGGCGCCCCCGGCGTCGTTGGCGGGCACCGTGATGCGCCCATCCAGCCGGACCTTGAGGACGACGGACGTCTGGGCGTCCACCAGTACCTCGCCGCTCAGGGACTTGGGGGTGCGATTCTCGAAGAAGGCCAGGCGGCGCTTGGTGGTGTCATCCCGGCCGTTCTTGGGCTCCAGCAGCGAGGGGAGGACGGCCGGGGCGCTGCCCGTGTCGCCTTCCGGACCCAGCTCCACGCTGTAGCGCCAGGCGGTGCGGCCCTCGTAGGTGATGGTGCCCTGGGGCGCCAGGTGCAGCCGGCCCCGGAAGAGCGAGTCCACGTCGCGGATGGCGCCGGTGAGCTCCGTGCGGGTGCGCTCGGCCATGCCCCGGTCGCGCAGGCGCTCGCGGAAGGTGCCGTAGCGGTTGCGGGCGTACACCTTTCCCTCCACCCGCATCACCTCCAGGCCCTGGTCCCGACTGTTCTCCAGCACACCATGGAAGTCGCCGCTGACGCCGCCGCGGCCGGCCCGGAAGGTGCGGGTTTCCGACAGTTTGACGGGGACGGTGCCCGGGGCGCCGGCCCACTCGTAGCTGACGGTGGCCTTGTAGGCGTGAGGGCCCAGGCGCTCGGTCACCTCGGCGGCGTCCATGGACAGGATGCGCCGCGCCACCCGGGGGTTGGACGCCACGTCCTCGGGCGGGAGCTTCTCGGCGGCCGAGGCCACCACCTTGGGCGGGTCCTCGGGGGAGAAGATGCGCGCCTTGGCCGCCTTGTCCACGGGGTCCTGACAGCCCACGGCGGCGAGCGCCACGGCGGCGGCGATGGCGAACTTCTTGAAACGGGTCACGACTCCTCCGGCTCCAAGCGGGGGGTTGCCCAAATTACGGGGTGGGTGCTGGAGCGGCAAGGGACGGCTTGCGCGCGGCAATGTACGGGCTAGAACGCCGTTTCATGCAGAACCTGCGTGACAAGCTCTTGAAGGCCGGCCTGGTCTCCGAGGACCAGGCGAAGAAGGCGGACGAAGCCCCAGCCGCTCGCCGTCCCGCGCCCTCCCAGGCGCCACGGCGTGAGGGACCGCCCGGAGGCGGGGACAGGGACGCGCGCGAAGCCCGCGAGCCGCGAGGCCGCGAGGATCGCCCGCCCCGTCGTGAGGGAGGACGGCCCGAGGGTGGGCGTCCCCAGGGCGGGCGCCCCCCGGGTGGAGACCGGCCCCAGGGCGGAAGCCGTCCGCAGGGCGCTGGACGTCCGCAGGGCGGGCGCCCCCCGGGTGGAGGCCGTCCGCAGGGCGGGCGGCCGAGCGGGGAGCCGGCTGGCGGGCTGGTGCCCAAGCTGCCCCCGCTGCCGGGCTCGAAGGCGGCCCAGCGCATCGAGTCCAAGAAGCAGGCGGAGCAGGACCGGAAGCTGCGCGAGCTCGTCCTCAATGGGCAGGTGCCCGTGGACGTGGGCGCCACCGTCTTCTACTTCATGACGCGCAAGGGCAAGCTGCGCCGGCTGGAGCTGACGGAGACGCAGGCCAAGCAGCTCGAGGAGGGCGCGCTGGCGGTGGTGGAGCGGCCCGAGCCGGCGCAAATCGAGCACTCGCTGGTGCCGGCGGCGGTGGCCGAGCAGATGTACGCCCTCTCCCAGAAGTCGGTGCGCTTCCTCAACCGGAAGGACCTGCCCATCGGCTTCATGAACGACGACCAGGTCAAGGCGCAGCAGGCGGCGGAAGCGGCGGGCGAGGTGCAGGAGGTGGAGGACGAGCCCACCGAGGGTGGCGAGGAGTCCGGCACGGCCGAGGCCGCCGCCGAGGGCTCGCCCACGCCCGAGGGCTCCGAGCCCCCTCAGTCCTGAGCCCTCCCCCACTCCCCCCTTCACCCCGGGCCCCGGCGAAACACCGGGGCCCGTTTCATTTCCAGCGCGGTGCGGCCTACCGCCTGGCGTGCGAGGCGATGACGCTGGCCACGCAGCAGGTGAGCTTCTTGCCGGTGGGGATGTGGAGGTACTCGTTGGGCCCGTGCGCGTTGCTGTTGGGGCCGAGCACGCCGGTGATGAGGAACTGGGCCTCGGGGAAGCGCTTGCCGAGCATCTCCATGAAGGGGATGGTGCCGCCCTCGCCCATGGCCATGAAGGGCCGGCCGAAGTAGGCGCGCGAGGCCTCGTGGGTGGCCTCCTCCAGCCACTTCTCGAGCGGCGGCGCGTCCCAGCCGGCGCTGGCCTTCTCCCCCTCGAAGCTCACCTTGGCGCCGTAGGGCGGGTCCGCCTCCAGGGTCTGCTTGAGGGCCTGGATGGCCGCCTTGGGGTCCACCCGGGGAGGAATCCGCATGGACAGCTTCACCGAGGTGAAGGGGCGCAGCACGTTGCCCGCGCTGCCCAGGGCCGGCATGCCCTCCACGCCGGTGACGGAGAGCGCCGGGCGCCAGGTACGGTTGAGGATCTGCTCGACGCGGTCCACCGTCATCGGCCGGGAGCCGGGCACCCAGGGGAACTTCGAGTACACCTCCTCGCCCAGCACCTCGGCCACCGCGGCGGCCTGGTCGCGCCGGGCCTGGGGGATGTGCACGTGCAGGCCGTCCACGCGGATGCGGCCCGTCTGCTCGTCCTCCACGCGCGAGAGCACCTGGCGCAAGATCCGGAAGGACGAGGGCACGATGCCGCTGGCGTCCCCCGAGTGCACGCCCTCGGAGAGGATGTCCACGCGCAGGTTGCCGGAGACGAGCCCGCGCAGCGAGGTGGTCATCCACAGCTGCTCGTAGTTGGCGCAGCCCGAGTCGAGGCACACCACGAGCGAGGCCTTGCCGATGCGCGGGGCGAGGTGCTCGATGTAGGCCGGGAGGTCGTAGCTGCCGCTCTCCTCGCACGCCTCGATGAGCACCACGCAGCGCGCGTGGGAGATGCCCTGCTCGCGCAGCAGGCGGATGGCGGCCAGCGAGCCGAAGGCCGAGTAGCCGTCGTCGGCGCCGCCGCGGCCGTAGAGCTTGTCGCCCTCGCGCACCGGCTCCCAGGGGGAGAGGCCCGCGCGCCAGCCCGTCATCTCGGGCTGCTTGTCGAGGTGGCCATAGAGGACGACGGTGTCGTCACCGGTGCCCGGAATCTCCATGTAGATGACGGGGGTGCGCTCCTCGCCCTTCTCGTTCTTGAGCGACACCACCTCCACCTTGAGGCCGGGGATGTGCTTGGCCTGGGACTCGCACCAGCCGGCGATGAGCTTCACCGCCCTGTCCATGTGCCCCTTCTTGGCCCAGTCGGGCTCGAAGCCGGGCGACTTGTTGGGGATGCGGATGTACTCGTGCAGCTTGGGGAGGATCTCCTCCTCCCAGATGCGCTCGGACGAGGCGGCGGCGGTGGCGGTATTCAGCCGGGGGCTGGTGCTCATGTGAAGTGGCTCCGGGTTCGGAAGACGCTGCCCCTCATCTACACCACCCCGGGCCTCAATGGGCGAGCCTGTCGTGGGGCCCGCCCTCCGCCCGCCAGCCCTCCCGCTTCCCGGCCCTGGAACCCCGGGCGCGGGTGACGCACCGCGCTGGAGGGGCTCACTCCGCCACGGGCAGGGTGAAGAAGAAGGTGCTGCCGGTGCCCACCTGGCTCTCCACCCAGAGGGTGCCGCCGTGCGCCTCCACGATGCTCTTGACGATGCTCAGCCCCAGCCCGGTCCCCCGCTCGTTCACGCCGGAGGCCCGCCAGAAGCGCTCGAAGAGGTGCGGCATGTCCTCGGTGGGAATCCCCGGCCCGGTGTCCTTCACCGAGACGCGCACCTTCCCATCCACCTGCCGGGCCCGCACGGTGACGCAACCGCCCGTGGGGGTGAACTTGATGGCATTGCCCACCAGGTTGGTGAGCACCTGGAGGAGGCGCTCCCGGTCGGCGCGCACGCGCGGCAATCCCGGGGACACGTCCGTCGTCAGGTCCTGGGACTTGTCCAGCGCGAGCGGCCGGAGTACCTCCAGCGCCTGCTGCACGAGGGCGTCCACCGCCAGCGGCTGGGGTGCGAGCGGCATGGGCATGCCCTGCTCTCGCGCCCGGTCGAGGATGCCCACGATGAGGTCGCGCATCATCTCCACCGCGCGCATGATGTTCTCCAGGTGCCGGCGACCCTGACGCCGGCGCTCCTCCCCCGGCGGCCGCGCGGCCTGGAGGAGCATCTCGGCGTTCATCCTCACCACCACCAGGGGCGTCTTGATGTCGTGCGAGACGACCGTGAGCAGCTCCTCGCGCCAGCGCGCCGCCTCCAGGGCCTGCTGGTAGAGCAGCGCGGACTCCACCGCCGTCGCGATGCGCTGGGAGAGCAACTCGAAGAGGAGGACATCCCCGGGGCCATAGCGCCCCGGCTGGGCGGAGATGAGGCTCAGCGCCCCCACCGTGCGGCCGCGCACGCGGATGAGCAGACGGAGGTTGGAGGGAAACCCGGCCCACTCGGCCCGCTCCACCGCCACGTTCCCCTGCGGCAGGCTCTCGGGGCTCGCGGGCAAGGCCACCCAGGGATGGGACGCGAGCGCCTGGCCGACGAAGGACGCGCTCCCCAAGGCCTGGCCCGGGGGCTCGACCGCCATCATGGCGATGCGCTCGGCCCCGCCGGCCCCCTTCTCGCCGCCGGGCTTCAGGTGGAGCAGGTCGATGGCGCAGCAGTCGGCCCACGCGGGCACCAGCAGGCGCGCGATGCGGGGCAGTGTGGCGTGGTAGTCCAGCGAGCCGGCCAGCACGGAGCTCGCCTCGGCCAGGAAGGCCTGACGCCGGTGGGCCCCCTCGGCCTCCTGGCGGGCCTGCCGCTCGCGCTCCAGCAGCGCCCGCTGCAGCCGTTCGGCCGCTTCCGCGCGCTGGCGCAGGCGCATCTCGCGCCGCAGCGCGTAGTGCTGATCCAGCGCCACCGCGAGCTGGTTGGCCACCGCGTCGATGAAGGCCAGCCCCTCCTCGGCCAGCACCTCCGCCGCCTCCACCTGGAGCGCGCCGAAGACGCGCCCCTTGGCCGCCAGCGGAAGGGTGACGAAGGTCGGCTCGGCCCGCGCGGGAGGCGCCGGGAGGATCCACGCCTCGGGCCCCCCCAGCTCGGCCGCCTGCCCGCCCTGGGGCTCCACCTCCTTCACCCCGACCAGCCAGGCATACGTGGCGGCCGCCTTCTCGGCCGCCCGGGAGAGCTGCTCGGCCGTCACCTCCGCCGCGCGCCAGACCGTCAGCCGGGGGCGCTCCGGAAGGGGCTCGCCGTTCGGACCCACCCCCTCCAGCAGGAACGCGGTGCGCAGGGGCAGCACCTGGGTGGCGAGCACTATCAGCTCGGGGAAGGTGCGCTCCACCCCCTCGAAGGCGTTGAGCAGCTTGCTGATCTCATACAGGTGATCGAGGTGACGCCAGGCATGCTCCAGCTCGCGGAAGGTCCGAGGCCGCACTTGGCCCTCCCCCTCGGGTGGCACGCCGTTGGACAGGCTCCCTTCGTTCACGGGACGACCTCCTGAGCAGGCATGCGGCCCCTCGCCAGGGAGCCTACTTACGGCGCCCCCGCTTGGGCGCCGGCCGGCGCTTCTTCACCGGCTTCTTCGAAGGTGGGGACGCGCTCTCGGACTGACCATCCAACCGCAGGCCTCCCCGGGCCATGGTGATGCGATGACTCGCCCGGTCGTGATCGCTGCCGCGCGTCTTCACCACCGTCAATTCCGGGACGAGCCGGCCCTCCTCCTGGGCGTAGCGCAACATGAGGATGTTGTCGGCCAGCGGCGACAGCCCGCGCTCACTGAGGGTGTCGCTCAAGAAGAGCGAGCGGGACTCGACGGTGAAGAGACTCGTCACCCCCAGCGAGCGCAGGCGGAGGACGAGGCCATAGAGCAGCCGCCGCAGCTCCTCGGAGACGAAGCCGAGGATCTCGATGTCGCTGGCGCTGTCGAGCACCAATCGGCTGGGCTTACGGTCGTGGATCCTGTCTTCCACCATGCTCAGGAAGCGCGGGGCGTGCAGGTGCTCGCGTGGCAGGAAGAGGATCTCCACCCACCCGTCGTTGACGGCCTCGCGCAGCGGCAGGCCCAGGGACTCGGCGCCCCGGAGGAGCTGGTGGGGGCCCTCCTCGAGGGAGATGTAGAGCGCGCGCTCCTCGCGACGCGCCGCCTCGAGCACGAACTGCACCCCCAGGGTGCTCTTACCCGTGCCAGGGCTTCCCGAGACCAGCGTCACACTGCCGTCGAGCAGCCCGCCCCCGAGCAGGTCATCGAGCCGCGGCACGCCGCAGGACACCCGCCCCAGCTCGGCCATGGGCGGGGCGATCGACTCGAAGTTCGGCAACTCGTCCACGCGCGGGAAGATGCTGAGGCCCCCGGGGCCGATCGTCATCGAATGCCGGCCCGTGGCGTGCCCGGTGTTGCGCAGCTTGTTCACCTCGACGTAGCGCTGGCGCGTCAGGCCCTCCTGCTCCCACGAGAGCAGGATGAGCCCGTCCATCACCGTCTCCTCCACGCCGAAGCGGGTGTGCCCCACCGCGCCGGCGGGGACGTCGTTGGCGAAGAGGCCCACCGCCTCCTGGTTCTGGATGATGCTCGCCAGCCAGAACACCTTGTCGCGCATGATGCTCTTGTCGTCGATCTTGTGGAGGAAGACCGACATCGAGTCGACCACTACCCGCCGGGCTCCGAAGGACTCGACGTGGCGTTGCATCTCCAGCAGGTCCCGATCCACCAGGATGTCCGGCTGGGGGATGAAGACGATCCGCAGCCTCCCCCGCTCGATCTCCCGGTCCAGCTCCCAGCCCATTCTCCGGGCGGTGGAGCGCAGGCGCTGCTCGGTCTCCTCGAAGGAGAAGTAGATGCCCTTCTCGTCGTGGTCCCGGGCACCCCGGTAGAGGAACTCCAGCCCCAGCAACGTCTTGCCCGAGCCCGCCACGCCCGAGAGGATGATGCTCGAGCCGTGGGGGATGCCCTCGCCCAGGAGCGCATCGAGCTTGGAGACGCCCGTCTTCAGGCGGGCGACTTCCTCCGGGCGCTGCCCGAGGCGGAGGTGGCGCCGCAGGGTGACACTCGGCGCGTAGACCTCGACACCGTCCCCGGTGACGACGAACGGGTGCTCGTCCCGGCTGTGCGAGGTGCCGCGCATCTTGACGATCTGCAACAGGCGCTGCTGCTCCCCGGAGCGCTCCCGCTGCTCCAGGGTGAAGATGCCGTCGATGGCGGAGTAGGCCGGGTGCTCGAAGTGCGCGGGGTTGTACTCCCCGAGCAGGAAGGTGGTGCACTCCCAGGCCATCAGCCGCACGGTGAGCTCGTAGGTGAACTTGCGCAGCTCCTCGGCCGACTTGGCGAGGTCATCGAACACCTTGTAGCTATCGATGACCGCCATCGAGGGCTTGAACAGCTTGAGCTGCTCCATCACCAGGTTGGCCGTCAGCTCCAGTCCCTTGGTCCGCAGGATGAGCCCGAGGTCGACGAAGCGGATGCGCTCCTCGAGCAGCTTCTGATCGAAGAAAGCGAAGGGCCGCAGGTAGAGCAGCGCCTTCGCCGTCGATTCGGAGAGGGTGTTGAAGTAGAGGACCCGGCCGCCCTGGGCGGCGTGGTGGAAGCACATCTGCTGGGTGAGGATGGTCTTGCCCGAGCCGGGCGGGCCGGCGAGCACCGAGATGGCCCCCTTGGGCAGGCCGCCGTGGAGGATGGCATCCAGGTTGGGGATGCCTGTCTCCACCCGAGCAATCGGTGGCTGTTCACCTGGAGCGCTCATGTCGTTCCACCCTTCTCATCCACCGTCGGCACCCGCACCTTGAGCAGCGCCGCATGAAGGCCCGGCGTGAGGATCTCCGCGGTGAGGGACCCCAACACCCGCAGCAGCTCGCACACCAGGAACGCGAGGGACTCATCGAGCAACGCCGGCTCGAGCCCCGGCGCGAGCTGACGCAGCGCCCCGCACTGCACGCCGCTCGTCTCGAGCTTGAGCGCCGAGAGGTGCGGGAATTTCCCGGTCCCCTCGTGGAGCACCCGGTCCACGATGGCCATCAGGGAGACCTCGCCCAGGCTCTGGTGGGCCCGGCGCCAGAGCGCATCCAGGGCGCGCTCGTGGAGGTCGACCAGCTCGTGCTGCGAGAGGTTTTCCCCCCAGCCGTCCCGCCAAGTCTTCACGGCCTCGCTGTGGTGGCTGCGAACGGGGGAATCCACGCCTCCTCCCTTAATCGGAAGCAACCGGGCAAGTCCACACGCAAGAGGTAACTTCTGTCCGCGGACAGACCAGACCTGGGGTGGGGGCGCTACCAGCGCGAGGTGCCCGCCTGGACGCCGTGGGTTCGTCCTGGCCCGTGGGGAGAGCGTCTCCCATCAACAGAATTTAACTTTCCGGGAAGGGCTCCCGCCCGCGGTGGGGCCAGGATGCGCCATGCCCGAGCGAGAGAGCGACGAGCGGTTCCATCTGAACCTGGAGGACATCAAGGACTACGCCGTCTTCCGGGTGGACACCGAGGGCCGCATCGCCAGTTGGAACGCGGGGGCCGAGCGCATCAAGGGCTACACGGCCGAGGAGGCGATCGGCCAGCCCTTCTCCATGCTCTTCACCGAGGAGGACAGACGCGCGGGAAAGCCCGAGCAGGAGCTGCAGCAGGCCCGGGAGAAGAGGGTCTACCAGGGTGAGGGCGTCCGGGTGCGCAAGGGCGGCAAGACCTTCTTCGCGGAGGTGACGCTGCGCGCGCTCTCGGACAAGGAGGGCGTCCACCGGGGCTTCGTGAAGATCACCCGGGACATCAGCGAGCGCCAGAGCATCCAGGAGGAGCTGCGAAAGCGGGCGGAGTTCGAGGAGCAGCTCATCGGCATCGTCAGCCATGACCTGCGCACCCCCATCTCCGCCATCACCCTGGCCGCCGCGCTGCTGCTGCGCAACAAGGACCTCACCGCGCGCCACGCGCTCACCCTCGGACGCATCCTCTCGTCCGCGGAGCGGGCCCAGCGGCTGATCAGCGGCCTGCTGGATTTCACCCAGGCGCGTGTCGGAGGGGGCTTCGTCCTCCATTACGACGCCTTCGATCTGCGCGGGTTCGCGGGCCTGGTGGTGGATGAGCTGCGGATGTCCCATCCCGGGCGCGAGCTTCAACTCGAGCATGACGGAGACCTCCAGGGGGAGTGGGACGCGGATCGGCTCGCCCAGCTCCTCACCAACCTCGTGAACAACGCCCTGGCGCATGGCGCGGTGGACAGACCGGTGCGGTTGCGCGTCCAGGGTGAGCCCGACGCCGTGGTGCTCACGGTCCACAACTGGGGGAGGCCCATTCCACCCGACGCGAGGCCCCACCTCTTCCAGCCCATGAAGCGCGGTCCCATTACGGAGCGCTCCCCGAAGACCGGGAGCATTGGCCTGGGCCTCTACATCGTGCAGCAGATCGTCCTCGCGCATGAGGGCACCCTCGCGGTGGACTCCACCGAGGAGCGGGGCACGCGCTTCACGGTGCGCCTGCCCCGCCACCCACCGCCTCCCAAGGCAGGAGGTTGAGCGAGGCCCGGGGCTCAGCGCCTCGGCACGGGGGCGGAGCGCGGCAGCCACACCGTGAAGCGCGTCCCCTCCGCCTCGGTGGAGCGCACCTCGACGCGGCCCGCGTGGGCGCGGACGATGTGGTCCACGATGTAGAGGCCCAGCCCCACGCTGCGCCCCGCCCTGTCCACATCCCCCGTGGCGCGCTGCATGGGCTGGAAGAGGAGGGGAAACTTGTCGGGCGGAATGGGGGCGCCGCGG
>NZ_DASVSO010001015.1:0-22434 GCF_036388035.1 Archangium sp.
GCGCTCGCCTACGGCCTGGACAAGGTGCGGGAAGTCGGCGCCGAGCGCATCGCCGTCTATGACCTGGGCGGTGGCACGTTCGATATCTCCATCCTGGAGCTCAACTCGGGCGTCTTCGAGGTCAAGAGCACCAACGGCGACACCTTCCTGGGGGGTGAGGACTTCGACCAGCGCCTCATCGACTTCCTGGCCAAACGCTTCGCCGAGCAGAACAACGGGTTGGACCTGCGCAAGGACCGCATGGCGCTGCAGCGCCTGAAGGAGGCCGCCGAGCGCGCCAAGCACGAGCTGTCCAGCGCGACGGAGACGGAGGTGAACCTCCCCTTCATCACCGCGGACGCCACCGGCCCCAAGCACCTCACCGAGACGGTCGAGCGCGGCACCTTCGAGTCGCTGGTGGCCGACCTGGTGGACCGCTCCATCGAGCCGTGCCGCATCGCGCTCAAGGACGCGGGCGTCACCTCGCAGCAGATCCACCAGGTGCTCCTGGTGGGCGGCATGACGCGCATGCCGGCGGTGCAGCAGAAGGTGAAGGAGTTCTTCGGCAAGGAGCCCCACAAGGGCATCAACCCGGACGAGGTCGTCGCCGTGGGCGCGGCCATCCAGGGCGGTGTGCTCAAGGGCGAGGTGAAGGACGTCCTCCTGCTGGACGTGACGCCGCTGTCGCTGGGCGTGGAGACGGCCGGCGGCGTCTTCACGAAGATCATCGACAAGAACACCACCATCCCCTGCAAGAAGAGCCAGGTGTTCTCCACGGCGGTGGACAACCAGCCGCTCGTGTCCGTGCACGTGCTCCAGGGCGAGCGCGAGATGGCGTCGGACAACAAGACGCTGGCGCGCTTCGAGCTGGTGGGCATCCCCCCGGCGCCCCGCGGCGTGCCGCAAATCGAGGTGTCCTTCGACATCGACGCCAACGGCATCGTCCACGTGAGCGCCAAGGACCTGGGCACCGGCAAGGTCCAGCAGGTGCGCGTGGTGGGCAACTCGGGCCTCTCCGAGGCGGAGATCCAGGCGATGATCTCCGACGCCCAGGCCAACCAGGCCCACGACAAGCTGAAGAAGGAGCTGGCCGAGCTGCGCAACAACGCCGACTCGCTCATCTACACCACCGAGAAGAGCCTGGAGGAGTACGGCAACATCCTGAAGGAGCCGGACCGCGAGGAGATCAAGGCGGACCTGGACAGCCTCAAGGAGCTGCTGAAGGGCTCGGACGCCGCCGCCATCAAGGAGGCGTACCAGAAGGCGGAGACGAGCGCCTACCGCATCGCGGACGCCCTCTACGCGGACCAGTCGAAGTCCGGCTCCTGAGCGGGCTCGAGCGGGCCCCCTTCCCGGGGCCCGCCTTCCCGGTGTTCAATGCGCACCGTGGAATTCCCTTCGCTCGAAGCTGAGGTCGCCTTTCTGCGCGGCCTGACCGCCGTGGTGCGCATGGCGGATGACATCCTCGAGGACTGCCTGGAACGGGGGTTGAGCCTCGACGCGGCGGTGGATGTCTTCCTCACCCAGTGCGCGCGGCTGGTGCATGCCTCCGCGGGCTTCGTCTCCCTGCGGGGGACGCAGGGCCCCGTGCTCACCCGGGTGCTGGGCCAGCTCGGCGTGGACGTCTTCGAGGCCGCGCGCTGGACGGGCCCTCAGCGCCTGGCGGATGGGCGGATGCTCTTCTGCAGCCGGCTGGCGCTCGGCAGGCTGGAGCTGGGCACCCTGGGGCTGGTGGTGGAGGGGCGCTTCGACGACGGCGGCCAGCTGGTGATGAAGCTGGTGGACGCCATTGGAGACCAGCTCGACAACGCGGTGGTGGCCTTCCTCGCGCTCAGCGAGACGCGCAACGTGCTGGAGCGCCTGGACGAGCTGTCCACGGACGAGCTGGAGACGCGGGGCCGCATCGGCCGCTACGAGCTGGTGACGCCGCTGGGCACGGGCGGCATGGCGCAGGTGCTGGTGGCGCGCACGCGAGGCCCGGAGGGACTCGGGCGGCTGGTGGCGCTCAAGCGGATTCTGCCGCACCTGTCCTCGGAGCCGGACATCGTGAAGCAGTTCCTGGACGAGGCGCGCATCGGCCTGCGGCTGTCGCACCCCAACCTCGTCACCTTCCACGACTTCGGCGAGGCGCAGGGGGCCTACTTCCTGGTGATGGAGCTGGTGCGGGGGGTGGACTTCGACCGGTTGCTGAAGACGGCGCGGCCCACGCCGGCCATCTCGGTGGGCGTCGTGGCGCAGGCGCTCCACGGACTGCACGCGGCCCACCAGGCGCGGGGCGAGGACGGGGTGCCGCTCCACCTCGTGCACCGGGATTTGTCGCCGCACAACCTGATGGTGGGCTTCGATGGCCGGGTGAAGGTGCTGGACTTCGGCGTGGCGAAGGCGCGGGCCCAGCGCACGGTGACACTGCCGGGCATCGTGAAGGGCAAGCCCCTCTACATGTCGCCGGAGCAGGCGCGGGGCCACCGCCTGGACGCGCGCAGTGACCTCTTCGCCGTGGGCCTCATCCTCTTCGAGGCGCTCACGGGCGTGCGCGCGTTCGACCGCGGGGACGAGCTGGAGTCCATGCACGCCATCTGCGACGACCGGTTGGCCCGGCCGAGCACCATCCCGCTGCCGCTGTGGGAGGTGCTGGAGGTGGCGCTCGCGAAGAAGCCGGAGGGCCGCTTCGCCAGCGCGCTCCAGATGGCGGAGGCGCTGGTGGAGGCCTGCCCCCCGGCACGTGAGGTCGAGGTGGGACGACTCCTCACGGCGCAATTCCCCGAGCGGCTGCGCGGCTTCGAGCGCCTGGAGCGCGTGCACCTCTCCGGCAGCCGGGGCAGTGTCCCCTCCGAGTCGACGCGGCTGCGCCCCGCCGCCAAGCCGGGGGGCTCGAAGGGCTAGAAGCCGCGCTTGCTGAACTCTTCCGGGTCGATGCCGATCCTGCGCGGGCTCCCCAGGTCCTCGTCGCTCCGGGTCTCCGTCATGCCGCGGCGCTCGTTGTCGAGTTCCTCGTCCGTCATCGTGCGCCGGCTGTCCACCAGCTCCTCGGAGCCCATGGGCGTCACCACCGTGGTGTCGTCGGAGGCGCTCATCGTGGGCCGGCCCCGGTCCTCCTGGGTGAGGATGGGGCTGGCCCGGGCGCCTTCCGTGTTGTACGGGCCGATGCCCTGGTGGCCCAGGTCCTGCGTGCGCAGGTCCTCGGCGCGCCCGCCGAAGGGCCGTCCCGTGCGCTCACCCGCCATGAACTCCGCGCTGGCCACCGCGCGGGTGACGGGGCTGGGGCCGATGCCCTCGCGGGTGGCGACGGTGCCGAAGCCATAGGGCACCTCATCCGAGGAGACCCGCAGGCTGTCCTGGCCGTGGGCCAGGATGATCTCCCCGTGGCGCAGCTCGCTGATCTCCGAGAACCGCACGGCGTAGTCCTTGGGGAAGAAGAGGCCCTTCTCGATGTGGAATTCCGTCTCGCCGACGGCGTACACCTTGCCGAGCTTGTGGCCGTCCACGCTGCGGACCGTCATGCCTTCCTTGATGTCGTTGCGCTGATACATGTCCGCCTCCAGGGGATGGTGTTCTCCCTTCAAAGGTGGGAGCCGAGGGGAGGGAGGGCACCCTCCGGGTGGCGGGCATGGGGTGGCCTGGTGGCTCGGCGGCCTTCCCCGAGGGGGTGGAGAGGGCTCCGCCACGGACTGGGGGTGGAAAAAGGCGAGGGAGACCGGGTGGGCGAGGCGTTGCGAGCTTGACCCCTCTGGCGGGTCCCCATAGAAAACCGGGGCTTTTGACGTGGCCCCACCCCGGAGGATGCCCCGCATGCGCCGTTTCGCCCCAATGCTGCTCGCCGCGTTCGCCCTGCTCGCGGCGGCCTGCGAGAAGAAGACGCAGCCCGCTCCCTCCGGTGAGGGGACGCAGGGCGGCCAGGCTGCCCAGCCCGCCACGACCGGGGGAGCACCCGGTGGTGCGGACACCATCCTGCTCGGCGAGGTGGGAAGCCTCACCGGCGCCCAGGCCACCTTCGGCGTGTCCACCCGCAACGGCATCGAGCTGGCCATCAAGGAGGTCAATGCCGCCGGTGGGGTGAAGGGCAAGAAGGTGGCCGTGCGCGTCTATGACGACCAGGGCAAGCCCGAGGAGGCCGCCCAGGCCGTCACCCGTCTGATTACGCAGGACAAGGTGGTGCTCATCCTCGGCGAGGTGGCCTCGTCCAACTCCCTGGCCATGGCCGAGAAGGCCCAGGCGGCCGGGGTGCCGATGATCACCCCCTCGTCCACCAACCCCGCGGTGACGCAGAAGGGCGACTACATCTTCCGCGTCTGCTTCATCGACCCCTTCCAGGGCGCGGTGATGGCACGCTTCGCCCGCGAGAACCTGAAGGCGGACCAGGTGGCCATCCTCCAGGACAACAAGAGCGCCTACTCCATCGGCCTCACCGAGGTGTTCCAGAAGACGTTCGCGGAGCTGGGCGGCAAGGTGGCGACGACGGAGAGCTACTCGCAGGGCGACACGGACTTCCGCGCGCAGCTCACCGCCATCAAGAAGACGAAGCCGCAGGCCATCTACGTGCCGGGCTACTACAGCGACGTGGGCGTCATCGCCCGCCAGGCGCGCGAGCTGGGCCTGACGGTGCCGCTGATGGGTGGGGATGGCTGGGACTCGGAGAAGCTCTTCGAGCTGGCCGGTAACGCGCTCGAGGGCAGCTACTTCTCGAACCACTACTCGCCGGACAACCCGGATCCGAAGACGCAGAAGTTCATCGCGGACTACAAGGCGGCCTACGGCGGCGTGCCGGATGCCCTGGCGGCGCTCGGCTACGACTCGGCCAAGGTGGCCATCGCGGCCATCGAGAAGGCCAAGGATTTGAGCGGCCCCGCCATCCGGGACGCCATCGCCCAGACGAAGGACTTCCCGGGCGTGGCCGGCAACGTGTCGCTGGACAAGAACCGCAACGCCGTGAAGTCGGCGGTCATCCTCAAGGTCGGCGACGGCAAGACCGAGTTCGTCACCACCATCAACCCGTAATGTCCCAGCTCCTCCAGCACCTCATCAACGGCATTGCCGCCGGCACCATCTACGCGCTCGTCGCGCTCGGCTACACGATGGTGTACGGCGTGCTCAAGCTCATCAACTTCGCCCACGGCGACGTGATGATGGTCGGCGTGTACATGGGCTACGCGACGGCCTTCGCGCTCGGCCGTCAGGCGCAGAGCTCCACGTGGGGCGTGCTGCTCATCTTCCTGGTGGCCATGGGGGGCTGCGCGCTCATGGGCTTCCTCATCGAGCGCTTCGCCTACCGCCCGCTGCGCGAGAAGCCCCGGCTCACCGCGCTCATCACCGCCATCGGCATCTCGTTCGCGCTCTCGTACGGCTTCCAGCTCGACATCGGCTTCCTGCCGGGCGCGGCGCCCAGGGCCTTCCCTCAAATCATCAAGCCCGCCGCGTGGTTCACCCTGGGCGACCCCGAGTTCCCGGACGTGGTGCTGTGGAACTGGCAGATCATCTCCCTGCTGGTGGCGGTGGCGATGATGGTGGCCCTGCAGTACCTCGTGTACCGCACGCGCTTTGGCCGGGCGATGCGGGCCGTCTCCTTCGACCACCGCGTGGCGGCGCTGATGGGCATTCCCACGGACCGGATCATCTCGCTGACGTTCATGATCGGCAGCGCGCTGGCCGCGGGCGCGGGCCTGCTGTACGCCATCAAGGACACCTCGGTGAGCCCGCTGATGGGGCTGATGGTGGGCCTGAAGGCCTTCGTGGCGGCGGTCATCGGCGGCATCGGCAACGTGCCGGGGGCCGTGGTGGGTGCGCTGCTGCTGGGGCTGGTGGAGGAGTTCGTGGTGGGCTACGCCGCGAGCACCTGGCGTGACGCGGTGGCCTTCGGCTTCCTCATCCTCGTGCTGCTCGTCCGGCCCGGCGGTCTGTTCGGCCGGGTCGCGGCGGAGAAGGTCTGACGCCGCACATGCAAACCGCCGCTGCCGCTTCCCCTGGGAACTCCTCGGGGGTTCCCGCCTCCCTCAAGGGCATCCTCCCCGTGCTGGTGGCGCTGCCAGTGCTGCTCGTGCTCGAGTGGATGCTGAGCGCCTCCCCGTTCGCCACCTACCTGCTGTCCATCATGGCGGTGAACATCATCCTCGCGGTGAGCCTCAACATCGTGAATGGGATGACGGGCCAGTTCTCCATCGGCCATGCGGGCTTCATGGCGGTGGGGGCCTACATCGCCGGCGTGACGTCGCTGGCGCTCAAGGACGTGGCCATCTCCTTCCTGCCGGTGGCGGTGAGCGACCAGGTGTTCCTGGTGACGGCGCTGCTGGTGGGGGGCCTGGCCGCCGCGCTCAGCGGTTTCCTGGTGGGCCTGCCCTCCCTGCGCCTGCGCGGGGACTACCTGGCCATCGTGACGCTGGGCTTCGGGGAGATCATCCGCGTCGTGGTGCAGAACACCGAGGCCCTGGGCCGGTCGCTGGGCCTGTCGGGCATTCCGCAGACGTCCTCGGTGGCCATGGTGGGCTTCTGGGTGTTCGTGGTGGTGCTGGTGGCGCGCCGCATCGCCGGCTCCAGCCACGGCCGCAGCCTGTGGGCCATCCGCGAGGACGAGGTGGCCGCCGAGGCCATGGGCGTCAACACCACCGGCTACAAGGTGCGCGCCTTCGTCATCTCCTCCTTCTTCGCGGGCGTGGCGGGCGGGCTGTTCGCCCACTTCGTCCCCATCATCAACCCGGGCTCCTTCACCTTCGTGCGCTCGATGGAGATCGTCGTGATGGTGGTGCTGGGCGGGCTGGGCTCCACCACGGGCGCCATCGTGGCGGCGGTGTTCCTCACGCTGCTGCCCGAGGGGCTGCGCTCGGCCTTCACCGCCCTCGGCACGGAGGGCAGCCTGGCGCAGAAGGTGGATCAGATCCGCATGCCGGTGTACGGCCTGCTGCTGGTGGCCCTGATGCTCTCGCGGCCGCAGGGGCTGTTCGGCACGAGGGAGCTCTGGGAGATCGTGCCGCGGTGGATTCCTCGCCGGCGGAAGGGGATGTGATGAGCGGGCCGTTGCTCGAAGCGGTGGGGGTGGGCATCCAGTTCGGGGGCCTCAAGGCGCTCTCGGACTTCAACCTCGCCATCCACAAGGGAGACCTGCAGGGCCTCATCGGCCCCAACGGCGCGGGCAAGACGACCGCGTTCAACGTGCTGACGGGCGTGTACCAGCCCAGCCAGGGCGAGGTGCGCGTGGCCGGGCTGCGGGTGAACGGGCGGCTGCCGCATCAAATCAACCACCTGGGGCTGGCGCGCACCTTCCAGAACATCCGCCTCTTCCGGGCGCTGACGGCGCTGGACAACGTGAAGGTGGCCTGCCGGGCGCAGGGGGCACTCAACCCCGAGGGCATCGGGCTGGGGGTGAAGTTCCGCGGGGCGCTGCGCAACTACCGCGACTGGTGGCGGGCGCTGCTGCTGACGCCGGGCTTCCAGGCCGAGGAGCGCGAGCTCACGGAGCAGGCCGAGCACCTGCTCGAGGTGATGGGGCTGGAGAACCGGCGCGACGAGGAGGCCCGCAACCTGCCGTACGGCGAGCAGCGGCGGCTGGAGATCGCCCGCGCGCTGGGCACGCGCCCCAAGGTGCTGCTGCTGGACGAGCCGGCGGCGGGGATGAACACCCGGGAGAAGGCGGACCTGATGGTGCTCATCCGCAAGCTCCGGGACGAGTTCAACCTGGGCATCCTGGTCATCGAGCACGACATGAAGCTCGTGATGGGCATCTGCGAGAAGATCACCGTGCTGGACCACGGTGAGATGATCGCCCGGGGCGCGCCGGCCGAGGTGCGCAACGACCGCAAGGTCATCGAGGCGTACCTGGGAGACAGCTACCTGGAGTCGCACGGAGGGGCGGCGTGAGCGAGGCACAGCTGAAGCTGCTGGGGGAGCGCCAGGAGTTCCCGCCGCTGCTGGCGGTGGACGGCGTGAAGGTGTCCTACGGGGCCATCCAGGCGCTCAAGGGCGTGACGCTGAAGGTGGGCAAGGGCGAGGTGGTGGCGCTCATCGGCGCCAACGGGGCGGGGAAGACGAGCACGCTGCGCGCGGTGAGCGGGATGCTCAAGCCGGTGGGCGGGCGCATCACCTTCTCGGGCGAGGACACCACGGGGACGAAGGCGCACACCCTGGTGCCCAGGGGCATGGCGCACGCGCCCGAGGGGCGAGGCATCTTCCCCAACCTGACGGTGCTGGAGAACCTGGAGCTGGGGGCCTACCTGCGCCGGGACACGGACGCCATCACGCAGGACATGGAGAAGAGCTACGTGCTCTTCCCGAAGCTGAAGGAGCGGCGCAAGCAACTCGCCGGGACGCTGTCGGGCGGCGAGCAGCAGATGCTGGCCATTGCCCGAGCGCTGCTGAGCCGGCCCAAGCTGCTGCTGCTGGACGAGCCCTCGCTGGGGCTGGCGCCGCAGGTGACGGAGACCATCTTCCGCAACCTGCGCGACGTGAACGCCGCGGGCGTGAGCATCCTGCTGGTGGAGCAGAACGCGCACCTGGCGCTGAACTTCGCCCACTACGGCTACGTGCTGGAGACGGGCGAGGTGGTGATGGCGGGCCCGGGCAAGGCGCTGCTGGAGAGCCCGGAGATTCGCAAGGCCTACCTCGGCGAGTAGCGGGGTTGACGTGACTGGGCGGGTCATCTGCTAGGGTGGACTCTGGAGGTATTCCACCCTGGCACGACTTCTTCCGTGGCTCCTGCTCGTCCTCTTGCTGACGGGGACGACGGCGGCGGCCCAGCCCCCGCCCCTGGTTCGAGAGCCGCGGCAGCGGCAGATCTTCGTTCCCAACAGTCCTGAGGAGCCCGTGCCGGAGGTGCGGCTCGCCGCCGACGTCCTCACGCTCTTCGTCTTCGACGCACCCATTGAGAGGGGCTCGGTGGAAGTCGAGGGGCGGGCGACGCGCTTCCGGCTGGTGGACCCGGGGGAGAGCACCCTCACCCTCCAACTCGCCGTGGAGCTGGGCGCCGAGGAGAAGCTGCGCGTTCGGGTGCGCTACAAGGACGGCGACACCCCGGCGTACGCGACCTTCTTCCTCGTCTCCCATCCCTCGGTGGTGGACAAGGAGGTGGTGGTGCGCCGCTCACGCACGCAGGAGGCCCTGGAGGCGGCGCTGAAGGAGAAGGAGGCGGAGCTCGCGGCACTCAAAGCCGTGAGCGGGCCCGCTGGGCTCGCGTTTTCGGGGCGGCTCGACGCGCGAGGGGTGGAGGCCAGGCGCATCGAAGGGCCTGTTGGCACTCAGAATGGGCTGAACGTGGTGAAGGGCACGGGATATCGAGCCAGCTCCTGGGCGCTTGCCGTTCTCCGCGTGCAGAACCTTCCGGGGCAGCAGCCCTGGGAGCCAGGGGGCGCGCGCCTCACCCGTGCGGATGGCACCTTCGTCAAGGTGCTCTCCGTGGACATGAACAAGGCGCGGCTCGGGCCCGGGGAAGAGGGGCTCGTAACAGTGGAGACGGAGGCGCCCAACTGGAAGGCAGGTACCGCCTTGCATCTGGAACTGCGGGACAAGACGGGTGGCCGGCGCCTGCTCATTCCCAAGGTGAAGTTGTAGGAGGGCCGGCCCATGACGACGGAAGTCTTTCATCCGGACCATCTCCAGCCCGGCCACATGGTGGGCCCCTGGCGTGTCGTGGAGCGGCTGGGAGCTGGCGGCTCCAGCCGCGTCTTCAAGGTGGAGCGCGAGGGCCTCTTCTTCACGATGAAGATGGCGTTGCGGCCCATCTCCGCCGAGGAGGAAGAGGAGGAGGAGACCTCCTGGCGGATGATGCGCGAGGTGGCGGCCCTGCTGACGTACTCGTCCCTGCCCAACCTGCTGCGCGTGTACGCGGTGGATTGCTGGCCCCACCCCGGGAAGGGCTACCTCTTCTTCGTGACGGACTTCGTGGAAGGGGACACCTGGCACGGGTGGCGCTGGAGGACACCCCCTCATGCCGTCGGGCTGCTGGATGCCTTCTCCGAGGTGGTCCGCACGGTGGGGGTGTTGCACTCACGCGGCGTGTACCACCGGGACTTGAAGGCGGAGAACATCCTCATCCGCCGGGAGGACGGCAGGCCCTTCCTCATCGACTTCGGCAACGTGCGCTTGCCGGGGGCCTTCACCCGGACGTTGGGCCTGCCACCGGGCGTCATTCACCTGCTGCCTCCGGAGGTCCTCGCCTATACGCGCAGTGAGGCGTGGAAGGAGGGCGTGCCCTTCCGGGGTGGTGTGGCCGCGGACCTGTACGCCCTGGGCGTGCTGCTCTACCAGGGACTCACCGACCTCCATCCCTTCAATCCCGAGTTGCCGGACGAGACGCTGTTGGCGGCCATCGCCTCCGTAGCGCCCAGGGCGCCCCACCTCCTCAACCCGAGGGCGCCAAGGTCCCTCAGCGACATCGCGCTGAAACTGCTGGAGAAGCGCCCCGAGGATCGTTACCCCGACGCCGAGGCGTTGTTGCAGGCCCTGTGGAACGCGGGCAAGGAGCGCACGTCCAGCGCCTGGAAGATGCCGCTCTTCGCGGCAGAGGGAGACCCGGCGGAGCCACCGTCCCAGGAGGAGGCGACCCCGCCGGCCCGGTTGCCAGACATGACGAGCGAGGCCCCGGAAGAGACACCCCCTTCCGAGGAGGAAGAAACCCAGGCTGAAGGGCCGCGGGAGGCTCCTGCCCTCCCCGCGGGCCGCCTACGCCACGCGAGACGGCTCTTCATCCTGTTCGCATGCTTGACGGTGCTCGGCCTTGCCTTGTGGCTGGCGCGGTCCACACTCGCGGACCCACCCGAGGCGCTGCTGCCTGGGTCTGGCCGTTCCGCGAAAGGAAGCCCGCCCGTGTCCACCCCTTCTCCCGCCATCCCGTCGCGTTTCCTCGCAGCTTGGTTGTGCGCCGTCGCCGGCCTCGGCTGCCCCGCTGCCCAGATGAGGCCCCCGGAGCCCGAGGACTGCCCCAAGGAGGCGACCAAGGCCATGGATGAGTTGGGGATTGTGACGGGCAGCGATCTTCGGGCCGTCGTGGACATCAACCAGCCCGGCTTCATGTATGACCCGGGCGTCTACCAGGATGGCCCCATCATTGGGCGCATCTCGCAGGGCGCTGGCGAAGTGCCCGTGGGGACGCTGCTCCACGGCCGGCTCTGGACGGGCCCCGGCATCTACGATGAGGGCCCAAACTACAAGGATGAGGCCGTCCTGGGCCGCTACACCCTGGCCGTGCTGCCGGATGGACGGAAATACCCCGTGTGCATCGTGCTGGGCGGCGAGGAGGACGGACGCGTGGGCAAGTCAGAGGGCTCCAAGCCCGGGGCCGCAGTGCTGGGCCGAGAGTTGCCGGTGACTCCCGTCCGGCGCTGGCCCTGAGACTCAGGGCCCACGGAATGAGTCGCCTCGATTGCGCACTGAGGCGGCTTTGCTCTCCACCTCGCCGCCGACGTTCATCCTCCGCTTGGTCCACATGCTCGCGGACGGTGACGCGCGCACCCTTGGAGCGGAAAGCCCCCGGTCTCAGGGCAGGAGGACGTGGACGCTCACGCCACCCGGGCCCGCGGAGAGGGCGGCGGTGCCTGGAGCGGGGGAGGCCGGACGGTCGGTGAGCCACAGGTAGACGCCCGCGCCAACGAGGGCGGCACCGACACCGGCGCTCACGCCCGCGATGGTGCGATCACGGCTGGCCTTCTCGCGGAGGCTCACGACCTCACCCAACTGGTTGAAGGTCGGGAGGTTGGTGCCCGTGTAGAACTTGTTGGACTCGACCATCGCGTTGTTGCCGGTGATGGCGAAGACGACCCCGAGACCGAGCCCCACGACGCCCACGCCCGCACCTGCGTAGGCGGCGGGGGTCTTCCAGGTGCGCCCGGTGCGCAGGGGCGACTGACGCACGGCGATGGCCTCCGGGGGAGCCTGGGTGGGGGGAGGCGGCGTGGTTTGAGCCGTGCCCGTGGAGGGCTCGGGGGTCGCCACGAGCGGCGGAGGAGCCGGCTGCTCGACGAGGGGGGCGATCTTCAAGGGGACGAGGGTGAGCTGCTCGCGGAGCCGGGTGATGGCGGTGCGGGTGACGTCTCCCTGGGACTGACCCGGCCGGATGCGGAGCTGGATGCTCTTCTGATCGACGACCTCGCCCTGGGCATTGACCACGAGGCCAGAGACGCGCGTGAGGGGTCCGGGGTCAACGGTGATGAGGACGGCGCGGCTGGCCTGGGTGGCGGCGGCGAGCTTGCCGAGGCACTCCGAGGGCTTCTTGGCGCGCGCGCACGAGCCCTGGGGCTCTTTCGGACTCTTGGCCTCCTTGTCGAGGAAGGCGCGGACCAGGTCGGAGGAGACGAGCTGCACGTCGCCGCGGGCGATCTCCGTGGCGCAGGTGGCCTGGAGGTCCTCGACCTGTTGCTTGGCCTTCACGCCGACGATGTTGCACGGGTGCAGGGCGACGAGGTCGGACTGGGCCCAGGCGGCGGGGGAGAGCAGGAGGGCGAAGGCGAGGAGGGAGGGCCGCGAGGAGGGATGAAGTTTCACGGTGGACCCTCGAGAAGGGACAGGGCGATCGCGGATGCATGCCCGGAGTCAGGGAGGCTGCGGGAACGCAACCTTCCGCGAGTAGGAGCAGCATGGTATCCACCGGGGTCGGGCCGTCAAAGGGTTTGGAGAGGTGATCGTCATGCTTCGCAAGGTCCTCGGAACGGTGCTGCTGCTGGGAGCGCTCGTGGGATGTAGCGGACCGGCCAGCACGAGCACGTGCAAGGTGGACGCGGACTGTGGTGAGGGCACGGGCCTTTGCGACGTGGCGCGAGGGCTGTGCTTCGCCCCAAGCGATGCGGGAGACGAGCCGGAGGTCGACCCGACGCTATGCGAGCCGCGCTGTGCGTCTTACCAGGCATGTACGGCGTCGCGGGTCTGCGCACCGCGGTACACGGCCCTGGCGGTGACGCCGGGGAACGGCAGTGTGCTGGATGGGGGCGTGGTTCCAGTGACGGCGGAGTTGGTTCTCGGTGCGAGCTTCAATCCGAGCTTCCCGGAGTCCTTGAGCTTCAGTGTGGTGCGGAACGACGGTGGGACGGTCGAGGCACTGACTCCGGTTGCGAGGGACGCCGGGGTTTACACCACGCAGTGGACGCCGCCCGGAGAGGGCGTGTTCCTGCTGACGGCGGCCTACCCGGAAGCCGGTGGACCGAGCACCACAGTGCAACTGACCGTGGACAAGACGCCTCCCACCTTCGTGGTGACGGTGTCTCCTGCGGATGCTGGTGTGGCGACTGATGGAGGCGCGACCTACGGTGACCCGAGTCTCGCCAACGCATGGCGGCGTGATCAGGTCGTACCGGTGGAAATTCGGACGAACGAGCCGAATCTGGACCCGACCAGCCTGACAGTCGCGCTGAGAGGCACGGATGGGGGAATTGCGCCCACGGTTGGGGTGACGTCCTTGACCGGAGCCTGTGACGCAGGTTTCTGTGGTGTAGCTCAATTGAAGCTTTGGGAGCCGGCCCTTGATGATTTCCGTGCCGCACTGCCCATTATTGTTCAAGGGCGTGACAGAGCTGGCAATGTGGGTAGTACATCCGCTACCAGCGTGAACGTGACGCGCTGGAAGTGGGTGTTCGATGCCAGTTCTGGAGGCATCTTTAGCATCAAGTCAGCTCCTGCCATTGGTGCGCAGGGGGTTGTTTATGTCGGAACCGCAGCTGCATCGACAGGTAAGGTATTTGCCATTGAAGCCGAAGGCGCACGCAAGTGGGAGTCCTCGGTAGGGGCAGTGACAGGCGGACTGGTTGTGGGTGCTCCCAATGGCGCCACTGAGCTGGTTTATGTGGGCGCGAACGGTACCAGTAGCGGCGATCTGTACGCCCTTCAGGGCGATGATGGCGGTACACGGCAGAGATGTCCCTTTGGCCCTGGTTCATTTGCCGGGGTGCTGGCCTTGGGGAGTACGACCGCTGCTCAACTAGAGACGGCGGTCAGCGTCTACAATGGGAGTAGTGCCGCCGTCATTGCTGGCATCAGGCCCGGATCTGGTTCTCCATGTCCACAGACGGAGAGCCCTTCCACTGGGGAGCAAATTCCGCAAATCACATCAGGATCACCGGTAGTAATGCAGAACGACAACATCTTCTTCTCTGGTCCTGGGACTATGACCTTCAAGGTGACCAGTTACACCTTCGGAGTCGGTAGCCCGCGCAGTAATTGGCCGGTGGATGTTGCCCATGCACCTCGCAGCTTGGCGCTGGTGGGAACAGATGTCGTGGGGGCAGCTGCTAGTACAGACTTCTTTGCTGGCGGGCTGTTCAAGGTCCCGCAGGTAGGGGCGACTAGTGTCACACGGCTCTTTCCCGCTAGCACCCCTTGGTCCTCGCGAGTTTTCAGCTTTGCCGTGGGGAGTGGCGAAAATGTTTTCTTCGGTGCCGAGCCGACTGCAAGCGCTGAATTCAATCGACTCAACCTGAGCACACTCGCGGTTCAGACTTCAGCGAGTGGCGCTGCCATCCGAGCCACGCCAATCACAGGGCGCAATGGGACGGTCTACACTATTACAACTACGGGCATTGTCAGGGCTTGGGATGCAGATGGCCCCTCGCCTCGTTGGACTCTGTCTCCTGCGCTGGGAACAGTAGATGCTTCGCCCACAATCGATTGCCCGCGTGATGCCACGGGTGCATTTGTGGAGGGCAACCACGGTGTGCTCTACGTGCCCGCAGGCGGCAAGCTGTACGCCTTCGTCGTCGACAGCCGGGGTCTCGACCCGAATGCTCCGTGGCCCAAGTTCCAGCACGACGCCCGCAACACCGGCAACCCGGCGACTCCCATCACCTCGTGCCCGTGAGGAGTGTCGGACGGTTCCTCTCGAAAGCCGGCACTCCAGGCACTAGGACGTAGCGACCGGCGGCGGACTCGTCTAGGGTCCGCCGCCATACCTTTTTCACCCTCAACCTTCAGGACTCGCACATATGTCATCGCTGTCCCGACTGTTCGCCGCTCTCGTGACCATCGCGCTGATGGGCGCTGCTTGCGCCACCAAGGAGGGCGCCACCAAGGAGGGCTCCTCCACGGTCGAGGAGCTCCCCAACGAGACTCCCGAGGCCAAGCCCCAGGTCGAGCTCAAGAGGCTGTCCGCTCCCGAGGGCTTCAACGTGAGCATCCCCGGTGAGCCCCAGCCCCAGCGGGGCGAGGTCGCCATCCCCGGTGGCAAGGTGCAGACCGCCGCCTGGACCACCAACGACCCCAACGGCGTCCTCTACTCCATCAGCACCGCCGACTACCCGGAGAAGGTCGTCGCCGCCAACCCCGCCGCCGCCTTCCTCAACGAGGGCAAGAACGGCCTCGTCAACCAGCTCAAGGGCACCATCAAGGCCGAGGAGGACATCACCCTCCAGGGCTACCCCGGCAAGGCCTTCACCGTCTCCTCCGACGCTGGCGAGGTCCGCGCCCGCAACTTCCTCGTCGGGCCGCGCCTCTACACCCTGCTCGTCCTCTACAACCCGAGCATCGGCGCTCCCCTGGCCGAGCAGTTCCTCACCTCGCTCGAGCTGGTCAACCCGCCCCCCGCCATCATGCGCGCCACCGCGGCTGGCGCTGACGGCGGCACCTCGGTCGATGGCGGCATGCCCGCTACCCCCACCGATGGTGGCATGACCGGCTCGCCCGCCGACGGCGGCATGACCGGCTCGCCCGACGCCGGCACCCAGCCGCGCAGGTAGTTCGTCTTGCCGGGGGACGCAGGGCCTCGGTGCTCGCGTACCCCGGTCGTCTGGCGCGGGGCCCTCATCCGCCAGGCGGCTCGCCGCGGCCGCTCCTCGCCGTCGGAGCGGCGGGTGCCTCGCGCGACGCCACCCCGCGGAGGCACGCCATGTGGGACCCCTCGCAGTACGAGCACTTCCGCGACGCGCGCAAGCGTCCCTTCTTCGAGCTGCTCGCGCGGGTGCCCGTCTCCGCTCCCGGCCTCGTGGCCGACCTCGGCTGCGGCACGGGCGACCTCACCCTCTCCCTCGCCGAGCGCTGGCCCGCTGCCCGCGTCTCAGGCGTCGACTCGTCCGAGTCGATGATCGCCGAGGCCCTCCGGCGCCCCGTCCCCGAGCGCGTCCGCTTCGAGCTCGCCGACCTCGCGCGCTGGACGCCCTCCGCGCCGCTCGACGTGCTCGTCTCCAACGCCGCCCTGCACTGGCTGCCCGACCATGCGGCGCTGCTCTCGCGGCTGGCGGGGCAGCTCTCCCCGGGGGGCGTGCTCGCCTTCCAGGTGCCCGCCAACTTCGAGGAGCCCTCGCACCGGCGCATCGATGAGGTGCGTGCGCTCGCCCGCTTCGCTCCCGCGCTCGCCTCCGTGCGCCGTGGGCACGCCGAGTCCCTCGCCTTCTACGAGGCCCACCTCTCGGCGCTCGGCCTGTCCGTGGACGCGTGGGAGACGGCGTACCTCCACGTGCTGTCAGGCGAGGACGCGGTGCTCCAGTGGCTGCTCGGCACGACGCTGCGGCCGGTGCTCGCGGCGCTCGGGGTCGAGGAGCGCCAGGCCTTCCTCGACACCCTGCGGCCCCTGTTGCGCCAGGACTACCCGGCCTCGCCCCACGGCACGCCCTTCCTGTTCCGCCGCCGCTTCGTCGTGGCCGTGCGCCGCCCCGCCTCCTGAGAGGCCGCGCTCAGCGCGGCCAGTGGAGGATCTTGCCGTTGTCGCCCACCACCCAGAGGTCTCCCGGGCTGGTGCCGGCGATGTCGTTGAGGGCGTTGCCGGTGCTCAGGCCGGGCATCACGCTCCAGGTGCTCCCGTCGTACCGGTAGACCTTCCCGCTTCCCGTGGTGACGTAGACGGAGTTCTTCCCGAAGGCGACCACGGACAGCAGGTTCTCCGACGCGGGGCCCGCGCGCGGACTCCACTCCGTGCCGTTCCATAGGAGGAAGGCGCTGCTCTCGCCGACGGCATAGGCCAGCGTCGGGCTCACGACCCAGACGCCCCGGAGGCGGTCGTCCACCACGCCCGAGAGGCTCTGGACGGACTCGGTCTGCCAATCGTTCTGGGCCGACTTGAAGCGGTAGATGCGCGCGCCTGAGCCGCTGCTGTCATTGGTGTCGTAGCCACCCACCGCGAGGAGCATGTCCCGCGAGGAGCCATGCACATCCCAGATCGGGGCCACGGCTGGGGAAGGATCCGAGTAGCCCTGGGTGCCATTCCACCAGAGCAGGCGACCATCGTCGACGTCGCTCCGGGACAGACCGACGACATGCACCTCGGTCCCGCCATCCGTCAGCGGCAGCCCGAAGGTGCCTCGCACGTCCGTATCCGTGGCGGCCGTTCCGGGGGTGCAGCTCGCTGCTTCAGGGGTGCGGCTCGCGATGACGGTGTTGGTGCCCCCGAGCACGACAGTCCCGGTTCGTGGATCCACCCAGGAGCCGTACCACTGCCCCGTGCATTGGCCGTCGAGGTCCTGGAACGTCGTCTGTCCTGGCAGGCGCAGGCGCAGGCCGTTGGTGCCACCGGCGACCCACACGCCCCCATCGCCCCAGAGGGAGACGGAGCGCCAGTTGTCCGTGCCCGTCGTCTGGCTCGCCCAGGTCCCACCGTCGGTGGGGCACACGCCGACCCCGTCCTTCGTGCCGTCGCAGTCGTTGTCCTCCAGGTCGCACAGTTCCTGGGCATCCGCGTGCGTGAACGGGTTGCCGTCGTTGCAGTCGCCCGCCGCGAGGATGGAGCCGGGGGGCGCCATGCAGGTGAGCACACCCGCGTCCGTCTTCCCGTGCTGGTCCAGGTCGTCGTCCGGGTAGTAATTCGAGGGCGGGGTGACGTAGGCGCACTGAGTGCCGCCGTCCGCCGCGCACGCCGTCACGCCCGAGCAGCCCAGGCCCGGATCGCAGCCCGCGTCCAGGGTGAAGCTCTCGTCCCGGGTCCCATCGCAGTCGTTGTCCTGCTCGTCGCAGAGCTCCGGCGCGCCCGCGTACACGTTGGGCCGGGTGTCGTCGCAGTCGCCCGCATCGGCGACGTGGCCGGGGAGGGTGGGCTCGCAGCTCGCAACTCCCGCGTCCGTCTTGCCACGCAGATCCTGGTCGTTGTCCGGGTACAGGACGGTGCGCGGGGGGTGGTTGCACACCACGCCGCCGTCCGAGACGCACGCGCGCTTGCCCCCGCACCCGTTCTCGCCCGTGCAGGTGACTCCCACGTCCAGCCCGTTGTCCACGGTGTTGTCGCAGTCGTCGTCCTGCGCGTTGCACAGCTCGGGAGCGCCCGTGTAGCGCCGTGGGTTGGTGTCGTCACAGTCGAGGTCGTTGGGCACATAGCCGGCCGGCTGCGTGCAGCTCGACTTGCTCGGCGCCAGCTTCGAGCCCTTGCCATCCCCGTCCGCGTCGAGACGCCACTGGTCCGGCCGCACCTCACAGGCCCGCGCCCCCTGGGCCCCGCATACCCAGGCGCCCTTGCAGCCGTTGCTCGCGTCACAGAGGGCACCCAGCTCGAAGCCCTCGTCCTTCACGGCGTTGCAGTTCTCGTCCTGCCCGTTGCACAGCTCGCTGGCACCGGGGTAGGCCTCGGCGCGGGTGTCGTCGCAGTCGGTGCCGCCCTGGGCCCGGGACACGTACCCGTCGCGGTCCCCGTCGGTGGCCGCCAGCGCCAGCTCCGTCTCGGCCACCGCGCCCTTGTCCACCGTCACCGTCCCCGAGGCGGTACTCACCCGCGTCCCCTGGCCGCACTCCGTCTCGAAGGCCTCGGCGGTCAGCGCGAGGGTGGCGCTCCAGCCCGCCTCGCGGAAGGCGGCCACCGTCACCGTGCCTCCCGTGGCCTCGCCCTTGCCGGCCAGCTCCGTCGTGCGCGTCTCGCCCGCGCCCGCCGCGTCCTTCACCGCCACCCGGATGCAGCCGGGTTTGAAGCCCGTGTAGGAGACGGTGAGCTTCACCGCCCCCTCATGGTTGCTTCGACAGCCGACGAGGGTCAGGAGGGCAACGAGGAACACGAGGCGAGGGGGCATGGCCCGCGCATTCTACCCGGACGCCGGGAAACCCGGAGTTGGGCGCGGGCCGCCGCCGCGGGGCCCCTAGCGGACGCCCGGGAAGTCCGAGTGCACCACCGTGAGGCGCTCGTCCGCGGCGAGGCTCGCCGGGGTGATGAGTTCCAGGTCCAGCGGCACCTTGCCGCCGTAGCGCTCCCGGAGGGCGGGCCCCAGCCGCTTCACGTCCAGCGAGCCCAGGCGCTCCAGCTTCCCGTAGTCCACGCCCGCGGCCTTCGTGTAGGCCTTGCGCGCCAGCTCCGAGCAGTACATCGCCTCGTCTCCCCAGCCAAAGCGCCAGTCGTAGGGCTTGCCCAGGTGCCGCTTCGCCTCCGCCACGGCCCGCGCCCGCTGCTCCTCCGGCAGCTCCCCGGCGCGCAGCACGAGGATGCGCCCCCTGGCCCCGCGCGCCTTCCACTTCGCGAAGGGCACGCGCTGCACCGGCTGGACGGCCTCCACCACGAACACTCCCTGGGGCGTCACCTCCACCAGCCCCACGTGCGACAGGGGGCTGCTCGTCGCCGCCCGGATGGCCACCGACTGCCGCGAGCGCGAGGTGTGGAAGACGATGTCCCCCGTCTTCAGCTCGCCTTCGAGGGACCGTGGCGCGGCAGCCGCGGTGTGGGCCAGGAGCGACACAGAGAGCAGCGAGAGCATCAGCCAACGCATGGAAACCCGGTCCTTTTCTGGCGCGACCCCGCGCCGACCGTCTTCCTGTGCACGGCCAGTGCCAGCTACCCGCCACCCGGAGCGGCTCTGCTCAACGGGGCCTCGGCGCGCCGGTGGTACTTGCCGCCCAGGCTCTCGAAGAGGACGAGCCGGTCCACCCGCGCCTCGCCCCACCTGGCTTCCTGGAGCGCGCGCACGCACTCGGCCAGCTCGCGGTCCCCCCGTGGCACCTTCGCCCGCGCCAGCGTGAGGTGCGCGGTGTACTCGCGGCGCTCGGGCTGGAAGCCCAGCGGCTCGAGCGCCTTCGCCACGTCCCCCTGCAGTGCCCCCAGTGCCTTCGTCTCCCCGCCTACACCGGCCCACAGCACCCGGGGGTGGCCCGGCGAGCCGAAGCCGCCGCCGCCCTCGATGCTCAGCACCAACGGGGCATGCGCGCCCCCCACGCGTGTGAGGGCCTCCGACAAGGCCGGCACCCGCTCGGCCTCCACCTCTCCGAGGAAGCTCAACGTGAGGTGCAGGTTCGTCGGGGGCACCCAGCGCGCACGGGGGGCCAGGGCCTTGAGTTTCGGGAGGGCGGTGAGGGCCTGGGACTCGATGGCTTCTCCCAGGGTGACGGCGACGAAGAGGCGCATGGGTTTATCCCTCCACCGGCCGCACCGCACGGCGCGGCCAGAGCGCGTAGGCCCAGAAGGGCAGGAAGAGGCGAATAGCCTACCGCCCCCCCTCCCTGGAGAACGCACGGGCGCTGGACTAACCTCCCAGCTCCGTGATTTCCGAGTCCGCTCTCGACGACATCATCCTCCAGCGTCTGGACGCGCAGCGCGTCCGGATGGGGCGCTGGGTGTACCGCTTCCGCGCCCTGGGCGCGCTCGGCTGGCTCGGGTGTGCGTACTTCTTCGACTGGAGCATGCCCCTGGCGCTCCTGGCGGCGTACGTGCTGCTCGCGGCGGCCTTGTGGGCGGGCGGACGGTTCCTCCCGCTGCTTCGCCACCGGCCGGACATCGCCGTGCTGCTGCTCGACATGCCCGCCGTGTTCGCCATCCAGGCCCCGGCGGTGGCCGTCTCCGCCAACGGCCAGGTCATGGCCGGCATCTCCGTGGGCATCTACATCATCCTGGTGATGATGACGGCGCTGCTGGGCGGCTCGCGCGTGAGCATGGGGCTGGCCACCGTGCTCGGCATCTGCCTGGAGACGGTGCTGGTGCAGCGCAGCGGCCGGAGCATTGGGGACAACCTCCCAGGCGTGGCCCTGGTGCTCTCCATCGCGGCCGTGGCGGCGTCGTATACCCGCTCGCAGATGTACCGGCTGGTCCACGATGTGTCCCAGGAGCAGACGCACCGCATGCGCCTGGGCCGCTACTTCTCCCCCGAGGTGGCCCGCCGCATCCTCCAGGTGGGCGCCAGCGCCGACGGCGGACAGGGCGAGCACCGCGAGGTGACGCTGCTCTTCGCCGACATCCGGGGCTTCACCTCCATGTCCGAGCGCATGGAGAGTCCCCAGGTGGTGCGGCTGCTCAACGAGTACCTCGCGCGCATGGTGGAGGTGGTGTTCCGCCACGGGGGCACGCTCGACAAGTTCATCGGCGACGGCATCCTCGCCTACTTCGGCGCCCCCCTGGAGCTGGCCGGACACCCGAATGCCGCCGTGGCATGTGGGCTGGCCATGCTAGAGGCCCTGGAGGCCCTCAACGCCGAGCGCCGTGCCCGGGGGGAGGAGCCGCTGCACATTGGGATTGGCGTGCACACGGGCAGTGTCGTCGTGGGGGACGTCGGGCCCGAGCAGCGCCGCGAGTACACCGTGATTGGAGATGCCGTGAACCTGGCCAGCCGCATCGAGGGACTCACCAAGAAGGTCGGCGTGGCGATGCTGGTGTCCGAGGCGACGCGGACCCGGTGCGGCGAGGAGTTCCACTTCGAGGCGGCCATGCCTCTGCCCGTGGCGGGAAAGGTCGAACCCGTGGCCACCTTCCAACCCAGTCGGCCCGTGCTGCGCGCCGTGGGGTGATTGCGACGAGAAACAACGCCCCATGACCCGGATTCTCATCGTCGACGACGAAGTCCATGTGGTGGGAGCCCTCCGCCGGTTGTTCCGGCGGGAGGGCTTCTCCATCGAGGTCGCGCTCAATGGCGCCGAGGCCATCCAGAAGCTCGCGACCTTCGAGGCGGACGTGGTCATCTCCGACTTGAAGATGCCGGGGATGGATGGCCTGGAGCTGCTCGGCCAGGTGCTGCGCATCGCGCCCAAGACGGTGCGGGTGCTCATCTCGGGCCATGCGGACGTGTCCATCCACACCGGCCCTGGCGCCGGCATCATCTCCCACTTCAGCAGCAAGCCCTGGGACGACGCCCGCCTCGTCGCTGACGTCCGGGCCCTCCTGGGCGGACAAGGCCCTTCCACCTCGAAGACCTGAGCACTCCGGAGGTTCTCGATGGATGCCCGAGCAGAAGAGGCGGTTCGTGCGGCGGATCCGGAGCAGGTGCAGAGCAACATCCAGGGCTTCGCGGGGCTGGGGGCGGCCGCCATCAACCTCGCGATCATCGTCTCGTTCTGGGGCCAGTGGCGCGTCGTCCTCTTCCAGGTGGGGATGGGCCTGGGGCTCACCCTCTTCAACGTCGTGCTCCTGGAGTGGTCCAGGAAGAGTGCCAGCCGCGCCGTGGTGGAGGCGGCGCGGATGGGGGTCAACGCGCTGTGCGTCTGCGTGGCGGGCATCGTCACCGAGTGGGCGGTGCTGAGCTGGGCCTTCGTGCCCTTCAACATGCTCTTCTACTTCGGGCTCGACCGGTGGGTCCGTCCGCGCATGGCCCTCTACCTGGCGGGGATCGACGTGGTGGCCCTGTCCACCGGCGCCAGTCCGAGCATGGCCCTGGCCTTCTCGCTGGTTGGCAT
>NZ_DASVSO010001016.1:0-2758 GCF_036388035.1 Archangium sp.
CAGCAGCGAGGACGAGATGGGGTACGTCACCTGGTCCTCCACCAGGTCCGGACTGCGCCCCGGCCACTCGGTGAAGACGATGACCTGCACGTCCGAGAGGTCCGGAATCGCGTCCAGCCGCGTGTCTCGCATCGCGAGCACGGACCAGACCGCGAGGCCTCCCACGAGCAGCAGCGTGAAGAAGGGGTTGCGCGCGCTGCCCGCGATGAGCTTCTGGATGAGCCCGGGCCGGGCCTCCATCCCCCCGTCACTCGGCCTCATGCTCGCCTCCGCCCCAGTGGTCCGCCGCCGAGCGGATGCGGCTCTCCGCCGCCACCAGGAAGTTGCCGCTCGTCACCACCACCTCGCCCGCCTTCAGCCCCTCCAGCACCTCGTAGGCCTCCCCCGCGTGCACTCCGAGCTTCACCTCCCGCGGCGCCATCCGCCCCTCGCCCAGGTCCACGAACACCAGCCGCCTCGGCCCCGTGTAGAGCACCGCCGACTCCGGCACCTGGAGCCGCGCGCCTCCCTCCACCTTCAGCTTCACCTCCGCGTACATGTCCGGCTTGAGCTCCAGCGCCGGGTTGCGCAGCTCCACCCGGAGGCGCCCCGTCCGCGTGCTCGCCTGCAGCGTCGGGTAGAGGTAGCCCACCCTGCCCTTGAACGTCTTGCCCGGCAGGTACGGCAGCGTCACCTCCACTTCCTGCCCCACCTTCACCCTCGGCAGATCCGCCTCGTACACGTCCGCCTCCACCCACACCTTGTCCAGCGGGGCGATGCGATACAGCCGGTCTCCCGCCCTCACCGCCGCGCCCTCCACCACCGTCTTCTCCAGCACGTAGCCGCTCGCCGGTGCCAGGAAGGGCAGGTTCTCGATGGGCTCGCCCCGCCTGGCGATGCCGTCGAGCTGCGCCTGCGTCAGCCCCCACAGCTCCAGGCGCTTGCGCGAGGCGTGCACCAGCGAGTCCGCCCGCTCCGGCGCCCCCGAGTCCTTCGCCGCCACCTGGCTCCTCAACGCCAGCAGGTACTCCTGCTGCGCCGCGTACAGCTCCGGGCTGTAGAGCGTGAAGAGCGCCTCGCCCCGCTTCACCGGCTGGCCCGTCGCGTCCACGTGCAACTTGTGGATGAAGCCGTCCAGCTTCAGCGTCACGTCCACCAGCGCCGTCTCGTCGTACGTCACCCGCCCGAGCGCCCTCACCGACAGGTCCATCGGCCCCACCTTCACCGGCGCCGTCTTCACCCCGATGCGCTGACGGCGGAGGGAGTCGATCAACACCACCCCGCTCTCCAGCTCCTCCCGCGTCACCGGCGTCAGGTCCATCCCGCAGATGGGGCACTTGCCCGCCTCCTTCTGCTTCACCGAGGGGTGCATCGGGCACGTGTAGTGCGCGACTTCCCCCGGCACCGGGGCGGGCTTCGCCGCCGCCTCCACCTTCCACTCGGACTCCGCGCCGCACGCCAGCATCCGCCGGCCCATGTACGGGTTCTCCAGCCCCGGCGTGCGCTGCATCCACTTGTTGAAGCCCTTCTCCATCGGGCACTGGTAGATGTGCCAGCCCTCGCGCAGCCGCGCATCCGCCTCGGCCAGCCCCACCAGCACCCGGCTCACCTCGCCAAAGCGCACCCGCGCCTCGTCCACGTCCTTCGCCACCGCGAGCCGCTCGGCCGCCTCCGCGCCCGCCTCCACCGCCTTCGTGCCCTCGGCGCCCTTCAGGCTCCCGGCCAGCGCCCGCAGCGCCGCCGCCACCTCGCGCCCCCGGGTGTCCAGGCCCTCCAGTGCATCCCGCGCCAGCGCCACCCGCATCCGCTCCGTGGCCTCGAAGGCCGCTCGCGCGTACTCCAGCGACTCGGCCGGCAGCGGCCCCGGGGGCAGTGCCAGGCCCGAGGGCCTCGGGGACTCGTGCCCGGAGGCTCCGTGCGCCTCATGCGCCGCCGCCGGTGCCACCTGGGCCGCCGCGTCCTTCGTCCGCGCGCCGGTGAACCACTCCACCAGCGGCCCCCGGAAGACGAGCCCCACCACCACCAGCCCCACGCTCCACAGCACGGGCCCCAACCACTGACGGTACGACGAAGTCCTGGTGCTCATGGCAGCTCCCCCTCCCTCGGCAGCCCGGGCACCCGCCCGAGCGCGCGTTGCAGTTCCGCCTGGCGCCGCTGCACGTCCGCGAGCGCCTCCTCGAAGCGCAGCTCCACGCCGCGCTGGTTCTTCTCCGCGTCCAGCAGCACCTGGAAGCCGTTGCGTCCGGATTCGAAGCCCACCCGCGCCGCCGCCACCTGGTCGTTCGCCGCCGGCACCACCCGGTCCCGGTAGAGCGCCACCGCCTTCTGGGCCTCCACCAGCCGCGCCCGCGTCCGCGCCACCTCGACGCGCACCTCGTCCACCAGCTGCGCCTCCTCGTGCTTCATCCGCTGGAGCATCGCCTGGGCCTCGTCCACCCTCGCCCGGCGCTTGCCCCGGAAGACGGGCAGCTCCACCGCCACTCCCGCCATGAAGCGGTGCGGCGTCTCCATCCACATCGAGTTGTACGAGCCCATCACCATCACGTCCGGCAGGGACTCGCGCCGCGCCAGCTTCACCGCCGCGTCTCCGCCTCCCACCCGCGCCCGCAGGCTCGCCAGCTCCGGGCGCTGCTTCACCGCCTCGTCCGCCAGGGCCTCGGCGGGCGGTGGGGGCTCGGTGGGCACGTCCAGCGTCTCGGGCGGCGGGGGCAGGGGCAGGTGGGGGGCACGGTGCAGCAGGCCGTTGAGCTGCGCCACCAGCTCCTCCCGCTGGGCCTCG
>NZ_DASVSO010001017.1:0-14200 GCF_036388035.1 Archangium sp.
TGGAATCTACCGGATGGAGGCCGTCCCACCACGTCCGATGTCACAGGCGACCCGGCCAGAGCACGACCAAGTGGCTTCCCACCCACACTGAGGGTGTACCCCCCTACCCGCTGAGGCCAGCCTCGTCCATCCGCCGCGTGAGGTCCTGCCTGCGAGCATTCTCTTGGCTCGTGCTCATGGTCGTGATGTACGATTCGGAGGCCCGCCTGCCTGCAGGAATCTGCGGTTCCCGTGCATCAGCCGTCCACGCAGCGACCGCACAGGTGGCAACACTGCTGGCGAGCGTCGATCGGGGGAGGCATGAAACTGAGGCCAGGGGCTTTCGTTGAGTCCGAAGAGAACGTCTTCGGGGCAGGCAAGCTGGTCGAGTTCGATGGTCGCAGCGCGAGTATCGAGTACTTCGTCTCGCCGGCTTCCAACGCGAGGAAGGTGGTGCAGGTCGACATCACGAGCCTGAGTCCCGCCGCGCTCAATGCCCAAAGCCGGGTCTTCTGTTGGGATGAGGCTCGTGCGATCTGGCGTGCCGCCCGGCTGCTTGAGGCTGCGCCCAGTTCCGACTCCGGGGAGGACTACTACCGCGTCGCCTTTCCCAACAAGCACGAGGCAGAGTTCCCCCTCTCCAACCTGTTTCTTCGCTGGAAGCACCCCGTCGAGGACCCGACCGACTGGCTCGCCGCCACCCTCACGGAAACCCCTTATTGGCATGAGCGCAGGGCCCGCTTCATTCGCTTCGTGACCGAGCACCGCTCTCGCTTCGGCGGCCTCTCCGGGCTGGCCTCCTCGAGCGTCGATCTCCACCGCCACCAGGTTGCCGTGGTGCGCCGCGTCCTACGCGACCCCGTGCAGCGCTTCCTCCTGGCGGACGAGGTGGGCCTCGGCAAGACCATCGAGGCCGGCATCATCCTCCGCCAGTACTTCCTCGATCATCCCCTCGACGCCAGCGCGCTCATCGTCGTACCCGAACATCTGGTCGAGCAATGGCGCACCGAACTCCAGGGTAGGTTCCACTTGGGCGACGCGCTCGACGAGCAGATCCAGGTGGTCGCCTCCAACAAGCTCTCGGAAACGGAGCTCCCCGCCGGGCTCGGGATGCTCATCATCGACGAGGCGCACCAAGCCGCCCGGTTGGCCTACGCCCCCCAACGCCGGCAACGGGCGGTCTACGAGGTGCTCGAGAAGCTGGCGCGCAAGATTCCGCGCGTTCTGCTGCTGTCGGCCACGCCCCTACTGCACAACGAGGATGGATTCCTGGCCATGCTCCACCTGCTCGACCCCCAGGTGCATCGCCTAGAGGGTCGCGAGCGGTTCCACAAGCTGGTGGCCAGCCGTCAGGAGATCGCCGAACACCTCCAGTCCCTGCAAGACGATGTCGCCGAACTGTTCCTGGAAGGGACGCTCGACGGACTGGCACAGCTCGCTCCCGAGGACCCGCGCCTGCGCGATCTCATCGACGGCATCCGCCCTCTGGTCAGCGAGGACGAAAGCAGCGAGGAGCGCATCTCCGCCATCCGAGCCCTTCGCGCGCACATCGGGGAAACGTACCGCATCGACCGGCGCTTGCTGCGCACTCGCCGGGATTCCGAGCACGTCGCCAGTGACCTGCCCCTGCGCACGGGAGCCGAGCGGGTCTCTCACCCGTGTGACGCCAGGGCCACGGCCTCCAGGCTCCTCGACGAGTGGCAGGAGCGGGCCTCGTTCCACGTCCGTTCCACGGGAGAGCCCGCGTTCGAGGGAGAGCTCCAGCGGCTCTTCACACGGCTGGTGGAGGCCTTCCTGTCCCACCCGTCTGTGCTCCGCGAGCGCTTCACCGAGCGCGGCCACGCCCTGGATAAGGGCACCCGCCCCGCCTTCGACTCGGAGCGCGAGTGGCTGAGCAACGCGGAAGAACTGCTCGAGTTCCTGCTCGAGCGCGATCCGCGGCTCGATGCGTTGCTGAAGCTAGTGGCCGCGCAGAAGGCCCGGAAGCATCGCGCGGTGATCTTCGTCGACGAGCCATGGGTCGCGGATCGCGTTCATGCCGTGCTCTCGGCGCGTGCCGGCGGCAAGGTCCTGCGCGCCCCCTTCGAGCCCAACACCGACGCGGGGGTCATCGCCATCATCTGTGATCGGCACGCCGAGGAAGGCCTCAACCTCCAAGGAGAGAAGGCTGTGGTCATCCACTACGACCTGCCCCTCTCGCCGAACCGGCTTGAGCAGCGTATCGGCCGCATCGATCGCATCGGAGCCCGCGGCAAGGTGGGTTCCATCCTCCTGCTGTCGCCCACGCGGTGGGAGGAGGCATGGGCCACCTGCCTGCAGGAGGCGGTGGATGTCTTCTCAAGCTCGGTGGCGCCGCTGCAGTACGTGCTCGAGGAGCACATGCGCTCGCTGACCACGGGCCTGCTCCATGACGGCACCGCGGCGATCGAACAGGCCGCTGCCCGGATGAGCGACGAGGAGAATGGACTGGAGCACGAGCTCAAGCGCATCCGCGCGCAGGAGGCATTGGATTCGACGGATCCGGCCGAGCTTGAGGACGGCTTCTCCTTCGATGACCTGGAAGAGCACGACCTTGATGACGACGCCGTGCTCGAGCCCATGCGGGCCTGGGCGGCCGAGGCGCTGCAATTCGAATTCCGGCCGGAGCATGGCGATCCCAGGTTCTTCCGTTACGCCTATGCGCACCGGCATGGCGGGTCCAACACCCTCATTCCGGTGATGGAGCTCATCTCGTCGCTCGGCCAGACCATTGAGGGGAGCGCTCGCGGTGGCGAGTGGCGTACCTACAAGATGACCGCGAGCCGGAACGCCGCCGCCCGCGCCTGCTCCCCGCTGCTGCGGATGGGGCACCCCTTCCTGGACGGGCTCACGGACTTGGCGCGCAACGACGACCGGGGCATCGCCTGGGCGCTCTGGCGCTGCATCCCCGGCTACCAGACGAATGCGGTGAGCGATGTCTTCTTCCGCTTCGACTTCATGGTCGAAGTGGATGTGGGCCCCGCCCTTGAGATCCTCTCGTCGTTCGGGGAAGCCACGCACGCGGTTCGCCGCCGGGCTGACGAGGCCTTTCCTCCGATCTTCCGGACCGTCTGGGTCGACCAGGACGGAGAGCCCGTTCAGTCTCCGGAAGTGCGCGCCCAGATCGAGGACAGCTACCACCAGGAATCCCGGGGTGGCACGGACTACAACCTCAACCCCGCGCGCTGGGAGGTGGTGTCCGACATGGGCCTGCTCGCCACGTGGGAGGACACGTGCCGGGCCGCCCGCAGGCGGGCCGAGGCCCTGCTCACCGCCGATGTCGACCTGAGCCGGTTGACCGAGACACATGCCGAACGACTCGAGCGGCACACGGCCATGGCCGCAGCCCGGCTCTCCAGCCGTCTGGCCCACCTGAAGGAAGGCACCTCCCACAAGGCCGAGCAGCGCCACCTGGAGTTCGAGAACCGGCTCGCCGCGGCGCTAGCCCGGGGCATCCGTCAGCCCCGCATCTGGCCCGACTCAGTCGGTGCCGTGTTCCTCTCCGGCCAGAATCCGTTCCAGCCCCGATGAGTTACTTCCACACCCTCCAGTCGCTCCTGGCCAGATGGCCGGACGAGCCCATCCCCGAGGAGCCCTTCGAGGATGCCATCCACGACAGGCTCCGGATCGCGCTCCTCGGCCTTCGGGAGGAGCGGACCGGTCCCGGCGATCTCGCCGGGCTGATCCGCCATGTGCTCGCCCGACAGGCGGCGCTGGGCGGCCCGGGACAGGCTCCCTACTTCGCCGTGCCCCGTGCACCCGAATGGCCGGACAGGGCGACCTGGAGCGCGTTCGGAATGGAGATCGTCTCGGAGGCTCCGGACCGTTTCAAGGTCCGCGCCCTGCCGTGGCACCCGGGCTGGCTCGGCAGTCCCGAATCGGACCCCACGGCCGACGCACTCGCGGAGCGGCCGCGGCGGCGCGACGCCACGTCCCCGATGGATCCCGCCATCACGGACCTGCTCGCTCGATCACCCCGGACGTCGAGGACCTACGCGTCTCCCGGGCAGCGGCAGGCCATCCGCGCGGGCTTCCTCATGGCGCCGGGCGCCACGCTGCTGGTGAACCTGCCCACCGGCGCGGGCAAAAGCCTCGTCTTCCAGTCGCTCGCGCTGGCGGCCCGGGCGCGGGGGCAGATGACCGTCGTCATCGTCCCCACCGTGGCGCTGGCCAAACATCAGGCGCAGCGTTTCGCCAGCTTAGTGGGCGAGGACGCGGGCGATATCGAGTATGCCTACCACGGAGGACTCGGCCAGGAAGCCCGGCGGCTCTTCCGGCAGAGGATCCGAACGGGCGAGCAGCCCATCGTCTTCACCTCACCCGAAGCGGCGGTGGGCATGCTCCGCTCGGCGCTGTTCGAGGCAGCGCGTGGCAACAGGCTCGCCCATCTCATCGTGGACGAGGCGCACCTCATCGCGGAATGGGGCGCGGACTTCCGCCCCGAGTTCCAGCTGCTCTCGGGGCTGCGGAACGGACTACGGACCGAGAGTTCCGAGCGGTTGCGCACCGTGCTGGCCACGGCGACGCTGACCGAGGACACTTGGTCGACGTTGCATCTTCTGTTCGGGGAGATGGACATCGTCTCGGCCGTCCACCTCCGCCCGGAGCCGAGCCATTGGATCCACCGCGCCCAGGACGAGGCGGACCGGGAGGCGCGGCTCTCGGAGGTCGTGCGCCGCATCCCCCGCCCATTCATCCTCTACACCACGCGCCGTGAGGATGCCGCCAACTGGGAGCAGCGGATCCGCGCGATGGGGATGTGGCGTGTGGCCTGTGTTCGCGGAGGCGATCTCTCCACGGAAGAGGGCACGCGCCTGCTGGAGCGGTGGGAGCGGAGAGAGATCGATGCGGTGGTCGCCACTTCGGCATTCGGCCTGGGGGTGGACCAGTCGGACGTGAGAACCGTCCTCCACGCCTGCGTGCCCGAGACGGTCGATCGGTACTACCAGGAGGTCGGCCGCGCGGGACGCGACGGCAAGGCCTCCTTCGCCCTGATGCTGTACATCGACGAGGATCTGCGGGTCGCGCAGCAGATCGCGGACGAGCGGATCATCGGTGTCGAGAAGGGATTGGAGCGCTGGAAGGCGATGTGGCTGCGACGCGAGCCGGTCGCCGGCCGCGAGGATGTCTTCCTGGTGCCCCTGAATGCGCGGGCCAAGCACGTCACCGGCGACTCGCGAGAGAACCAAGCGTGGAACCGCCGCACACTCACCCTGATGGCCCGGCTCCGGCTGCTGGGGCTCGATGCGGTCGAGCCGCCCTTCCTCGAGCCTGCGGAGCACGAGAGCGAAGCCGACTTCGAGCGGCGCTGGCGCGACACGTTGAACAGCTTCTCCCTGAAAAGCGCCGTGAAGCTTCGCGAGAGCGGGCACCAACTGGAGGGGGTGTGGAGCCAGAGGCGTTCCTCCATGGTGCAGAACGGTGAGGCGCTGGCGGAGATGAAGCAGGTGCTCTCGGGCCAGCACACGCTCGCCTCCCTCTTCAACCGCACCTACACGCTGCACGAGCTCGGCATCTTCCCGGAAGGCTCGGCCGGAGACTGCCCGGTCACGCGGAGGCAGCACCGGGTCTCCCACGACTATGTCATCCCCCAGGCCGCGCCCCCCCGCCGGGTGGCCAACGTGTTCGACCGGGCGCAAGGGAAGGGCACTCCGCCCACCGGCCTGTTCATCGTCTCCTACCCGAGGCCGGAGGACCGGCAGGCCCTGAGCACCTGGCGCCGCAAGGTCATTGACCTGCTCGGCGTGCTGGCCGCCCGCGGGTTCCTTGAGGTCGCCACGGGACAGCTGCTGGCGGAACAGAAGGAAGCCCGGGAACTCTGGCGCAAGTCCCCCTTGCGCTTCCTTATCCACCGGGACATCGGAGAGGAGGACGCACCGTCGGGCGAGCCCCTCGTGCGCAGGGTCAGCGTCATCGAGCCCCAGGAGGAGCGGAAGCCTTCCCTCTCATACCTGCTCTCGCTCGAGCGGCCGGCTCACATCCTGGTGCTTCCGAATGATGTCCTTGAGCCCAACGGCCGAGGCAGGCGGCTCGTCGATCTGCTTGAGCACATGTCCCTAGATCTCTTTCTCCGAAGGCTTGACTGATGGGTCTCCTCAATCGTCCCAGTGATGGACAGCTGAGTGTTCTGCTCGCGTTCCGCCGTGCGTTGCTCCTCCGCGGCCCGCTTCCCAGACAGGAACTGCTCGACCTGTGTGCGCCCAGGACGCTCTGGGCCTCGGCGCAGCCCGGTGACGACGAAAAGAAGGATGAGGCAAACAAGAAGGAGCAGTACCAAGCGAGGATCACGCTGACACGCTGGCTTGAGATCGGTTTCTTCATTCAGGAGGAGAACGAGGAGCAGACCATCTCCCTGGCTCCCGCTTTCAAGCAACCCGGCCTCGACTCGAAGGATCCGGCCCCCTTGCGAACGGCGCTCCGCCGGCTCGTGTTCTCCCCCGCGAACAACCCGCAGATCCTCGCGGAGGAGCGGGATTCGGAGGTCGCAGGCCGGTGCGCCGACCTCACCCGTGGGGCGTGCTGGGTGCTCGCCCAGAATTCGTACGCCTTCCCTGGCGGCAAGTGGTCCGACGTCGACGAACTCATCAAGGAGCAGGTCTCCACCCGGCCGATGCCCATCCAAAACGACACACGCTGGTATGCGTACCGTGACGACTACGCGCCCTTCCTCGGGTTGGGTTGGCAGAGCCCCCTGCCAGGAGTAGGGGCCAGGTTGATCTCCGATCCCACGGAGGCCGTGCTCGATGAGCTTCCAGGCACTTTCGAAGGCACTCGCGAACTCCCCATCGGCCGTTTCCTGGAACGGCTCGCCGAGCGGTTGCCAGTCATCGACGGTGGTACCTACCGCCAGCAGATAGAAGAACATCTCCGCAAGAAGGACGTGTGGATGCCTCACGCGTCCCACGAAGTCTCCACCAGCCTCTCCCGAGCGCTCATCCGTCTGGAGGAGTCGGGAGTGATCCAACTGCCCACCCGCTCCGATGCACCGGAGGAGAAGGTGCTGCTCGGCCGGGACAACGCCCCCTTCCAGCGGGTTTCCCACGTGGTGTGGACGAGGGCCGCATGAGCATGAAATCCCTCCTGCCCTACTGGCCGACGCTTGAGAGCGTCAAGGCGTGCATCTCCGCCGAGGCGGAAACGAGCAGCAACGCCATCTTCCTCGCCGCCCACCAGCCGATGAAGTTCGAATGCAAGCGCGAGGGAGGTGGCCAGGAGACCGAGCTCCGCGATGAGCGAGCACTGCTCGAGGCCTTCATGGAGGAGGCCCCACCGGAAGGCCGGGTCATCCTGCCCATCGTCGGAAGCTCGGGAGTCGGTAAGTCCCATGTCATCCGCTGGCTCGACGTCCAGTTGCAGAGGCATCCCCGGCGCGAGCACCTGCACATCATCCGCATTCCGAAGGGCTCCAGCCTCAAGGGCGTGCTTCGCCTGATTCTGGATGGGCTCTCGGGACCCGCCTACGCCCCCTTCCGCAAGAAGCTGAACGAGGCCCACGAGCAGCTCGATCCCGAACTGGCGGCGAAGATGCTGCTGACGAACCTGCGGCACCTGTTGGTGAAGGCATCCGCTGCGGCCACCGAACGGCTGGCGTCGAATCGTTCGCAGGATCCGGAACACGACAAGCTGATTAAGGCCTTCGGTGCCCCACGTGCCCTGCCCGCCTTCCTCGGGGATCCTACCCTCGAAACCGAGCTCTTCCTCGGCACCGCGGACGAGCCGGGAATAGTCTCCCGTCTGGCGGAGCATGTCACCCGGGAGGGAGGCTCCGACGTCGACCAGCGGGCCCACCAGTTCGAAGTTTCGGACTTCAGGGTTCGCAACGAGCTCGTGGAGCCGATGAATGCCCAGGCGAAGGAATTCTACAAACTGATCGCCAGGGAAGGAGACCAGCGCCGGGCCCAGGCCGCACGCCTACTCAATGAGCTCCTCGATCAGGCCAAGCAGGAATTGCTCCGGATGGGCGACAACACCCTGACGGAGCTGTTCGTGGACGTCCGTGCCCAGCTCTTCGCGGAGCAGAAAGAACTCATCCTCCTGGTGGAGGATTTCGCCGTGCTGTCCGGCCTGCAGGGGGCACTCCTCGACGTGATGATTCGCGAGGCGCACCGGGACGGCAGGCAGGTGCTGTGCACCATCCGCAGCGCGCTGGCCTACACCGAAGGCTACTTGATGAAGGCCACGGTCCGTACCCGCGCCCGCATCGAGTGGCGCATCCCCGAGAAGGACAATGACGTGGTCAGCCGCGCCGTGGAGCTTGTGGGCGGGTACCTCAACGCCGCCCGCCTCGGCCGGGACCATCTCACGGCCCGCTTCAACACCCGCGCTGCGGGCTCGGGGGGTGAGTGGTCGGCCGGATGGGTCCCCCGCTTCGAGCACGAGATCGACGAGCCAGGAGCACGGGTGATCGAGGCGTTTGGCACGTCCACGCAGGGCCATTCCCTCTTCCCCTTCAACCGCACGACGATCGAGCGGCTCGTGGCCACGGGCTCGCTGGGGGCGGATGGACGTCCCCTGTTCAACCCGCGCAACATCATCAACAACGTCCTGCGCGAGACGCTCGGGTACCGCCCGGAGTTCGAGCGCGGAGAGTTTCCGGCGGAGACGTTCGGCACCACGGAGGCGCTCTCGGGTGACATGCTCGCGGAGATCCGGCGCCTCCAGCCGGTTCATTGGAAGCGGTACGCCCGCGTGGTCGCCTATTGGGGAACGGCTCCCCAGGTCTTCCAGGCCTTCGGTCTGGCCGCGCTCAGCCACGGGGGTTCCATCCGTGTCGAGGGGCCCACGGTCACATCCCCGGCGGAGCCCGTCGGGCCCAAGCCGTCCAAGCCGCCCAAGGCCAGCACCAGCGCGCCGCTTTCCAAGCTCCAGGAGTGGGACCAGAAACTCACCGAGTGGCATCGCGGCAAGAGTCTTTCCCAGGGCGACGCTCGCGACCTGCGCAACTGGATCGCCCACCGGGTGATGGCGTTCATCCCCTGGTCCCTGCACAGCCTGCAATCTCCCTGGGATACCGCCAAAGTCGCCGACAAGCTCTTCCTACCGGGAGGCTCGACCGCGGAGACCACCGAAGCCAATGCGCTGTTCGTGGTCTGCACGCAACGTGAACGGGAAGACGAGCAGGCATCCCTCGGCATCCGCAATGCGCTGTTGGCCATCGTCCGTCACGAAGAGTACGGGCGGGAGTGGAACTACGAGGGAGCGGAGCGCGACAGCGTCCGCGTGGCCCAGTTCCTGACGGATCGCGTCGCCAGAACGCTCGATGCCGCCCGGGAGCAGGCGGACGAGTTCATCACCCCGATGGTGGAAGTCCTGCTCGTGGGAGCGCGTTGTCTGGGAGCCAGGGTCGGCCCGACCTCGGACCGGACAGCGCTGGTGGAAGCCCTGTTTGAGAAGCTCACGCCACCCGCGCCCGGGACCAATACCCAGCGGCTCGACTGGCGCAGGTGGGACTCGACACTCGAGAAGAGCGCCAGTCTGCGCGAACAGACCCCGACCCGTCCGTCGGCCCGGGACATCCTGCTGCAGCAGGTGGGCGCCAGACAGGGCGAGGGAAAGGACGTGCACGCCCTGGATGTTGTGCGCCTCATTCCAGCACTGGAATCGGTCAAGAAGAGCTGGAGCGTCACCTCGCAGGTGAAGGCCCCCTCGAACTCGAAGGCGCTGCGTGTGCTCGCGAACGACGTCTCCACCCTGAAGACGGAACTCCAGCCTGCGGCGAAGAAGATGTCGGAGGACCTGCTCGAGCTGCGCCGGGCGAGCTTGGCCTTTCTGGGCCAAACGTTCGACAGGGACGAGGTTCGGACCGTCTTCAGTGAGCTCGTCGAGTCCACCGCAGCCCTGGGCGTGGTGCAGGGCATCGACCCGTCGACACTTCGCGAGGCCATCAAGTCCTTCTACGACAGCCCGGTAAAGGGGGTGCTCGATCAACTCGCCCGCCTGGAGACGGAGAAGGCTCCGGGACAGACGCTCGGGGTGCTCGCGCAGCTCGACCGACCGGCCCTCCTCGTCATTGAAAGATTCATCGAACAGTTGACCGCCTTCCTGAAGAACGCCGGCGCGGCCATCAAGTCGAATCTGGACGCTAGTGGCCCGGACCCCATCGAGACCGCACGGAACGCGCTCGTGGAAGAGCTCGAGACCATCGGACGACATCTGCGCGGCCTGCGGGAGACCTCATGAACAACGCCGTCACACTCGCCCGGGACTTGCGGCAGCAGGCCGAGCGGCTCAAGAACCGCCAGTCGGACGAAGCCCAGGCACAACATTTCGAGAAGCGGCGGAAGGAGTTGGTGGAGTTCCGGGAAGCCCTGGAGCAATTCGCGATTCCTGCGGGCGTGCTCCTGCACGACGAGCGCCTGTCCCCCGAAAGCCTCCCCGACGGCACGGAGCTCGATGACCTGCTGTCGAAGCTCCTGCTCAAGGCCCGCCAGGACGCACCGGAAGACTTCACCAAGGGCAGCGACTACTCCCGGTTCCGCAAACGGCTTGAGGTCTTTAACACCGCGTTGACGGGCATCGTCGATGAGGCATGGAAGGCCTTCCTGGCGGAGCTCCCCCAGGTCAACGAGAAGCTGCTCGAGGACATCGCCACCATCCCCGGACAGGAGCCGTCGGTGAGGCGGGTCCGGCAGCTCAAGAGCGAGCTGCTGGCCGCCACCGTCCGGACCCCTCGAACGAATGGCGAGCTCAAAGCCATTCTCGAGCGAGCGGAGGCGCTACGCGCCGGACTCGCGGACCTCAGCGATACGCACTACCCCCCGGCGGTGCGCCAGTTCCTCCGGGCCGCCCAACAGCCTGGAGGCGCGGCGCTCGGGCTCTTCACGGACGAGGTGCGCAAGTGGCTCGATAGCCGGGGGCTGCTCGACCGGATCCGTCTGCGGTGGATCGAGGGCGCCGGGGTGAAGAGGCCATGAGCCTGGATGAATCGCAGAGCCAAGGGCTCGACTTCCTGGGCGAGCTTGAGCGGGCTGAGGCCGCCCTGCTGTCCTGGGGCATCGTCGATGGATTCTTCGCCCAGGACGAGCTCCTGGAGCGGGCCTCGCGATTCCTCAAGCGCTCGGAGCCGCCCGCCTTCGAGGATCCCCAGGACCTCCTCGACTGGCTCGAGAACGAGCGCCTGCTGTGGCCCGTCCACGGCGAGGAGGGACGCTACCGCACGCGCATGGCGGAGACGCTCCGGCTGATGGCGAGGCTGCGGCAGATCTTCGCCGACAAGCCCGACAGGCCCGCCGCGCGGTGGCGCACCGGGAAGAACCTGGTCGCGGACTTCCGCGTGCTATTGCGTCCACGCTCGTTCCCCAAGCGCCGGTTCACCCCTCAGGATGTGCTCGCGGCCCTTCAGAGCACCGCGCTCGACGCCCGCCAGGTGACCGTGGTGAAGGCACTGCTGCGGGCCAGTTCCGAGGAGCCCTTGAAGCTGGCGCAGTTCCAGCTCACCGCGACGAAGGACGTACTGAGCCAGCGCGTCTCCAGCAAGCGCTCGTTCGGCACCATCGTCTGCGCGGGCACCGGCAGCGGCAAGACGTTGGCCTTCTACCTGCCCGCCTTCTCCGCCATGGCCCGATGGCTGGGCGGTCAGCCGTGGACCAAGTGCCTGGCCCTCTACCCTCGCAACGAACTGCTCAAGGACCAGTTGCGCGAGGCGCTCGGGCAGGCGCAGCGGGTCAACGCGGTCCTGCCAGCGGGCATCCGGCTGTCCATTGGCGTCCTGTACGGCGACGTTCCCAAAACGGCCAGGGATCTGCTCGACGGCTCGCCCCAAAAGAGGAAGCAGTTCGATGCATGGGATCAGATCGGAGACAAGGCACTCCGCTGCCCCTTGAGCGACTGTCCCCGTTGCAACCGGCGGCTCCTGTGGCGGCTGGAGGACATCCAGAAGGGTATCGAACGGCTCTCGTGCGAATCGAAGTCATGCGACTTCAAGGTGGGGCCCGACGAAGTACGCCTTACGCGCGAGAGCCTCTCGCGGAGCCCACCGGACCTGCTGTTCACCACCACGGAGATGGTGAACCAGCGGATGGCCACCTCGATGGGCAAGCTGTTCGGGTTCAAGCAGCCCGAACACCAACGTCCACGCCTTGTCCTGCTCGACGAGGTGCACACCTACGAGGGAGTTCACGGCGCCCAGGTCGCCCTGCTGCTGCGCCGCTGGCAGAAGCTCACCCACGCCCGGCCCCACTTCGTGGGTCTCTCCGCGACCCTGGCCGATGCGGAACGCTTCTTCGCGGACCTGGTCGGTGTACGGCGAACGGATGTCGTCGCGGTCAGTCCGGACGAGTCCGAGCTGGAGCCCGAGGGCATGGAGTACCAGGTGGCCGTACGAGGAGATCCCGTCTCCGGCGCGAGCCTCCTGTCGACCTCCATCCAGACCCTCATGCTCATGCGCCGCATGCTTGAGCCGAACGACGTCTCGCGCCCGGCCTACGGCAAGAAGGTCTTCGCCTTCACCGACAACCTCGACGTCAACAACCGCCTCTTCTTCGATACGCTCGACGCGGAGGGGTGGAAACGCCCGGGCCTGCCGGATCCCAAGAAGCCGTGGGGCTCGTTGGCCACCCTTCGCGCGCGCGAGCACGCCGACCATGGCGCGAGGCTGGCCCAGGGCCAGTCATGGGTGGCCGCCGAGTGGATCGGCCACTCGCTGTCCGCGGGAGCGCGTGCCGCCGTCGACCGGGTGAGTTCCCTGGATCGCGGCATCAACCGGAGCGCGGAGATCGTCGTGGCCACCTCGTCGCTTGAGGTCGGGTTCGACGATCCGGAAGTCGGAGCCGTGGTGCAGCACAAGGCGCCGCGCAGCGGGGCCTCCTTCCTGCAGCGAAAAGGGCGAGCCGGCCGGCGCCGGGAGATGCGGCCCTGGACCGTCGTCGCCCTCACTGATTTCGGACGTGATCGGCTCGCCTACCAAGCCTACGAGCAGATCTTCTCCCCCGTTCTGACGCCCAGGCACCTGCCCATTGGCAACCGGCATGTCTTGAAGATGCAGGCCACGTACACCCTGCTCGACTGGGTAGCGGCCGTCACTTCGGCCGACAGCAAGCCAATGGATGCCTGGAGCGTCCTCTCTGCCCCCACCCAGGAACCCTACGGCGAACGCCGGACGGCAGCCGCCAGGTTACTCCGCGGGGTGCTCGAGAACCCGGCCGACCGGGCCCGCTTCACCCGCTATCTCCAGGAAGCACTGGGGCTCGATGAGTCCACGCTCCAGTCGGTACTCTGGGAGCCGCCCCGGGCCCTGCTCACCTCGGTCATCCCGACGTGCCTCCGCCGGCTCGAGCGCAACTGGAAGCTCGCCCCTCCCGAAAGGCCGGAGGCACATGAGCCCTACACCCCACGCGCACCACTTCCGGAATTCATCCCCCGGGCGCTCTTCGGCGATCTGAACGTGCCCGAAGTGCAGATCGTTCTGAACAACGCGTTCCGGCGGCGCGAGGAGTGGATGCCCGTGGCCCAGGCCCTTCGCGAGTTCGCTCCGGGGCGCGTGTCACACCGCTTCAGCATCCAGCACCACAACCAACGCAACTGGGTGCGACTGCCGGAGGTGGATGACGCGCTCTGGCTCGACGACTTCTGCAAGCCGGAGTACGCCACCGAGATTGGCCGTTTCGAAGTGCCAGGAAGCGAGCACAAGGAACCGGTCGCCGTCATCCGGCCGCTGCAGATGAACACGGTGGAACCGCCGGAGGAGATCCTGTCGACCTCCAACGCCTTTCCCGTCTGGTGCACCACGCTGCGCACCTCAGCCGAGGGGCACGGGTTGAACTTGCCCCGGGGCTCAAGGTGGCTGACGCTGATCGACGCGCTCCGTCTGCATACCCACGCGTTGTCCGAGCCCGTTGAGCTCATCCGCTTCACCCCGGAAGTCAACGTCTCCTTGAAGATGAAGGGTGGAGAGAGCTCCGAGCGGGTGGTGTCCTTCAAGCGGCGGGTGGGCCAGGAAGGCCACGAGCCTGTCACGTTGGGCTTCAACGCGGATGTCGACGCGCTGGCGATCGATCCGCGCTTCCCTGACTCGCTCGTCGAGCCCTGCACCGCCGACCCGGGGCTGCTGCGCGCACTGCGCCCGGCGTTGTTCCGCCAGCGGCTCCAGGACGATTCGCGGCTCGATGGCATCGCCAACCGATTCCAGCGGGACTGGCTCGCCGACGCCTGCTTCTCGGCCTTGGCGAGCGAGGCCCTCGATGCCGGAATCTTCCTGGAAGAGGCA
>NZ_DASVSO010001018.1:0-12623 GCF_036388035.1 Archangium sp.
GTTCGCGGCCTGGTTCCTCGCCTCGCTGGGAGGACTGGGCGGGGTGCTGGAAGGCAAGCGGTGGGGGCCCGTGGTCGAGGCGATGCGACTCGTGGCGGCGCCGCTGGTGGTCACGGCCCTGTAGCGACCGGGACCGGGACCGCACCTACTCCCTATTCGGGTGCCAGATAAAAGGCCCATCACCGCAAGGCACACCCAGAATGTTGGCGACGGCATTCACCAACTCCCCCGTATCGTCCGTGCTCAAGAACGCACCAGTCTTCTGGGCTGTCTCTCGGCTCTCGCGAGACCCTCCGCCCCGCGGATAGAGGATGACAGGGAGGGATGGGTGATTGCCGCGGACCCAGCGAAGCAGACTGTATCCGGCTGTTGAATCTCCGGGGCGCTCCACATCCGTGATGACGAGGTTGAACGACTGCTGGGCGATCAGCTTTCTCGCCTCTTCCATTGAAGAGGTGTTGTGAATGGAAATGCCACACTGCTCCACGGCGCTATGGGCAGCGAGGTTGCGCCCCACATCCTGGTCCACCCAGAGGACAGTGGCGGAAGTGCGCGGTTTCCAGAAACCGGAGGCAAGGGGCTTCGTTGCCGGCGGCCGGGGGCAACAGGCCGTTGCCCCTCCTGCTCCGGCAATCCAGGACGGCTCGAACCGCCGTCAGAGATAGACGCCGCTCAGCAAGCCGCGGCCGATGGCGAGGATGCCGCCCGCGACGAGCAGGAGCGCCCCGCCCACGGCGATGAGGGGCAGCACGTAGCCGGGAGTGGCGCTCTTGCGATTCTTCACCAGCAGCGCGTGGGCCAGACCGGCCGCCAGGATCATCATCACGATGTGCCCGATGAGCGCCGGGTAGTAGCGGCCCATGGCCACACCGATGATGCCGAGCAGGATCTGCGTGTCCAGCAGGCCCGCGAAGCTGGAGCCCAGGATGCGGACGGACTTGTCCACCGGCCGCTTCGTGGCGAGCCCGAAGGCGAACCAGGCGACGGCGACGACGCCCACGAGCAGCACGAGGTAGCGCAGGTACGAATGAAGGGAGAGGAGGGTGTTCATGGCCCTCCTCTCCTAGCGCCCCCCCGGCCGGGAGGCGAGCTTTACGTCGGATCCGGCTTCGGGGTGGCCTTGGTGCTCGGCGGGAGCTCGGGGGCCGACACGAGTCCGCCCCCGGGCAGCTCGCCGGTGAGGCTCTTGAGGAAGGCCACGATGTCCGCCACCTCGGCGTCGGAGAAGGTCATGCCGAGCTGGTGCTTGGCCATGAGGCGCACGGCCTCGGGCAGCTCCTTCACCGAGCCGTCGTGGAACCAGGGGCCCGTCTTCTCCACGTTGCGCAGGGTGGGCACGCGGAACTTGCGCAGGTCGTCCTCGTTCTTCGTCACCTCGAAGCGGCCCTTGTCCTCGGTGGGGTAGTCCTCGATGAGGCCCAGCTTCTGGAAGGAGGTGCCACCCACCGACGGCCCGTTGTGGCACGTGGTGCAGCCCGAGGCGGCGAAGAGATCCAACCCGCGCCGCTCCTGCTCGGTGAGCGCCTTCTCGTCGCCCGCGAGGAACTTGTCGAAGCGCGAGCTGGTGAGGAGCTTGCGCTCGAAGGCGGCGATGGCGCGCGCGGCATTGCCCACACTCACGGGCTTCTTGTCGCCGGGGAAGGCCGCCTTGAACTCGTTCACGTACTGCGGAATGGAGTTGAGCGTGGCCAGGACGCGCTTCTCGCCCGGCATGGCCATCTCCAGCGGGTTCATCATCGGACCCGCGGCCTGCTCCTCGAGCGTGGCGGCGCGCCCGTCCCAGAACTGGGCCACGTGACCCGCGGCGTGGAAGACGGTGGGGGCGTTGCGGTTGCCCTTCTGGCCCTTGTGGCCCTCGGAGGTGGCCTTGCCATCCACGCCGAAGGTCGCCAGGTCATGGCAGCTGTTGCAGGAGATGTCGTGGTTCTTCGACAGGCGCGCCTCGAAGAAGAGCTTGTGTCCGAGCGTCACCTGCTCCGGGCTGTCCTTCGGCTCGACCACCTTCGCGGAGGGGGGCAGGCGGAAGAAGGAGACGATCTTCTCGTAGCCCATGGTGGGTTTGGCCGGCTCCGCGGCGGCGGCGGGCGCGGGCGCGGCTGCGACCGGAGCGGCGGCGGTGGGCGCGGGCGGAGGAGACTCGCGGCTGCAAGAGATGGAGAAGGTGCCCAGGGACACCAGTCCCAGACCAAGCAAGAGCCGATTCCGCGTCATCTACCAACCTCCCAAGAGGAGCAACGTCACGGATGGATTTTTACCACCTCCGGGCCCTCCTTGTGGAATTCCCCTCCCCGCCACGGAAAGGGCCAGGGTGAGACCCGTCCCGCTTGGGAGCCCTCTCCCGCCCCTCTGAGAGGCAGGCTCCCGTGCAAGCCCTCCGGCTTCGGAACTCGGGGGCACGGGCGCCTCCCGGTGGAAGAAGAGCCGGTCGACAGCCCAGGACAGGCCCAGCCCGGTGGCCGTGCCCACCACGTCCCAGGTGAGGTCCTTGAAGGAGAAGAAGCTCCCGCGTCCGGCGTCGTAGAGCTCCTTGCCAATCCCCGCCCCGAGCGCCACTCCCGTGCCGGTGAGCCAGCGCGCCCCGGGTGCGTCGAAGAGCAGGGCCCCCCCGGCATACCCCGCGCCGGCCAGGCCCGCGCTGACGCTGAAGTGCAACGCCTTGTCCTGACCCCACCAGTCGTCCCGGGAGGGAAGCTCGGGCTCCTCGCCCCGGGCGGAGAGCGGCGCGAGCAAACACAGACACACCAGGGCCAGGAGGTTTTCACGGGCAGTCATGACGCGCCATGACAGCACCCCACGCCCCCCGCGTCACCTCCGGCGCCGAGCCCGGCCCGGACAACCCGTCATGGCACTTCTTAGACGAGCGGCCCGCCTGCACGTATGCTCAGGACTCGTGACTCGACCTGGCACCTCGCTCTTCGACCTCGGCAAACCCTCCTCCCGCCATCCCGGACTCGATGGGGCACGAGGCCTGGCCGTGGTGGCGATGGTGCTGGGGCACACGTTGGACGCGCTGCTCGCCCCCGCGGTGCGCGCCCACCCGTGGGTGCAGCGCTACTGGGAGCTGCGCGGCATCACCGCGCCGCTCTTCCTCCTGGTGGCCGGCTTCGCGGTGGTGTCCGCGCTCGGCACCGCGAAGGAGAGCGCGGGCGAGTCCTTCGGTCGCCGCGCGCGGCGGGCGGCGCTGCTGCTCTTCCTCGGCTACTTCGTGCACTGGCCGGGCTGGGACGCCGTTCACGCGCTCGGCTGGGGCCTGGAGCTGCGCTCGCGCCTCTTCGCCTTCGACGCGCTGCAGAGCATCGCCGTGAGCCTGCTGGTGGGCGCGGCCGTGCTGGTGCTGGCGCGCGGCACCTGGACGCGGGCCGTGGTGCTCGTCCTGCTCGCGGTGGGCCTCCCCCTGGCGAGCCCGTGGATGTGGAACGCCGCCACGGCCTGGCCCCTGGAACTGCGGCAGGCGGTGGGCATGCCGGGCTCGCGCTTCCCCCTCTTCCCGTGGGCGGGCTTCTTCTTCGCCGGGGCGCTCGCGGCCCACCTGCTGCGGCTGCTCAAGCCCGGCTGGCCCCAGGGCCTGGCCCTGCTGGCGCTCGGCGGGGGGCTGATGCTGCTCACCCAGCGACTGCCCTCGGACTGGAGCCCCACCAGCGCGTGGCTCGTGGCCTTCCGCGTGGGCCAGGGCCTCCTCGTGCTGGGCGTGATCAACCTGCTGCCCCAGGCGTTCTCCCGGCCGCTGGCGCCGCTGGGCCGCGCCTCCCTCTGGCTCTACGTGCTGCACCTGCCGGTGGTGTACGGCTGGGCCGGCACGGAGGGCCTGGCCGGGCGCATGGGCCCCACGCTGGGCCTGCTGCCCGCCCTGGCGGTGGGCCTCGGGCTGCTCGCGGTGTGCTTCGCCATCGCCCGCCTGGCGCGGCTGGTGCGCGGGGAGGGTCGCCGCCCCGTGGACGCCCCCGCGTGGCGTGCCCGTCCCGTGCCGATGGACGGGGCCGTGCTGCGCTCCGGACAGCGCACCTGAGAAACTTTTTTACTTCCGTCCTTCAGGCGGGCTAGATGCGCGGCGCTTCATCTCCTACTGGCAGTCCAAGCGAGGAACCATGAACACGCTCCGCAAGCTGTCCGTCGTTGCCCTCCTCTCCATCGGTGCCAGCAGCCTGTCGGGCTGCGCGGGTGTCGCCTTCGCCAGCCCCGGCGCCATCGGCTTCTCCACCCTGTATGCCAGCACCACCGGCTACACGTTCGTGAACGAGCAGACCAAGCTCGGCGCGAAGTCCGGCGAGGGCTGCATCACGTCCATCCTCGGCATCGTCACCACGGGTGACGCTGGCGTGAACGAGGTGGCGCGCAGGGCCAACATCACCCGCGTCTCGCACATCGACTACCGCTTCGAGAACATCCTCGGCCTGTACGCGAAGTACTGCTCCGTGGTGTACGGCGACTAGCTTCACTCCCGGTGCCGCGTCCCCGCTCTGTCGGGCCGAGGGACGCGGCGCCTCGTTTCACCGGAGAGAAGGCGGGAGTGACCGGGGCCTGGAGGCTCCTCCTCCGTTTCCCTCCGAGCCCTGGGGGCTGCTAATTTCCCGTCTCGGCTTGCGGCCTCCCCCTCCCCCGGGCCCGACATGGGCCCCGGCCGTGAAGCTCAGTGAAAGAGCAGACTCCATGCGACTCAAGACCCTCGTTCGTCCCCTCCTCCTGATCGCCGCCACCGCGGCGGCTCCGGTCTTCGCGCAGGCGGCCAGGCCGGCCGCTCCCGCCGCCCCGGCCCCGGCCACCCAGAAGGCCGTCATCGACCGGGCCATGCTCAACGTCTTCAAGGCGCTGCCCACCCGCTTCGAGGACCCGAAGAACCCCATCACCCCCGAGAAGGTCGAGCTGGGGCGGATGCTGTATTTCGAGAACCGCCTCTCGAAGAACCACGACGTCTCCTGCAACAGCTGCCACGACCTGAACAAGTACGGCGTGGACGGCAAGCCCTTCTCGCCGGGCCACAAGAAGCAGCTCGGCGGCCGCAACTCGCCCACCGTGTACAACGCCGGTGGCCACATCCTGCAGTTCTGGGATGGCCGCGCGCCCAACCTCGAGGAGCAGGCCAAGGGCCCCATCCTCAACCCCGTCGAGATGGCCATGCCCAGCGAGGCGCGCGTCGTCGAGACGCTCAAGTCCATCCCCGGCTACGTCACGGCCTTCCAGAAGGCCTTCCCGGGCGAGGCCGACCCGGTGACGTACAACAACGTGGGCAAGGCGATCGGCGCCTTCGAGCGCCAGCTCGTCACCCCCTCGCGCTTCGACAAGTACCTGGCCGGTGACGAGAACGCCATCACCGAGGCGGAGAAGGTCGGCCTGAGCAAGTTCCTCGGCCAGGGCTGCCAGACCTGCCACAACGGCGCCGCCATCGGTGGCTCGCTGCAGAAGCTCGGCCTCGTGGTGCCCTTCGAGTCCAAGGACCAGGGCCGCTTCGACCTGACCAAGCAGGAGTCGGACCGGATGATCTTCCGCGTCCCCACCCTGCGCAACGTGACGAAGACGGCGCCGTACTTCCACGACGGCTCGGTGAAGGACGTGCAGACGGCCGTGAAGCTCATGGCCCAGCACCAGTTCGGCAAGCAGATCAACGACGAGGACGTGAAGCACATCGTCACGTTCCTCGACTCGCTCACCGGCGAGCTGCCCAAGAGCTACATCGCCAAGCCGAAGCTGCCGGCCAGCGGCCCGAAGACCCCGAAGCCGGATCCGTCGTAGCGTGAAGCCCCGGCCTCCGCGCCCCCACGGGTGACGCGGGGGCCGTCGCCTCCGCCCGGGAGGAGGATGGCTACGAGGCCATCCGCTGCCGGGGCGGGGGCTCGGTGGCCCGGCCCCGCGCATCGAGCGCCCGGACCACGGCCTCCAGGGCCGCGATGCGCCGCCCGGCGCGCCCCTGGGCCCACGGCACGGGAAGACTCGCGCCCAGCAGCTCCGCCCCCTGCTCCACCCCGCCCGTCTTCTGCTTGAGCGCCCGCGCGCACGCGAGCCGCACGTTCACCGCCTCGGGGACGGGGAAGCCATCGCGGCGCAGCAGATCCAACGCGAACGTCGTCCACACCGCGAGCTTGTCCCCCGGGCGCAGGAAGGCCTGGAAGCGCGCGAGGCCCGTCTCGAGCGACTCGCCCGCCAGCAGCGCCGCCTCGGGCAGCTCCACGTGCAGCGACGTGCTGCGGGCCATCGGCTGCCGCGGGGCGAGCACGCTCTCGAAGCGCTCGCCCGTGGCGGGGCGCATGGCCACGAGGTGCACCAGCTCGGAGGGGATGTTCTGCTCCAGGGGGTGCGCGTTGGCCTCGGCGTAGAGGAGCACGAGGTGCTCGAAGTCCTCGGCGATGGAGCGCAGCTCCTGAGGCGGCTGCCACGCGGACTTGAAGATGCGCCGGCGCGGCGGATCCGTCCGCTTCTCCTGGCAGTCGAGCTGCGTGTCCACCATGTGCTCGAAGGGGCGCAGCAAGGCGTCGAAGCGCTCCTGCTCTCCCTCGAGCGCGCCCAGCACCTCCACCACCGCCTCGATGGTGGAGACGCAGTGGTCCGCCGGCTCGGCGCGGATGCGGTAGTTGCTCGGGCGGCGCGGGACGAAGCCGATGCGCGGCAGCCCCGCCAGCAGCGGGTTCGTCTTCACCACCTTGCGCGCCAGCGGCCAGGTGCCGTCCACCACGATGAGCGTCTCGGGCGGGTGCAGGCGGGCCTCCTCCAGGGGGATGGCCTCCTCGCCGGGGAAGAGCACGGCCACGCGCTCGGGACGGGCCGCCAGCTCCTCCAGCCGCGAGTGGCCGGAGAAGTCCACGCCCACGTAGAGCTCGGAGTTGGGCAGCGACAGGTGCGCCATGCGGGCCGTGCCGATGGCCACCCGCCGCTCACGGGGATGCTGCAGGAAGACGACCCGCGTGCGCGAGTCCACCTGGGGCACGCGCGCGCAGTAGCACGTGGACTGGGGACGGAGGCAGCGGACACAGAGAGAACGCACCCCGCCGCTTTAACGGCACGCCGGGGGGGCCGGCAAGGACTGGCCGCGTGAAGGCGGGGACGGGAGGCAAGCGACGCTCGGCTGCCTGGAGGGGAAGTCGGGGCCGACAGGGGACTTCCCGCTGCGCGGTGCGTCAGGAGTCGGCACTCATGCGGCTGCTCCCTCGGGTGGTTTTCGAGTGTGCTCCTGTGACAACCTCCTGGCTCGGGTGACTTCGCCCGAGGTGATTCATGCCCCCAGCCGCCGCAGTCTCCTCGCTCCAGCCCGCTCCCCGGCGGATGCGTTACGCCCCCCTGGAAGGTCTGCTGCGCGGCCTGGACATCTCCGAGCGCTCCCCGGAGATGCGGGAGCTCGTCCGGCTGAGCGGCGGGACCGACTATGTCCCCCCGGAGATTCCAGTGGAGCGCTTCGCCGAGATGCTCCAGTACCTGGCGCGCCAGCGCTTCGCGACCCTGCCCCCGTCCGAGGCACTCTTCCGCGTGGGCGCGTGCCTCTTCGACGGCTACCGCAAGACGGTGCTGGGGCAGATCCAGCTCGCCGCGCTGCACCTGCTCGGCCCGGAGCGGCTGATGCGCAAGGTTCCCGAGTTCGTGGGCCGCAGCAGCAACTTCGGCGAGCGCAAGACGGAGCGGCTCGGCCCCAACGACTGGCGGGTGTACTTCCGAGGCGTGCCGCTGCCCGGCGATTACTACAACGGCATCCTCCACGCCGCCTTGCGCGCCACCGGGGCCCAGTCGCCCCAGACGCGCTGGGAGCAGACGGGCCCCGAGGACATGACGTTCGAGGTGCGCTGGTAGGCGTTCTACTGGATGTTCGCCGACACCGACGCATTCCCCTGGACGGTGAACGTGCAGCGCCGGGCCTTCGCGCCGCCGCTGCTGCAGGCCCCGGACCAGATCGCTTCCCGCGAGTTCGACGTGGTGAGCGTGACGGAGGTGCCGACCACGAAGCTGGCCGTGCCCGTCTGGCCCACGGAGACCGACAGTCCGGTCGGATTCGAGGTGACGCGCTCGCCACTCCGTCCGGAGACGCTCAACGAGACCTGCGCGGTGGGAGGAGGGGGAGGCGTTCCACAGACATTGTCGACGCCGGTACCCCCGCAGATCTCCGAGCCCGCGCAGTACCCGCAGTCGAGCCAGCCGCCGCAGCCATCGTCGACGAAGTCGCAGTTCTTCCCTTGCTGCTCGCAGGTGGTCGGGTTGCACACGACCACGACCTTCGTGACGGTGGCGCTCTGCGAGGTGCTGGCGTTGCCCATCGCGTCGTAGGCCTTCGCATGGAAGGTGTGGGGGCCAGCGGGGTAGTAGGAGTCGGCGAAGTTGAGGCCCGTCGCGAACGGGGGCGTCGTGTCAGTGACCATGAGTGCCCCGTTGCGATAGAACTCGACCTTCTTGACGCCCACGTTGTCCGTCGCATCCGCGGTGATGGTGACGGTGCCGCTCGATTCGGTGCCCGAAACGGGAGCGGTGAGGACGACGGTGGGCGGCGTCACGTCATCCGTGCGGGCCTGCTCGAGCTCCGCGCTGATGACGTCGGCGGAGAAGTGGTTTCGGTTCGAGTCCGAGTAGTCCACGTTGCACCGCGCGCGATAGAGGCCAGGCGACGCGTTCGAATATTGGGTCGACGCCGAGCCCCCCACCTTCGCGGCGAAGCCGGTGTAGTTGAAGGAGACCCAGGGCCAGATCGAGCCGGTGTATTCCTCGATCTGCAGCCTCAACGTCACCGTCGACTCGTTCAGGCACTTGGAGCTGCACGTCGCCCGGAATCCGGGGGCGGGTGCCGAGATGGTCTCGAACACCACGTTCGTCGTGCACACCCCGGGCGTGACGGTCTGCGTCACGCTCGACGTGAGCGCGTCGTGCAGCTCCGCCAGCTCGGACGACGCGGGGTCCTCGAGTTGTGGGTTGCAGCCCATCACAACAAGGCTCGCGACGAGCGACAGCGATCTCCAGTTCATGTGTTGTTCCAATCCCAGGTGTGGTCCGCGGAGGCGGAGGCGGGCGGACCTTACCAAAGGCCCGTTCAAGCTTCATTACCCGGATCACCTGGATCTCCCGCGGTGGGGACGTTTCAGGTATGCACGGCGGTGTCGTGAATCTGCTCCTCCTCCAGGACTCCGATTTCCTCCCCGACGGCACCGTCCAGCTGACCGGCCGCCGGGCCCAGCACGCCCGCGAGGTGCTCCGCGCCGAGCCTGGAGAGACCCTCCGCGTGGGCCGGCTCGGCGGGCTCGTGGGCACCGGCGAGGTGCTGGAGAACACCTCCGGCCTGCTCCGCCTGCGCGTCTCCCTCACCGACCCGCCCCCGCCCCGGGCTGGCGTGGACCTGCTGCTCGCCATCCCCCGCCCCAAGGCCCTCAAGCGCGTGCTGCCCGCCGCGGCCCAGCTCGGCGTGGACCGCGTGGTGCTCGTCAACGCCGCCCGGGTGGAGAAGAGCTACTTCGACTCCAAGGTGCTCGCCCCCGACTTCGTCGAGGAATTGCTCCTCCAGGGTCTCGAGCAGGCCCGGGACACCCGACTGCCCGAGGTGCTCGTCCGCGAGCGCTTCCGCCCCTTCGTCGAGGACGAGCTGGACGCCGTCTTCGGCCCCGAGGCCGTCCGCCTCCTTCCCCACCCTCCCGCGCGGCAGCCGCTCTCCCAGGTGGGTGCGCGGACCGCCCCGCGCGTGGTGCTGGCCATCGGCCCCGACGGGGGCTGGGTGCCCTTCGAGGCGGAATTGCTGGAGGCCCACGGCTTCCGGCCCTTCTCGCTGGGGCCTCGCATCCTCCGGGTGGAGACGGCGGTGCCCGTCCTCCTGGGACAACTGGAACTCCTCCGAGCGGACACCGCGCGTCCGACGTAGCGCATCGGGCTTGAAGGGGCGGGATGGGTTGTTGAAGAGTCACCTCCCTATGGCGAAGACGACCAAATCCCGAGCCCAAGCCGCAGCACTCCCCGAGCCCCAGCAGGACCAGGCGCCGGAGCAGCAGCCCCTCGTCACCCCCGAGTCGGAGGTGAAGTCGAAGCCGGCCAGCCACGACACGGCGCCTCCGCCCGCGCTGCTCGACTTCATGATGCAGGGGTGGAAGCCCCAGGCGGGCAAGCCGCCGCCGAAGATGAAGAACGCGGAGGTCTTCGAGGCCCGCCGCCGGGAGCTCTCCAAGCTCTTCCCGGGCGAGACGCTCGTCATTCCCACCGGCCACGAGAAGGTGCGCGCCAACGACACCTACTACCGCTTCCGGCCGGGCACCGACTTCTACTACCTGACGGGCAACATGGAGCCCGACTGCGTGCTCGTCCTCCAGCCCAAGGAGGGCGGCGGCCACACGGACATCCTCTTCGTGGAGCCGAACCCGGGCCGCAGCGACTCCACCTTCTTCACGGACCGCGTGAAGGGCGAGCTGTGGGTGGGCCCTCGGCTGGGGGTGAAGGAGAGCCAGGCGCGCTTTGGCATCCACGAGGCGCGGGGCCTGCCGGAGCTGCAGAACTTCCTGGAGGGCCTGCGGGGCGCGGCGGTGCTGCCCACGCGCGTGCTGCGCGGTCACTCCGTGAAGGTGGACGGCGCGGTGCCCGAGCACTCCGAGCGCGACAAGCAGCTCGCCACGGCCCTGTCCGAGATGCGGCTCATCAAGGACAAGGTGGAGGTGCGCGAGCTGGAGGCCGCCATCGTCTCCACGCACCGGGGCTTCGAGGACGTCATCCGCCGGCTGAAGGCGGCCCGGAGCGAGCGCGAGGTAGAGGGTGTCTTCAACCTGCGCGCGCGGGTGGAGGGCAACGACGTGGGCTACGGCACCATCGCCGCGGCCGGCCACCATGCGTGCGTGCTGCACTGGACGCGCAACGACGGCGACCTCAAGAAGGGCGAGCTGCTGCTGCTGGACGCGGGCGTGGAGGGCAACAGCCTCTACACGGCGGACATCACGCGCACGCTGCCCATCTCCGGCAAGTTCTCCAAGGAGCAGCGCGAAATCTACGAGCTGGTGCTGGAGGCGCAGGACCAAGCCATCGAGGCGGTGAAGCCGGGCAACGACTTCATGGAGCCGAACCGGGTGGCCATGCGCGTGCTGGCCGAGGGCCTGTACCGGCTGGGCATCCTCAAGACGAAGCCGGAGGAGGCGCTGAAGGACGAGAACCAGTTCTACAAGCGCTACTCGCTGCACAACGTCAGCCACATGCTGGGGCTGGACGTGCATGACTGCGCGCAGGCGCGGCTGGAGGCCTACAAGTTCGGCAAGCTGAAGGCGGGCATGGTGCTGACGGTGGAGCCGGGCCTGTACTTCCAGAAGGACGACCTGACGGTGCCGTCGAAGTACCGGGGCATCGGCGTGCGCATCGAGGACGACGTGCTGGTGACGAAGACGGGCTGCCGCGTCCTGTCCGAGGACATCCCGCGCCAGACGAAGGACGTCGAGGACTGGATGAAGCAGGTCTGGAGCGAGAAGCGCTAACGCGCCTCCGAGGGTGCTCGGGCTTCCGGGCACCCTCCCCTATTTCCGGGCCCCGGAGGCCCGGTCGTAGCACCCGAGCAGCAGCCGTGCGCGCTCGGGGCCTGGTTGATGACCCCACGGCACCACGGGGGCGCCCAGGAGGTAGGACTGGAGCTCCCCCACCTGCGTGCGCGACACGAGCCCCCGCCGCTTCAGGAGCTGGAGGGACCAGCAGTCCGCGCTCTCCTCGTTGAAGGGGGCCGCGAGCACCGCGTGCGCGCAGGCATGGCCGAACCAGAAGAGCTGCACCGGGGACGGCAGCCGCGCCAGCAAGGCGGGGTTGTACTCGACGTGTGCCGGCACCTCGGGCCACGCGGGGAACCACAGCCCGACGTCCGCGAGCGAGGTGTTCGGCACGAAGGCCACCGGAGCGCCCTGAGGGGACGTGCAGGACATGGGCACGCCCGCGATCCGGGGGTGGTAGGGCGTCATGGGTTGGGCTCGGGCCAGACCCGGAAGGCCCACGAGCACGGGGAGGAGCAAGAAGAGGTGACGCGTCATGAGCAGGCTCCAGGCATGAAACCCCCCATGTGACACAAGAGCCCAGTCGATTTCGCCACCGCCGAGGTATTCGCGCCGGGAGTCCGCCGGGTACATTACGTCCCCAGAATGAAAGTCCTCTTCTTCCCCTTGACGGCGGATGGTCACGTCAACCCGATTCTCCCGCTGGCCCGGGAGCTGCTCTCCCGGGGAGAAGAGGTCGTCTTCTACGCGACGGCGGAATACGAGACGGTGGTGCGCAACATCGGGGCCTCGTTCCGGCGAATCGACAGCCGGCTCCACTCGCCCCTCAACCTCGCCACCCAGCAGGCCGGCGGCGGGAAGGAGCCGAACCCCAAGCAGTTGATGCCCCTCATCCTCGAGCAGATGCTCCATGGCATGCGCGAGGCGCCCACCATGGCGGAGCAGGTGCGGACGGAGCAGGCCGATTGCATCGTCTACGACACGATGAGCTCCTGGGGCCGCACCGTCGCCGGGCTGGTGCGAGTGCCCGCGGTCGCCTTCCACGCCACCTACGCGATGCGGCGCAACTCGCCCCTCCAGCGCCAGATGTCCAAGAACATGGGCGCTCCACCCCTGAGGGCCGTGCTCACCCTGCTGCGGATGGTCTGGACGGCCCGGCAGCTCCAGCGGCACCACGGGTTCCCGCGCATGCCGATGGGCGAGCTGATGAACGCCTCCGAG
>NZ_DASVSO010001019.1:0-4623 GCF_036388035.1 Archangium sp.
CGGAATCGCGTCCGAGCTGAACACGTCCAGCGCGAGCACATCGAAGCCCTGCGGCTCACCCCGCTCCAATTCCCGCTCCAGCGAGATGCGCGCGTCGCCCTCCACCACCTCCACCTGGGCCGGGGTGTCACGCAGATAGCTGAAGTAGCCCCCCTCGCCCCGGGCCAGCGCGATGACGGCCGGGTTGATTTCATAGAAGCGCACCGAGTCGCCGGCCCTCGCGAGCGCGGCGCTCGTGCCCACCCCCAGTCCCAGCACGCCAAGGCGCAGGCCCGAGGGTTGACCCGTGGCCTCACGCCGCCGCCGTTGCTCGGCGATGGCCAGGCCCAGGCCGCTGTCCGGGGTGAAGTAGGCCGTGGGCCTGTCGCGGCGCGAGGGCTCGGCGAGCTGCATGCCGTGGGTGATGGCACCGTGCTTGAGCGCGAAGCGGTGCCGGTCCGGATCGCCCACGCCGTGCTCGAGCACCTGCACCACGCCGAAGAAGTTGCGCGCCGTCACCCGCACCTCGCGCCGGATGTCCAGCAGCGACACCCCCATCCCCATCACCCCGGAGGCGAGCAGGAACACGGCCAGCAGCCGCCCCATCCGCCCCAGCGCCCCTTCGTCGGAGGAGGGCGACAGCAGCGGCACCAGCGCCACGAGGCAGCAGGCGGCGAGCCCCAGCGGGTACTCCACGTAGGTGTCGAAGACGCGCGGAGCCAGCAGTCCGACGAACACGCCCCCGAGCACGCCGCCCGCGGACACCTGGAGGTAGAAGGCGCTGAGGTGGCGAGGCGCCGGTCGCAGGCGGTACAGCTCGCCGTGGCACACCATGCAGCCGGCCAGCAGCGCGCCGCCATACGCCAGGAGCTGGAAGGGCAGCGGGCAGTGAGGCCCCACGAAGCTGACCCCCAGCACGGCGCCCACCGAGGCGATGAGCAGGGGCACCCAGACGGCGCGGTGGTAGAGGCGCTCGCGCTCGAAGGCGAGGATGAAGGTGAGCAGGTAGAGCGCCAGGGGCAGTACCCAGAGGAAGGGCCCCGCCGCCACGTCCCGCGAGAGCTGGTTCGTCGTGGCCAACAGCAGCACCGACGCGCAGGCGCTCAGCCCGAGCCACGCCACCGGGTACCCGGGGCCCGGCCGCTCTGACTCCCCGGTGGTGCCTCCGGCCCCGTCCGTGGCCCGCTGGGGCGCGGAAGCCTCCGCCCGCTTCCACACATCCCACGCGCACGCGGCGCACCCGGCGGCGAAGAGCAGGAATCCCACGCCCCAGGCCCGACCCTGCGCCGCGCGGGACAGGGCGGGCTCGATGAGGAAGGGGTAGCTCAGCAGCGAGAGCAGCGAGCCGGCGTTGGACAGGGCGTAGAGGCGGTAGGGCGACAGCCCCGGCCGGGCGCGACTGAACCAGCCCTGCAGCAGGGGCGCGGTGGTGGACAGCACGAAGAAGGGCAGCCCGAGGGTGACGGCCAGCATCGCGAGCAGCCGCCCGGTGAGCTCCCCGGTTCCGGTGGGGCGCCACTCCGGCCCGGGGGCCACGGGAGAGCCCGTCAGCAGCGCGCGCGCCACGAGCACCCCCACCGCGAGTGAGAGCAGTCCCAGGTGCACCTGGACCTGGCGCCGGGGCGTCAGGCGCGTCGCGCTCGCGTGCGCGTAGGCGTAGCCCGCGAGGAGCGCGCCCTGGAAGAAGACCATGCACGTCGTCCACACGGCCGGCGTGCCTCCGAACCAGGGGAGCGCGAAGCGGCCCGCCAGCGGCTGGACGCCGAAGAGGAGGAAGGCACTGGCGAAGAGGGTGAAGGCGTAGCGGGCCATGCGGCGGGCGGGGCCACGAGTATAGTCCCGTGGAGCATATGTGGAGCGTCAGGCTCCACGCCCGGAGGAAGACGAGTGACCCGACCCTACAAGCCAGAAGGTTATCCGAGCGTCTCGGCCTACGTGATGGTGGACGGCGCCCAGCGCGTGATTGATTTCTTGAAGAAGACCTTCGACGCCCAGGAGCTGCGCCGCTACGACCAACCGGATGGTTCGATCATGCACGTCGAGGTGCGAATCGACGACACGGTGGTGATGCTCTCCGATGGCGGAGGCCAGTTTCCGGCGTTCCCCATCTGGCTCCATGTCTACGTGCCGGACGTGGATGAGACCTACCGGCGCGCCCTGGCCGCGGGCGGCGTCTCCGTGCAGGAGCCGCAGCAGAAGGGCGACCCGGACCGTCGAGGGGGCGTGAAGGATCCCTCGGGCAACACCTGGTGGATCTCCACCCAGGTCGGCTGAGCGTGGCCACCTGGAGGGCGGTGGCCGCGGGAGACAGCCACGCCTGTGCGCTCAAGGCGGACGGACGGGCCTTCTGCTGGGGCAGCGGCGAGCTCGGGGCGTTGGGCACGGGCAAGCTCGAGGAGGCGCTCACGCCGGTGGCCGTCGCGGGAGACCACTCCTTCAAGGTCATCGCGGCGGACTCGTTCGGCACCTGCGGCATCGACCAGGGCGGTGCGCTCTGGTGTTGGGGCATCAACCACAGTGGAGGGTTTCCCTTCGGCGAGGCCGGACCGTTCGGCAAGGTGCTCGAGCCCACCCGCGTGCAGGCGGAGGTCTCCTGGAAGCAGGTGGTGCTCGGAGGGCACTCGGGCTGTGCGCTGAGCCACGAGGGCGAGCTCTACTGCTGGCAGGATCGGGAGTTGGCCACTCCTCGCGGGGGCGAACGCGACTGGACGGGAAGGCCCGAGCTCGCCACGAGCGGCGACGGCCTGACCTCCGTTTGCGAGAGCGGCGATCACGCCTGCATCACCACCGATGAGGGAGAGGTGCTGTGCTCCGGCGATGATGCCGAAGGACAGCTGGGAGACGGCTCCTCGGGCGGCGGCGGCGGGGACTGAAGCCCGCTGTCAGGGGGAGGCGCCCGTCGGGGAGGCGTCCCCCAGCCACATGAGGGTGGCCAGCCAGGCCGCGGCCCCCTCGGGGTCCGTCTCCTCGTAGTGCGCCTCGCGCAGGGAGAGCACCCGCCAGCCGGAGCCGAAGGCGGCCCGCAGTGCCTCGGGGGAGATGGCCCGGGGCCCCTCGCGGAAGTAGAGGGCGTGGTAGCGCCCCCCGGGCCTCAGCACGCTCGCGAGACTGGCGGCGAAGGTGGGCCGGGTCGCCGGCTCGAAGACGTGGAGCAGCGCCGAGTCGATGATGGTGTCGAAGCGCCGGCCGAGCTCGGCCAGCCGCAGCGCGTTGCCCACGTTCAGGTCCACCGCGAGCCCTCGCGCTCGCGCCTGCTCGCGCGCCCGGGAGATGGCGGGCTCCATCATGTCCACGCCGCTCACCCGCAGGCCCTGGGCGGCCAGGAAGAGGGCGTTCTCCGCGAAGCCGCAGCCCACGTCGAGCACGTCGCCCACGATCTCCCCCGCCTTCCACAGCTCGATGATGGCGCGCTGCGGGCGCCGGATGTCCCAGGGGGCTCCCTGCGCGTAGGCGGACTGGAAGAACGTGCGCCGCACCTCGTCCACCTCGGGCTTGTCGTGCACCGTGCTCATGCGCTCACCTCTTCGGGAAGGGGCCCCGTGCGGCTGCGGACGGGGCGCGGGTGCGGGAGGATGCGGACGCCCACCGGTTGCAGGGCGAGCGCCGGGCGGGGCTTCACCACACAGCCCGGTGCCAGCTCCAAGCGGAAGCGTCTCGCCACGCACGCGGTGATGAGCACCAGCTCCAGCATCGCCAGCGGCGCGCCGATGCACAGCCGCGGGCCGCCGCCGAAGGGGAACCACGCGTACTTGGGGAGCTGCTTGATGGACTCGGCCAGCCAGCGCTCGGGCCGGAACGCCTCCGGCTCCTCGTAGTAGCGCGGGTCTCGGTGCGTCACCCACTGGCTGATGCCCAGGGTAGTGCCCGCCGGCACGTGGAAGCCGCCGAGCTCGCAGTCGCGAAGGGCCTCGCGGCTGGTGATCCACGCGGGCGAGTAGAGCCGCAGGGACTCCTTCACCACCGCCTCCGTATAGCGCAGGCGGGGCAGGTCCTCCGCCTGGGGGGCGCGGCCGTCCAGCACCTCGTCCAGCTCGGCCACCAGCCGCGCCTGGACCTCGGGGTGCTGGGCCAGGAGGTAGGACGTCCACACGAGCCCGTCCGCGGTCGTCCCATGGCCGGACATGATCATCGTCGCCAGCTCGTCGCGCAGCTGCTCCTCGGACAGGGGCTGCTCGGCGGACAGGAGGATGCCGAGCAGATCCCGCGGCTCACCGGGGCGCTCGCGGTAGCGGCGGACGATGCCGGCGAGCACCGTGTCGAGCCTGCGCAGGGACAGGCGCAGGCGCACGTTGGTGGGCGTGGGCAACCACATGGGGAAGCGGAACGGGCTGCCGGTGAGACGCATGATGGCGTCCACCGCGGCGGCCACATGCCGCGCCTCGTCGTTGATGGGCGCGTGGAAGAGGAAGCGGCTGACGATGTCGAGCGACAGCTCGGACATGTCCCCGTGGATGTCTCGGGGCTCACCGGGGCGCCAGGAGTCCAGCAGGTGCTCGGTGAGGGAGATGACCTTCTCGCCGCAGGCCGTCACGTACTTGCGATGGAACGCGGGCTGGACGAACCGGCGCTTGCGCAGCCAGTCCTCGCCCTCGCTGTTCATCATCGCCTGGGGAAAACCGCCCTGCGAGCGCTTGCGCGCCTCGT
>NZ_DASVSO010001020.1:0-10428 GCF_036388035.1 Archangium sp.
AGGCCAGCCCCGCCACGAACAGCGCCACCGTGAAGCCGATGCCCGCCACCACCGCCACCCCGTGGAGCTGCGGGAGATTCGCCCGTCCCGGCATCTCCGACACCTTCAGCTTCACCGCCCCCCAGGTGAAGAGGAAGATGCCCACCTGCTTGCCCACGAAGAGGCCGAGCATCACCCCCAGCGGCAGTGGCTTGAGCAGATCCGACAGGTGCATCCCCTTCACGGAGATGCCCGAGTTGGCCAGCGCGAACAGCGGGACGATGCCGTACGCCACCCACCCGTGCCACAGGTGCTCGAAGCGGGTGAGCGGGGGCTCGATGTCCTCCAGTTGCTCCTCGATCTGGAGGAGCTGGCCGGTGCGCACGGCCTCGTCCTCGGGCTCTCGCAGGAGCTGGCCGATGTAGCCGTGCAGATCCTCCAGCACCTCGCGGCCGCGGCGCACGGGCCGGGCGGGGATCATCATCCCCACCACCACGCCTGCGATGGTGGCGTGCACGCCTCCGTGGTGCATGGCGTACCAGAGCGCCCCGCCCAGCACCGCGTACACCAGGCCGTTGCGCACGTAATAGTGGTTGCACACCCACAGCGCCCCGGCGAGGGCCAGGGCCCCCAGCAGCCACTCCACGTGCAGGCCCGTGCCGTAGAACAGGGCGATGACCAGGATGCCGCCGATGTCGTCGAAGATGGCCAGCGCGGTGAGGAACACCACCAACCCGTGGCTCACCCGCCCCTTGAGCAGGGTGAGGCACCCGATGGCGAAGGCGATGTCCGTGGCCATGGGGATGGCCCACCCCTTGAGCGCCGGCGTGCCCGCGTTGAGCGCCACGTAGAAGGCCGCTGGCACCACCATGCCGCCCGCCGCCGCGATGAGCGGCAGCAGCGCCTTGGACGGGGTGCGCAGCTCCCCGGCCGCCAGCTCGCGCTTGATCTCCATCCCCACCAGGAAGAAGAAGAGTGTCATCAACCCGTCGTTGATGAATTCACGGAAGGTGAAATGAGCGAGGGTGCCTCCCAACCCGAGCGCCAGGGGCGCGTCGAACAGGGCGACGTAGCGGTCCGCCCAGGGGGAGTTGGCCCAGACCATGGCCGCCACGGCGCAGAGCGCCAGGAGGATGCCGCTGCTCGCCTCCAGGTGGAAGAAGGCCTGGAGGGGGGCGACGGCGACCTTGAAGAACCGGGGGACGGGGCGGGGGGAACGGGTCTCCATGGCGGGGCGCAGGTTGCACCTCAAAGCACCCTCCCGACCACCGTTTTCGGACGGGAACGCCCCGAATTTTCCAGCCCGGCACGCTCGGACGTCGGAGGGGCGTGCTAGCTATGGCCGAAGTAGGTGCGGGGGAGTTGACGGCGGAGGTCATGTGTTCTGTTGATCCATGACCGGACGCGTGAGAGAAGGGCGGGGATGGGTGTGACGCAAGCGAAGGCAGGCAAGGGACACGGGGACGAGGCCGAGGCTGAGGCGCCGCTGGAGGCGTTGGGCGACCCGGCCGGAGCGCGTGAGATCGGCGCGCTCACCCCGATGATGCGGCAGTACCTCGAGACGAAGGCGCTCAACCCGGACGCCATCCTCTTCTTCCGGCTTGGGGACTTCTACGAGATGTTCTTCGAGGACGCGGTGCGCGCCTCGGAGATCCTGCAGATCACGCTCACCGCGCGGGCGAAGAACGCGGAGAAGATTCCGATGGCGGGGGTGCCGTACCACTCGGCGCGCCGCTACATCGCCAGGCTCGTGGAGCACGGGCTGAAGGTGGCCATCTGCGAGCAGGTGGAGGAGGCGGGCAGCGGGCCGGGCATCGTCAAGCGGGAGGTGACGCGCGTCATCACCCCGGGCATGGTGCTGGACGAGGAGGCGCTCGAGCCGAGGGCGAGCAACTTCCTGGCCGCGGTGTACCCGGCGGCCCAGGGCTTCGGGGCGGCGCTGCTGGAGGCCTCCACGGGCGAGTTCTTCACCCTGGAGGCGGGGACGAGCCAGGAGCTGGTGGAGGCGCTGGCCCGGGTAGAGCCTCGGGAGCTGCTGGTGCCCGAGGGGGAGCGGGAGTCCCCGGACACGAGCTTCCTGGTGTCCCGGATGGCGAAGCCGCCAGCGGTGACGGAGCTGGAGAAGGCCGCCTTCGAGCCGTCGCGGGCCACGGTCTACCTGCGAGGTCATTTCGCGGTGCAGTCGCTGGAGGCCTTCGGGCTGCAGGACGCGCCCCTGGCCACCGGGGCCGCCGCCGCGGCGCTGCGCTACCTCAAGGACACCCAGAAGACGCAGGCGGCCCATGTGGACAGGCTCAGCCGCCAGGAGCGGGGCAACCACCTGCTCATGGACGAGTCCTCCCGCTCCAACCTGGAGGTGCTGCGCACCCTGCGGGACGGAGGGCGGCGGGGCTCGCTGCTGGGCGTGCTGGACAGGACGGCCACCGGCTTGGGCGCGCGCAAGCTGGCCCGGTGGCTGGCCGCGCCGCTGTGCTCGCTGCCGGAGATCAACGCCCGCCTGGACGCGGTGGAGGAGCTGTCCCAGCGCAGCGTGTGGCGCGAGGAGTTCACCACCATCCTCAAGGAGGTGGGGGACATCGAGCGGCTGTGCGGGCGGCTGTCGCTCGGCGCGGGCAACGCGCGAGACTTGCGCGCGCTCGGGCTGTCGCTGGCGCAGCTGCCCCGGTTGGGAGCGGCGCTCGCGCGCTGCGAGTCCCCGCTGCTCAAGGCCCTGGCGGGGCCGCTCGGCTCGCTGCCGGAGTTGGCGGACGTGCTGCTGCGGGCGGTGGTGGACGAGCCGCCCACCACCCTCAAGGAGGGCGGCTTCATCCGCGCGGGCTTCCACGCCGAGCTGGACAAGCTCGTGGCCCTGTCCACCGACGGCAAGGACTTCCTGCTGAAGATTGAGACGCGGGAGCGGGAGCGCACGGGCATCAGCTCGCTGAAGGTCCGCTACAACCGGGTGTTCGGGTACTACCTGGAGGTGACGAAGGCCAACCTGCACCTGGTACCCTCGGACTACATCCGCAAGCAGACGATGGTGGGCGCCGAGCGCTTCATCACCCCGGAGCTCAAGGAGTACGAGGAGAAGGTGCTGACGGCGGAGGAGAGCCGGAGCGCGCTGGAGCTGGAGCTCTTCGAGCAGCTCCGGGCGCAGGTGATGAAGGAGGCGCCCCGGCTGCGCTCGGCGGCGGAGGCGGTGGCCACCAGTGACGCGCTGCTGTCCTTCGCGCGCTGCGCGGCCGAGTACGGCTACGTGCGGCCCGTGGTGGACGAGTCCGAGGTGCTGTCCATCACCGGCGGGCGCCACCCGGTGGTGGAGCGCGTGCTGGGGGCAGGCGAGGCCTTCGTCCCCAACGACGTGAAGATGGACTCGGGGGACGGGCAGATCCTCATCATCACGGGCCCCAACATGGCGGGGAAGAGCACCGTCATGCGGCAGGTGGCGCTCACGGTGCTGATGGCGCAGGCGGGCTGCTTCGTGCCGGCGGCCGGGGCGCGCATCGGCCTGTGCGACCGGATCTTCACGCGCGTGGGAGCGGCGGACAACCTGGCGCGCGGGCAGTCCACCTTCATGGTGGAGATGACGGAGACGAGCCACATCCTCCACCACGCCACGCGGCGCAGCCTGGTGGTGCTGGATGAGATTGGCCGAGGCACCTCCACCTACGACGGGCTCTCCATCGCCTGGGCGGTGGCCGAGCACCTGCATGACAAGGTGGGGGCGCGCACGCTCTTCGCGACGCACTACCACGAGCTGGTGGACCTGGCCCGGGAGAAGACCCGGGTGAAGAACATGTGCATCGCGGTGCGGGAGCAGGGCGGCAAGGTGCTCTTCCTGCGCAAGCTGGTGCCGGGTGGGGCCAACCGCTCCTACGGGATCGAGGTGGCGAAGCTCGCGGGCCTGCCGCCGGAGGTGGTGACGCGGGCGAGGGACATCCTCCAGAACCTGGAGTCGGGCGAGTTCGACGACAGCGGGCGGCCGAGGCTGGCGCGCAAGGGCGGGCGGGGTACGCCGTCACCGGGGCAGCTCGGCCTGTTCGGCGGGGTGGCCGAGCCCGGGCCGAAGCTGGAGCCCAGCCACCAGAAGGTGCTGGAGGCGCTCCGGGCCTTGAAGGTGGACGAGACGACGCCGCTGGACGCGCTCAACCTCCTGGCGCGGCTGCAGCGCGAGCTGAAGTAGGGGAGGGAGGCGGGTTCGATTCCCGCCGCCTCCACTTTTTTACGCCGTGCTTACGGGTGGTTGGCAGCTCCCTCCATCCGTGTTGCACGTATGTCGCACGCGGGCGCAGAGGGCCGGTCGAGAACCCCGACCGCCTCTCTGCGCGTGTCCGGGCTCAGGTGGGCATAGCGCTCCGTCATGTCGATGGTCGCGTGCCCCATCAGCTCCTTGATGACCGTCAGCGGTATCCCCCTCATGGCGAGGTGGCTGCCGTAGGTGTGCCGCAGGTCGTGCCAGCCGATGCGGCCCTGCTCGCGCGTGATGCTCGCCCGCTGGAGGGCCCGGCGCAGCGGCAGCTTGAGCAGCCCGTCGGTCAGCGGCCGACCGTCCTCCTGGCAGAACACGTAAGGGCCGCGCAGGTGCCGGTGTCCCTTGAGTGCGTCCACTGCCGAGCCGGGCAGCTCCACCGTCCGCTCGCGTCCACCCTTGGGCAAGCCCGAGGCACCGCGCCAGATGGTACGGCGGACGTGCAGCTTGCCACGCTGCAAGTCCACGTCGCCCCACTGGAGCCCGATCAGCTCCCCTTGCCGCAGCCCCGCCTTGAGCGCCACCAGCAGCAGCGCTCGCCATTCCGGCTCGGCGGCGTTGCTCAGGCGCTCGGCCTCCTCGAAGGTGAGGAAATCAAAGGGCGGCTTCGGCAGCTTCGCGAAGAGCCTCACGCGCGGAGCCTGCTCGATGACCCGCTGTTCTTCCGCGACCGCCAGCAGCTTGCTCAACACCGTCAACACGTTGTTGATGGTTTTGAGGCTCAGCGGCTTCGGTTCCTCGCCGCTGCGCTTGCGGAGGGCTGCCCGCGTGGGGGCTTCCTTCCGGGCGCGCGCTGCCGACTTCTTCTTGCGCATGACAGCCTTGAAATCCTCCATCTCAGCCGGGCCAATGGCAGACAGCGCCATTTCACCGAAAAATGGCAGGATGTGAGCCTCCAGGATTTGGCTCTTGCTGACGACGCTAGAATGCTTGTTGTTGTTCTCGCTGTAGGTGAGAAAGCGCGGGGCGAACTTCGCCAACGTCATGGGGCGCTCCCCGGTGTTGTTCTCCTTTCCGAAGGTTCCATTGAGGAGGGAGGCGCGCAATTCGCGCTCGTACTGCTCGGCCCCCCGGCGCGTCTGCACAGGCGAGAACTTCACGACTCGCTGTCGCCGCCCGTCCGGGTGGTGGAACACGAAGTCCACTTGCCAAGCCTCCTCGGCCTTTCCTGCCTTGTTCTGCCACTTCCGCAATCTGACGCTCATTTCCGACTCCCGAGCGCAGAATCACGGCCCTTACCGGCTGTCCACTCTAGCAGGGCAGCGCGGCGGATGCGGAGGGTTTTTCCGATGCGAGCGACGCCGGGAACCTGCTCAAGCCGGATGGCTTCGTAGAGGGTCTTCCTGTTCACGCGCAGTATTTCGGCAGCTTCCTCCACCGTGAGAAACGCGGGCGCGGCGTCCGCAGCAACGGGGGGCGTGCTCATGGCTGGCGCCCCTCATGCACTGGCGTTGCTCTCCGGGTTGGAGAAGGGGCCGCACTCCGGAGAATGCCGCGCCGCTGGTGCATGGACGCGCGAGCTTCCCGCAGGTCCCCAGCGCTGGCCCGTTGGCAAGTGGCCACAGGCGCGGCCTGGAGTGACCACAGGCGCGGCCTGGAGTGACTACCGGCGTTCTTCCCGGCGTCCTCACCTGTCAGCCAACAACGGCACACGAATGCGCCATACACGGAGGGTTTCCCCTCCAGGGATTCGATCTTGTTCATCACCTACCCGCCCTGAACGACACACCCAACAGCCCAAGAACTACCCAGGCCAGCAGTGACACAGTGCAAAGCCGCGTGTCCAGGCCACGAACAAAGCGTGCGGGGTGATCGGCAAGAGTGCAGCCGGGCAACCAAGCAGAGCCACCACCGCGCCACCGCCTGGGCCACCACCGCGCCACCGCCTGGGCCACCACCTCGGCCACCACCGCGCCCCGATACCGCCCGATGCCCCAGGACAGACCCGGTAATGACGGGCCATGCCGAACCGTCGTGCGTGAGTGGTCAACAGGTCCGCGCATTGCCAAGTCCTGCAAGGGCACATGCCGCGCACGAGCGGCCTAGTTAACCCACACATGTAGGGAACATTTCTGTACTGATTTCCCCGACTCGGGCCTAATCACGCAATCCGTGCATTATATGTTTCGTATATGTTCGGGACTCCCGGGCTTCCCCTGCTCATATGACTGTGTTACCTATCCGGGCGTTTCGCCGTCTTACCAACCAACGCGCTGGAGGTGGTGCCCCGTGCTGAGCGAACCGCGCTCTCGTATGAGGTTGATTTCCGTTGCCTGCTTTTCGGTTCATGCCCCGCTGAGCTTGCTTGCGCTGCTGGCGGTGCTCGCCTCCGGCGCGACTGCGTGCGCGAGCCGCCCGCCCCCGGAGGCCCTTGCCGCTACCCGCGACACGCTGTCGGGCCTGGACGAGTTCGGCGCGTTGCTGCTGGGGGCCGGGCTGCCTGTTGAAGCCATCCCCCAGGGGCGGAGCGTGTCGCCTGTGCAGGCCGAGCGGCTGCGTCGGCACCTCGCGATCCTGCCTTACCTGCCGCAGCACTACGCGCCCCGTTTCGTTGCCGACGAGCTGCTGCGTTACGTCGAGCAGCACGGACAAGGGCTGTCCCGCTGGGACCTGAGTCGGATGGTGCAGGAGTACCGGAGCCTTTTTCTTCTCCGTCAGGATGGCTTCCTCGCGGCAGCGCTTACCGGCGAGCCTGCGCGGTGGATTGGTCGGGTCGAGGTTCGCGACCACGGGGCAGGCGCGGCTGAGTTTGAAATGGACGTGTTCTACACACGCGCGGACGGCGAGAGCTGGCGACGTGCGGACAGCCCCAACCTCGACAGGCTGTAGGGCTTCGTAAGGAGAGCACAACATGGCGGACAGTTCCGGCCCGCGTCTTATCTTCGAATTCGAGGGCTTCAAATACGAGGTCTACGACACCCAGGTTCTAAACCGGGACTACGACACGCTTCTTCTTGCTTGGAGGAAGCCCATCAGCGAAAGCGGGGGCCGGCGCTCAAGGGTCGTTCTCAAGCCAGTGCAGGTGTCCTCAGACCATGAGAGGAGCGAGCGGGGTTGGGAAGAGGTGCAGCTCGCGTCGCACTTGGAGCACCCGGGCATCGCCAAGGTTTACGGCTTCGCTTCCCATGGCGACACCGCCTACGTGGTCATGGAGCACTTGCGCGGTTGCTACCTCCTCACCGCGATGGATTTCGCGCTGCTGGTGGAGCGTCGTCTGTCGCCCGCCTTTGCGGCATACGTCGCGGCGGAAGTAGCGGGTGCGCTTGGTTACGCTCACCAGCGCATCAGCAGTGAAGGCCACCCGATGCACATCGTCCATCGCGCCGTGGGTCCCATGCGGATCCGTCTCGGGTTTGATGGGCGCGTCAAGCTCGCGAACTTCGGTGCTGCGTACTCGGAGCTGCGCGACCGCTTGAAGACGCCGCCCGGCCTGCTGCGCGGCGACCCGGCCTACTGTGCGCCCGAGGTTCTGCGAGCTGTGATGGAGTCCACCGGGAGCCGAGCCGACCCGCTTATCGGCGGAGCGATTGACGGCAGAGCGGACGTGTTCTCGCTCGGGCTCGTTCTGCTGGAAATGCTGCTGGCCGAATACCCGCTCGATCCGACTGATACACCTGTGGAGGGTGCCCCGGTCGGGTTCTCATTCCCTGTGCGTGCCGAGCGGACTACACAGCTAAGCCTGGACGTGTTGGCTTACCGGCTGCTGCGCTTTCACCCTTCGGAAGCGGAACGTCGGCTTGAGTTCGCGCCCGGTCCTTTGCGGTCCATTGTCCGGCGTGCGCTCCAACCGGATCCGCGCGAGCGTTTTTCTGCCGCCGAGATGCGCGAAGAGCTGCTCGTCTACCTGGGGACCGTAGAGCCGCCGGTCCTCGCCGAAGAGGTCGCGGCAGAGCTGAAGGCCATTTTCGAGGCTGCCGCGAGGGTCAAGCGACTGACGGGAAACCCCATCGAGCGGACGGCGCTAACGCCCGACGAGGACGAGGGTTAGGTCATGAAAGGGAAGCCAGGTAAGAAGGAGGGCGCCACCAGGGGGAGAAACCGAACCGAACTCAGTATTCAAATCGGCACGGCTGCGCGGGCGGCCCGGTTGAAATTGAAACTGACTCAGGAGGACATAGCCGAGCGGGTCGGGTTGACCCCGGAAGTGTATGGGAGGCTGGAGCGAGGCGCCATGCTTCCGAGCACGCCAACGCTAACGAAGATCTGCGTTGCACTTGGGCTCTCTGCTGACTTGATTGTGGGGCTCGTCGAAAGGGAAGCCACTCAAATCCAACCGGCACCCGACGAAGAACTGACGCCGGAGATCAGGCGGTTGCTGCGGCTGGTGCGGACGATGGATGACGAGCAGCTCGCCATTTTCAAGGGAACGGCGACCGGTTTGGCCAAGCTCAACAAGAGGAGGCAGCAGCAAGGCAAGCGTGGTAAGGAACACGGCGCCATCATCTGAGAGGCATACCGCATGGAAGATGACCTTCTACAAAAGAGACTCGGCGAGGCAGCCCGAACCGCACGCGAGGCGCTCGGGCTCACTCAGGCACAAGTAGCCGATGCGGCAAGGATGAGCCCGGCCGTGTATGGGCGCATCGAGCGCGGCGGGATGATGCCGAGCGTTCCGGCGCTGCGAAGGCTCGCGGTCGCCTTGGGTGTTTCCCCGGCTGTGCTCCTGGATATGAGCGCGCGAGAGATGCCTACCACAGACAAGGATCTGTCACCCGAGATCCGAAAAGCTGTCGGGCTCCTGCGGACGTGGCCGGAGTCCAAGGTCGCGGTCGGGTGTGCACTGCTGCGCGTGCTCGACGCTGCGCCGATGCGCGAGGAATAGGCCCGTCTCGAAGAAGGGACGGGGGCGGTGGGTGGGGCGGCCGACTTGGAGCGATCGCCAGCCTTGGAGGGGTCCACCTGCCGCCCCGGTCCCGCTGTCTGAGCCGTATTCCTGCGGTTATGCTACGCTCCCCCATCTTGGAGGTGAGGTAGAGCGTGGGACTGGTACTCAGACACCCGGGAATCGAAGAGATGATCGGGGACTACAAGGTCGTGGGGCTTTTAGGCGCGGGGGGCCTTGGGATCGTCTACAAGGTCGAGCGTGGGGGCCGCTTCTTCGCGTTGAAGCTCCTCTTGGTCTCCACGCTGGACGGCAGGGGCAAGCGGGAGATCGGCATTCTCATTCACCTGGAGAATCCCGGTGTCGTCCGTTACGTGGGGTCGGACTTCTGGCCCGACCCGGCTATCGGCCATCCCTATATCGTGATGGAATTCGTTCCGGGCGACACTCTCTTTGCGTTTGCCTACAGCCAGAATCCATCGGTGCGGAAGGCGACGCGCATCGTTCTGGAGGTGGCGGTGACGCTCGGGGAGGTACACGCGGCAGGCGTGTTTCACCGTGACGTGAAGCCGGAGAACATCCTCATTCGGGAAGGGAGCGAGCGGCCCGTTCTGATTGATTTTGGGATTGGGGCTCTTGCCAGCGCGCCGACTGTCACCGGCTCGCAGCTCCCACCGGGGACAGAGGAGTTCCGGTCCCCTGAGCAGATCCGGTTCCAGCGCGCCAACCCAGACGGCACGGGTCAATACGAGTACGGGCCCGCCGACGAGATGTGGGCGTTGGGCGTGGTCTATTACTGGATGCTGACGGATGAGCTACCCTTTGGCGAGCGCACGGATCCAGGTGGGCTGGATGGACTGCGCGAGCGCATCTTGACACACAGGCCGGATGCGCCTCACGTCGTCAATCCGCGCGTGCCGCTGGCAGCCTCGCTGCTGTGCATGAGGATGCTTGCTGAGCGACCGGAGGCGCGTTTCCCGGTGGTTGCGACGCTGTGCGCGGCTTTGAATGAAGCCCTGTCCGACGCCGATAACGATCCTGCCTGGGAAGAGCCGCTCGGGGACCCCGACGATCCGCAGCTCACAACCACGGCCGAGGACCCGGAACGGCAAGAGGCGAGCGAGCAGCGGCGCGCGTTTCTAAGGCTGAGGAAGCAACGCCCCCGGCGCGGGCGTCCCCTGCCGAAAAGGGACCGGGTGTTCTTCCTGCCCGAGGAGATGGCAGCCCCACGGGTCCCGCCAGCAGCCGCACACCCGGACGAACTCCCCAAGGTGGACGCTCCGGGCGTGGCCGCGCCCGCTGGGGGGCACGAGCCGCCCGTTCCGAGCGCCCCGGTGCCGCCAGTTCGCGAACTCGAGCCCGCCGCCGCCACTCCCCACTCCAGTCGCGCCGCGTGGCG
>NZ_DASVSO010001021.1:0-5394 GCF_036388035.1 Archangium sp.
TCGACAACGACCTCGTCACCGAGGTGCCGGTGGCCGCGGGCATCGACTACAAGCTGGGTGGCATCACGGCTGGCGCGCGTGCCACCTACCGCTTCCTCGGCGGGGAGAACCTGGGCCTGGCGCAGGACGGCAACGCCGTGAACCTCGGTCTCCAGGTGGGCGGCGCCTTCTGACGACCGCCCGGGCCCGGGAGAGGCTCAGCCCGTGGTGCGAACCACCGCGGCGGCGGGCCCCTCGAGCCGCAACACCCCGCTTCGCAGCGGCTCCTCCTTCGAGGCGCCGCCGAAGCGGGGCGATTCGCTCCACAGCACCAGGGTGGCGCCCGCGGGCAGGCGGTGCTCCAGCGTGCCCTTCACGTTGACGATGAGGTGGAGCGCGCCGCCGGGGCCCCGGCGCTCGAGCACCAGCCCGTGCTCGCCCGTGGGCCGCGCGTCGAAGGCGTCCCGGCGGTTCTCCTTGAGCGCGGGGTCGGTGGCACGCAGGTGCAGCAGCTCGCGGTAGAGGGCGAGCACGCCGGCGTGTTCGGGCCGCTCGGCCTCGCTCCAGTCGAGCTTGGAGCGCGTGAAGGTCTCCAGCGCCTGCGGATCCGGCACCTCGCTGCCGGCGAAGCGCGTGAAGCCGGCGAACTCCTTGCGCCGTCCCTCCGTCACCAGCTTGCCCAACTCGGCGTTGTGGTCCGTGAAGTAGAGGAAGGGCGTGCTCGCGTTCCACTCCTGCCCCATGAAGAGGAGCGGCGTGTAGGGCGAGAGCAGCAACAGCGTGCTCATGGCGCGAAAGGCCGCCGGGGACACGTCCGCCCCCAACCGCTCGCCGAGAGCCCGGTTGCCCACCTGGTCATGGTTCTGGATGCAGAGCACGAGGTTCCACGGCTGCGCGTCCTTGGCGGGCGTGCCCCGGGCGTGGCCGTGCACCTGCGACACCTGCCCCTCGTAGAACCAGCCCTGGCGCAGCGTGCGGACGATGTCCTGCGCGGTGCCGGTGTAGTCGGCGTAGTAGCCCTCGCTGTCCCCGGCGAAGGCGCGGCGCAGCTGGTGGTGGAAGTCGTCCGCCCAGACGCCGTCCAGCCCATAGCCCCCCTGGGTGGGCGGGCGCACCAGGCGCGTGTCATTGCGCTCGTCCTCGGCGATGACCACCACCCGCCGGCCGGGAGCCGAGGCACGGGCCCGCTCCGAGATGGCCGCCAGCAGGTGCGGCGTGCCGTCGTCCACGATGGCGTGCGCCGCGTCCAGGCGCAGCCCATCCGCGTGGTAGTCGCGGATCCACATCTCCACGTTGGAGAGCACCAGCTCGCGCACCACCGCGGAGCCCTCGCCGTCGTAGTTGACGGCCTCGCCCCAGGGAGTGTTGTGGCGGCCGGTGAAGTAGTGCGGCGAGTAGCAGCGCAGGTAGTTCCCGTCCGGACCGAAGTGGTTGTAGACGGCGTCGATGAGCACCGCGAGCCCCTCGGCGTGGGCCGCGTTGATGAGGCGCCGCAGGCCCTGGGGGCCGCCGTACTCCGCCTGGGGGGCGAAGAGGTCCACCCCGTCGTAGCCCCAGTTGCGAGTGCCCGGAAAGCTGGCCAGCGGCAGCAGCTCCAGCGTGGTGATGCCCAGTTCCTTGAGCGAGCGCAGGCGGGGGATGAGCGCCTCGAAGGTGCCCTCGGGCGTGGCGGTGCCCACGTGGACTTCATAAATGACCTGGGCCTCGGGGTCCGGTCCCTTCCAGCCCGCGTCCGTCCAGGCGAAGTCCGCCACCACCACCTCGGAGGGGCCGTGGACGCCATCCGGCTGGGAGCGGCTCCAGGGGTCCGGAAAGGGGCCCTCGCCATCCACCCGCAGCTTGTAGCGCACGCCCGCGCCCTCGTCGGCGAGGGTCGTGGAGAAGAACCCCCCACCCTCCTCGGCCAGGGGCAGGGTGACGCCTGGTCGCCCGTCCCTCTCGTGAAGCACCACCTCCACCTTGTGATGCCCGGGAGCCCACACTCGCCAGCGCACTCCCTGTCCCGGCTCCACCCATGCACCCAGGCGAGGCACCTGCCGCCGCGTCTCTTCTGCTCGTTCCATGGGCACCTACTTATCCACCCACACGCCGCGCGTGACGTGTCCTCCGAGTCAAGGGGGCGCGAAGATGTTCACTGGTGGCCCGGCCTCGAGGGTGTACGCCCCCTCCGAGAGCGACCGGGCAACGGGAGTGTCTCCAACCAACCCTTGTCCCCGTGCCGTCGCTGCCGGAAAGATGCTTCCCACCGCATGAGCCCACGCCCCGACCATCTGCACGCCCTCCCCGCCGCGCACGGTGACTCCATCCGCGAGCGCGTCGCCGCCCTGGAGGTGCTCTCCCCCCGGGAGATCGACACCCGCCTGACCGAGCTCGGCTATCGAGGCCAGACGGAGGCCCGGCGCGCCGCGGCGGTGCTGGCCTACCGGCACGTGCGGCGGCTGCGGCGCATCCACCTGGAGGGCATCGCCCCCGAGCCCGGCACGCGCGAGAACTGTCTCTTCCTGGGCCCCACCGGCAGCGGGAAGACGTTCCTCGTGGAGCTGCTGTTCCGGGAGATTCTCGGCGTGCCCACGCTCATCGTGGACGCCACCCAGTTCTCCGAGACGGGCTACGTGGGAGATGACGTGACCACGATGCTCTCGCGCCTCTACGAGGCGGCGGGAGGGGACGTGGGCTGGGCGGCCTGTGGCGCCATCTGCATGGACGAGTTCGACAAGCTCGCCACCAGCCGCTCCGATGCGCGCTTCGCCGGGCAGCAGACCACCAAGGACGTGAGCGGCTTTGGCGTGCAGCGCAGCCTGCTCAACCTGTTGAGCGCGCCGCGGGCGGACTTCCCGCCGGACTTCGGCTTCACCAGCCGCACGCCGCCCATGCCCCTGGAGCTGTCGGCCCTCACCTTCATCGCCTGCGGGGCCTTCAGCGGGCTGAAGGGCACGGCGGAGGAGCTGGGGGGCCCCAAGGAGCGGATGGGCTTCGGCCGCGAGACGAGCAAGCGCGAGGCGGCCATCGCCGAGCGGGTGACGGACGACCAGCTCGAGCAGACGACGGCCTTCGCGCGCTACGGCTTCATCCCGGAGCTCATCGGCCGCTTCAGCCGCATCGTGTCGTTCTCGCCGCTGGACAAGACGACGCTGGGCAGCATCCTCGAGGACAACGTGCTGCGCGGCTACGAGCGCGAGTTCGCCCACGAGGGACTCAACCTGGTGGTGGAGCCCGCCGTGCGCGAGTGGGTGGTGACACGCGCCCTCAAGCGCGAGACGGGAGCCCGCGGCCTGCGCGCCGCGCTGGTGCCCCAGCTGGAGCGCGCCGCCTACGACCACTTCGGCGAGCCCCAGGTGTCCACGGTGCGCCTGGTGCTCGACGGAGACCAGGTGCGCGCCGTCCCGGGCTGAGCCCCGCAAAGAAAAACGCGGTGCCGGGACGGGTTCCGGCACCGCGTGTCCATCCAGGTCCCGGAAAGCCGCCCTCGAGCGTCCCCCCTGCCTCGCGCGGCTCCGCTCAGCCGCGGTACTGGTGGATGGACATGATGGGGTAGTTCATCTGCGAGTAGCTGATGCGCTGCGAGCCATCCCTGTTGACGTTGTTGGAGCCGATGTACTCCGGCTTGCCGTTCTTCATGCCCGCGAACATCACCACGTGGTGACCGCCCGGCGTCTTGAGGCACACCACGTCACCCGGCTTGGCCTGGGACAGCGGCACGCGCTTGAAGTTCGGGTCCTTGTCCAGGTTGGCCTGCAGGCCCACCACCGCGTTGTGGTGCTGGCCGTTCTTGATCTGCCCCGCCTGCTCCAGGCACGCGGAGACGAAGTTGGCGCAGTTGACGTTGTTGGGGACCCAGTCCTCCATGTCCGAGCCCACGCCGCCCTTCTCCAGCTTCAGGCTGCCGGCGTTCTTGCCCAGGTGGCTCTTGGCGATGTCGAAGGGGCTGCCCTTCGGACCCTGCGACGCCGGCCCCGGGGCGCTCGGACCCTGGGTGCTGGGGGCCGGACGGCTGCCGCTGCCCGGACGGCTGGTGCCAGGGTCGAAGCTGTCGCGCGAGCCCGGGATGTTCAGCGACTTGCCCGCGATGATCAGGTTGGCGTTCTTGATCTGCGGATTGGCCTTCATCAGCGCGCTCACCGTCGTCTGGTTGCGCTTGGCGATGGCGGACAGCGTGTCTCCGGACTTGATGCGGTAGCTGCTCATGGCCGACCCCTGCTCGAGAAATTCGAAGTTTGAAACTCAGAGAAATTCTCGGGAGCCGGTGTGGGAAAGTTGCGTCCACCGGTTCGAAATTCTCGCCCGCAGTCTCTCACAGGGGGGGAGAGGGCTTCGAGCGCCCCCCAAATTCCAAGAAAACCTTGAACTTCGTGCGTTAGCCGTGATAACCCGTAAAACAGGTTACCGACATGCAACGCAAATCCACCAAGGTCGCCACGGCAGTGGGCGCCCTGCTGCTCATCCTCCTCGGCGCGGCGCTGATCTGGCGCCGTCCCGGCTCGGGTGCGGAGGGCTCCTCGGAGTCCTCCAGCGCCGAGACCCCCCAGGCCTCGGGTGCCCAGGCCTCCACCACTTCCGGCGCCGCGGGCGGCTCCACCCAGCCCCAGCCGCCCAAGCCCGCGCGGGAGATGCTGCCCATGCCGGGCTGCTGGCAGGGAGTGGCGGAGCTGGACAAGACGCTCACCATGGCCAACTTCCGCCAGGCCCTGGCCGCCGCCATCGCCGGGCGGGACCGGATGCTCGCCACCTACCTGCAGGAGAAGCTCACCGAGCTGGTGGGTGATGACCCCAGCCGGGCCCTCCAGGTGCTCGAGTGGGCGCAGGCGTCCGACCGGGAGGAGCTCGTCGTCTACATCGAGGCGGTGAAGGCCGCCGCCGCCGTGCAGCGCCCCGAGGTGGTCGACCGGCTGGTGAAGTTGGGCGAGGACAAGGGCGCCACCCTGTTGCACCGGGGCGCGGCCATGGATGCCCTGGAAACGCAGAAGCGCTTCTCCTCGTCTACCCTGGCGCGGGTCAAGGCCATCGCCCTGGACGAGTCACTGGACTCCACCGCCTGGGTGGCCACGCGCACCATCGGCCGCGTCATGAAGGAGGACTACGAGCGCACCGGCACCTTCGCCCCCTACTGGAAGGAGCTGATGGACATCAGCGAGAAGTCCGACGACATGGCCGTGCGCATGCTCGCCCTGGAGATGCCCACCTACTCCAACCCCATCATCGGCGAGGACTCCATGGAGCGGCTGGACAAGCTCATGCGCACGGACCGCGAGCGCGACGTGCGGGAGATGGCGGCCTACCGGCTGGCCGTCACCGAGCAGCCGGACAAGGCGCTGGAGTACTACCGCACCGCCTTCCCCCAGGAGCATGACGAGTGCGTGCGCTGGGCCATCTTCCGCTTCGCCGTCCGGGCCGCGGGCCCTGGTGCCCTGCCGCTGC
>NZ_DASVSO010001022.1:0-24592 GCF_036388035.1 Archangium sp.
CACCGCTTCTTCTACCCGGAGGACGTGGACGCCACCGTGCCCTACGTGGCCCCCAGCAGCCGCGGCCCCTTCGACGCGCGCTACGTGGAGTTCGTCCACAACGCGGGCAATGACCCCGAGTGCAACGAGAAGCTGAGCACCTTCCAGAAGACCGCCCTCCAGCACCGCGAGGAGCTGCTTCCCCTGGTGACGGCCACGTATGCGCCTCGGGGCGTTACCTTCGACATCCTCGGCGAGGACAAGGCCCTGGAATTCTCCGTGGTGGAGCTGCCCTATGCCTTCTGGCAGTACGGCAACGCGTCCCTGTGCCCGTTCATCCCCGGCGCCGACGCGAGCGCCGAGGAGCTGTTCGGCTTCATTGAGGACATCGTCGGCGTGGGCTTCCTGGGCGGGGACTCGTACCTCACGTACTACGCCCCGTACTACTACCAGGCGGCCACCGAGCTGGGTGCTCCGCGCTACGACGAGCGCCACCTGCACGGCCTGCTGCGCTACCCGCGCCAGGACGCGGTGACGAACTACCCGCCCCTGGAGGTGAACAAGCCGTTCGATCACGCCCTCATGCGCCAGGTGGAGCGCTGGGTGCGCACCGACGGCCAGCGCCTGCTCTTCATCTACGGGGAGAACGACCCCTGGTCCACCGGTGCCTTCGAAGTGCGCGAGCGCAACGACTCGCTGCGCCTCTTCGTGCCCGCCGGCAACCACGGCTCCTCCATCCTCCAGCTCCCCGAGCCCGAGCGCACCCTGGCCCTGGACAAGCTCCAGCAGTGGATGGGCGTCAGCGTCGTCCGTCCGCCCTTGCTGAGCACCTTGTCGGCCCAGGAGTTGCCCATCGACGCGCCGAGTCGTGAGGAGCTCTTCCTGCGCTAGCCCCCGGCCCGGTTTGACGGCGGAGGCGCTCGTCCTCGGGTCCACCACACCCGAGGCGGGCGATAGAAAAGAGAATGAGCCGCTGCCCGGATTTTCACCTCGCGGGTCCAAGGAGACACGAGGTGACACATGGCCAGTGGCCTTGCCGAGCTGAAATCCTTCGCGAGCACCCTGTTTCATTCGCCAGCCGCGCCGGTCAATGCCGCCGTCAGCTGTTCCGTTGACGGGGCGCTGCCGATGCAGACCGTGGAGCCGGTGACCTTTCGCCCCCGCGCCGAGGGCGGCGAGGTGCTCTCCTTCGTCCAGGAGGGCGTGACCCGCTATGCCTGCCTCAACCTGCCCGCGCAGGCCGCCCAGCCGGGCAGCGCCGGACGGAAATGGCCGCTCCTCATCCACCTGCACGGCTCACGCGCCACGCCCGCGAGCCTCTATTCGCTCGGCAAGGCGCTGTTCGCGCTCCACGACACCGCCGCCCTGTCGAGCGATCCGGAGGTCCAGGGCTTCATCGTGCTCTCCCCCATGGGCCGGCGCGCCCGTCCCGCCGGCGCCCTCAGCGGCACCGGCTTCCATTGGGACGAGTGGTATCGCAACCCCACCGCCAACCTCGACGCGCTCGCCATCGATCATTTCCTCGACGAGGTGGTGGCCCGAGGCCTGGTGGACACGAGCCGCATCTACGTCTTCGGCTGGAGCAATGGCGCTTACATGGCGGCGCTCTACGGCATGTGGCGGGCGAATCGGATCGCCGCCATCGCCCAGTACGCGGGCGGCAATCCCTGGACGCGCCTTCCGTGTCCTGTGCCGATGACCTGGACCCGCAAGGTGCCCATTGCCTTGATGCGCAATCTCTGTGACGCCCTGGTCCCTTATTCCGCCTCGCAGGAGTGGATCGAGACCCTCCAGGCACAGGATTGGCCCTTTGAGTATCAGAGCCTCGATCTCCACGGAGCCGCGACCGCCCCCGACGCCACCCCTCCCGATCGCAGCAGCAAGCTCCGAGGCCTCTATGAGCACGTCCGCTGGCCGGACCGGGCCGCCTTCGAGAAGGCGCTCGCGTTCCTCGGCCGCCATCCGCTCCCGCCATCCGGCGGCGATCAGCTTTCTGGCTGACCGTCCCAGCACGACTCACTCCTGTTCTACCGGCGAGCCGCCAGCACCGACGCCTGCAGCGCGTCGGGCACCGGCTCGTGGCTGGCGAGCCGCAGCGTGGTCACGGCCCGTCCCTGGGTGCGTCCGCGCAGGCTCGTCACGTAACTGAAGAGGCTGGCCATGCACCTCAAGGGTGAAGTCCACGTGTCCTGGCGTGTCCAGGATGTTGATGCGGTGCGGGGTGCCCGCGAAAGGCCCTCGCCGCGGCTTCCAGGTGGCGGTGGTGGCCGCCGAGGTGATGGTGATGCCGCGCTTCTTCTCCTGCTCCATCCAGTCCATCTCGGTGGAGCCCGAGTGCACCTCGCCCATCGCGTGGATGCGGCCGGTGAAGTAGAGGATGCGCTCGGTGAGCGTGGTCACCCGCGGGTCGAAAGACAGACACTGGCTGATGAGGGAATGGGCGGTGTGTTACGAGCGGAAGGTGTCTCCTCTTGAAGCGGGCCATCGCTGGAACAGCGCGATGACGGCACGGAGCCAAGCGCCCGCCAGGAGCAGCCTCGCGGCCAGGACGAGCGGCCAGGACGAGCGGCCAGTAAGCGTGCGCCACGAAAGGTCGCGTGAGCAGCGCGGCGGCGCCGAGGTGGGGCGGCCAACAGAGCCCGAGCCGTGCCAAGGCCTCAAGGGGCCGAGTGCCCGCCAATCTCCGGGAAGCGCTCGTAGGCCCGTTTGAGCGCGTCCAGGTGCACGGGGTTGTCCAGGTCGAGCGGAGCATCGGTGAGCCTCACAACCCACCCGCCCGTCACGGTACGCCGTGCGCGCGAAAGGAGCTCCGCGTCGCGCGAGGGATCCGGGAATCCGATGGCCCGTGCGGCAGTGGCCGACCAGTAGTTCAGCCACCCGAGGAAATGCGGAACCTCAGGCGTGAAACTGTCCCAGGGGAGTTTGAGCGAGGGCAGCCCGTGGGGCGGAACATGTGGCTCATCGCCGGGGTGACGAAACTGTTGCGCCACGACCCCACCATAGCCACTCGGCGTCGCGTGCCCCCATACCGCGCGAGCGCCCTCCGCTACACCCTCAAGCACATCAACAGTCGCCGCGATGCCGACTGCGTCTAGGGGCAGGTCCGCATGGACTTCAAAATGCGGCGGACTTCCTGCGGCAAGACCGTTTGGGTTTTCCAATCCAGCAATCGTCACGAGGTGGTCATCGTCATCGTTGCACAGGAACGGAAACCCTCCGTTTGTCACGTTGGCCGCGACCCACTCGTCGCGGTGAGGCAATAAGATGAGGTCTTCTTTTTCCGAAGTCGTCCACCCCAGGCGCAAACCAGGCAGCGCACGTTCCATTGCATGGACAATGGCGGTCGGGCGGTCGTCATGGTTCATGAGTGCGGGCGCGTGGACTATGATGATGAGGGAGCTTTGAGAGGCTGTCATTTCAGCACCAATCCATGACAACGACCTTGAGGGTGGGGTCTTCTTCGGACAGCACAGCTTTGTGCGCGGTGCTTCGCACTCCAATGATGAATTCATATCCGCATTCCCTGGCGAGCTTGGCTTCGCGTCTCAGCTCAGGAAGCTTCATCCTGACAAAGAACCGCTGAGAGCGAAGCGGTTGTTTGTCAAAATCATCCGTTTTGATGTCCCACAGCGTTCGCGTGGCCAGTTGCAGCGCGTCGAAGTTCTTCCCGTTTACGAGTACATCCCAGCCGGGGAAGCTGTTGTTCGGAATTTTGTCGGCGCACTTGTCGTGAGTATCATCTCCGCCTCGGTGCGGCACCGGGATCGGCTCGCACCTGCGATGGCGCTCTCGCTCCGAGGTTTCGGTGGGCCCCAGAGGAGGGAAATCCGGCCCTTTTGGCTCCGGCTTGGGCCTTTGTTTCGGCGAGGGTTCCTGCGGGGCGGGCTTTGTTTCAGGCACGGGCCGCGTTTCAGGCGCGGGCCTTGCGTCCTCGGGCTCGGCCCATTTCAGCTCATACGCATCCAGGGCCTCTTTGATGGTGAATCCCACCACCACCACGCCCGCGACGATCACCGCTCCCACGACGATCTCCGGTGCCGCCAGGACGCAGACCCCGAGCCCCACGGCAGCGGCACCAGCGGAGGCAACCGCGCATCGTCCTGTGGAGTCGTGAAACTCGATCCGGTCATGGTCGAGGGCAGGAAAGCACCGCTCCACCACTACGGGCCAGGGCTGAGACGCCTCCTGGACAACGCAACGCCCCCCGTCCGTCCAGGGCAGCGTCCCCGCTCGCCGGAGGTTGGCGAGCCTCGGGTCCCGGGCCGTTGGCTCTCTTGGGCTGGGCGCTGACGTAGCGCAGGCTGAGACAAAGAGCAGAAGTGCGATGCACGCTCGGAAACGCATGGCTACGTCCTCCAGCCAAGTCAGAACCTAAAGGGTCCTGGCAGGCCCGTTCGGAGTATGCCAGCGCACTCCGACGGCGAGGAGGCTCGGTGGGTGCCGGAGCGAAGCAGCCCGGCGCAGAGGGCATCAGCGGCGCGAGGCTCGGGCGTGCTGGGCACGCCAATCCCCTTCAGGGGAGACCCATCATCGGTTTCAGATGGTAAAGACATCCCCACAATCAGGGCACTTGGCGAACTTGCTCGCCCCAAAAAAGGCAAGTGTCCCACCGATGATGGCGCCAGGGATGGTGCCCGCGATCGCGCCAAACGGACCGCCTGCGAGACCAATCCCCGCGCCGACCTTCGCTCCGGCGGCGGCTCCAGCAACCGCAGCACCGCCCGTTGCGAGGTGGTTGGTCGGGTCGAATCGATTGCTGCACTTCGGACACTCTACTCTTGCCATGGAGCCTCCAGACACAGGGGAGCTAGCCTCATGGTAGTCGTCGCGAACCCGGACCATCAAGCGCAAGTCAGAAGCAGCGGCACCTCGGGGCGGTAGAGGTACGAGTGGCGCGGTGGCTGGCGCGGAGGCTCTTGGGGACGTTGGAGGCCACAAGGGCACGACGGCGGCCATGGCAGCTCGGGACAGTCGAAAGCCGCCAGGGCGCGGAGCTTGGGCCGGTGGACAGTCGCGCGTCAGCGGCACGTCGGGCTCCTGGAGAGTACAGGGGGGGCGGGCGCGCGAGCACGACCTCACGCACCAGCATCTCGGGCCCAGTGCAGAGCAGAAACAGCGGAGTGACAGCCACGGCACGAGCCATGACCCTGGAGGGCTCCAGGCGCGCGGCAGCCAATGTGCGGAGGCCAGCCCGGACGCGAACGCAGAGTGTGACGGGTCTGCCGAAGGGTGGACGGGAATGAACGGTGGACCTGCCGGGCTCGGCAGTGGACGCGCTCAAGGGACGCCGCCACCTGCGCGGCCCTTACGTGTTCTGCCAGGAGGACGGCCAGCCGCTCACCGCTGGCATGACCGAACACCGCCTGGAGCGGGCACCGTGCCGAGTAGGCATCACGCGGGAGCAGGGGTGCATCACATGGCACGACCTGCGACACACCTACGGCAGCCACCTCGCCATGAGGGGCGTTCCGCTCAAGGTCATCCAGGAGTTGATGGGCCACGCGACCATCGAGATGATCATGCGCTACGCCCACTTTGCGCCGGAGGCCCAGGAGAGCGCGGTGCAGCAGCTCGACCGGCCTGTGCCCCATCCACGCCGCATCGGCCAGAGATGCCGGAGGGGCACACTGAGGGCACAAGAGGAACCGGGGGCAAAAGAAAAGCCCAGCAACCCCTTGAGATTGCTGGGCTTCACAGGTTGTTCCCGACGGGATTCGAACCCGTGTGACCTTACGCGGCCTGCTTCGACTCCGAGGCCGCGTCTCCGTGCCCGGCCGGTGCGTGCTCGGCGTGCGAGGCGGCGAGCTGCCCGCTCAGCACCGGCAGCGCCACCTTCACCGCCACCGTCAGCACCATCAGCCCGAAGGCCCAGATGCCCGCGGTGATCTTCCACTCGGTAAGCGTGGGCACGTACTCCACCACCTCGTGCAGGGTGCTCGGGACGAAGCCGGGGATGATGAGGCCCATTCCCTTTTCAATCCACACGCCCGCGAAGGCCAGTACGCACGCCAGGTTCAGCAACCTCACGTGACGCCGCGTCGCTGGCAGGTGCACCACCACCGCCGAGGCGATGTTGAGAGCCACCGCCGTCCAGATCCACGGCACCAGCGCGTGCTTCCCGTGCGAGCCGAAGAACAGGTAGCGCACCGCCGTGGCGTGCGAGCCGCCCGTGTAGAGGGCCGTGAACAACTCCGAGCCCAGCATGAACAGGTTGAGCAGCACCGTCACCCGCATCACCGAGGTCAGCGTGCGCAGTGGGCCCTCGCCGATGGGCAGCCCCGTGAAGCGGCGGATGACCTGCAGCAGCATGATGACGAACGCCGGGCCCGTGATGAACGCCGAGGCGATGAACCGGGGCGCCAGCAGCGCCGAGTTCCAGAACGGCCTCCCGCCCAGCCCGCTGTAGAGGAACGCCGTCACGCTGTGGATGCTGATGGCCCAGAAGATGGAGAGGAAGACGAACGGCAGGTACCACTGCTTGCGCGGCTTGCGCCCCAGGAAGCGCATGTAGAGCAGGTAGCCGCAGATGTGCAGGTTGATGAACAGGTAGCCATTGAGCACCACCACGTCCCAGGAGAGCATCGACACCGGCCAGTTGAACCGGCCAATCCCAGGCATGATGTGCCAGAAGCGGTCCGGCCTCCCCATGTCCACCACGATGAACAAGAGGCACATGAAGATGGCCGCGATCGCGAGCAGCTCGCCGATCAGCGTCACATCGTGCATCTCGTGGTCATGGTACAGGTACGCGGGGATGACCATCATCACCGCGCCCGCCGCCAGCCCCACGCCAAAGGTGAAGTTGGCGATGTACAGGCCCCAGGAGACGTGGTCGCTCATCGCCGTGAGGGCCATGCCCTCCACCATCTGGTGCGCCCAGGCGTTGGCGCCCACCAGCGCAATCGCGGTGAGCACCGTCATCCACGTGTAGAAGCGCCAGCTCCCGTCGGTGCTCATCCACAGCAGCCGTCCCAGGAACCGCGGGTAGTCGAGCAGGTGACGGGAAGCAGCCATGGCTCACTTGTCGAAGAAGTAGAAGAAGCGGGGTCGCGTCCCGAGCTCTTCCTTGAGCACGAAGACGCGCTTGTTCTCGAGCACCCAGCGGATGGGGCTCTTGGGATCCAACAGGTTGCCAAACACCCGCGCCCCCGTGGGGCACGCCTCCAGGCACGCGGGCAGCCGGCCCGCTCGCGTGCGGTGCAGGCAGAAGGTGCACTTCTCCACCACGCCCTGCGGGCGCACCCGGTTGGAGAGGTAGCCCTGGTCCGGGTTGAGCTCCTCGGGCGGAATCTCCGGCTTCGCCCAGTTGAAGCGCCGCGCGTGGTACGGGCACGCCGCCTCGCAGTACCGGCAGCCGATGCACCAGTTGTAGTCCACCACCACCACCCCGTCCGCCTCCTTCCACGTGGCCTGGACGGGGCACACCTTCACGCACGGCGCGTTGTCGCACTGGTGGCACTGCACCGGCAGGTAGTACTTGCCCTCGGCCGGCACCGGGTGGTCGTAGTTCGCGTTGCCGTGCTCCAGGTCCAGGCTGCCCTGCTGCATCTCGAGCACCCGGATGTACGAGTTGCCCGTGCGCCGATCGTGGTTGTTCTCGAGGTGGCACGCCTCGGCGCACTTGCGGCAGCCGATGCACACGCTCAGGTTGAGCGCGTAGCCGAACGACACGCCCTCCTGCGGCGGCAGATCCTGGATGTCCACGTCCCGGCCGTACTTCTGTTTCGCCTCGGCCTTCAGGTGCACGAGCACCCGTGCCATCTCGTCGCGCGTCAGCTCCTTGTAGTGCTTCTGGAGGAACTCATCGACGCTCAGGTCCTGGGTCCACTCGGTGAGCGGCGCCATCGCATGCGCGAAGGCCGCGGCCCCGAGCGTCGCTCCGGCCCCCTTCATCACCGTGCGGCGGGAGACAAGGTCACTCATGGCTTGGGGCTTCCTTGGGGTGGCGCGGCGGCATCACCGGATGCGCGCCCGCGTACTTCGGTGCGTGTGGGTCGTGGCAGCTCACACAGTGGTTCCGCGTGCGGTCTCCCCGCGAGAGGTCCCAGTGGCCCGTCATGCCACCGTGCGCCCCCGCCTTGAAGTCGCGGTGCTGCGGCCCGTGGCACTGCGCGCACAGCGTCAGCGCCTCCGTCATCGGCAGCGGCTCGCCCGTGGCCAGGTGCAGCGTGCGCGGTTGCTGGGCCTGGTGACAGGAGGTGCAGGCGAGCTCTCCGTGGCGGAACTGGAGGCCCTGGTGGAACTCCTTCAGCTCCTCGGGCCGCGAGGGCATGGGCTTCGTCTCCCGCAGCGAGTGGCAGCTCTCGCACGCGACGCGAAGCGGCTGGCCCAGCGCATCCTTCTGGTCGCTCTCCACCGAGGTGAGCTTCGCCGGCTGGTGGATCGTCTCCTTGCCGGTCGGTGCTCCCGGGGGCGGTTGGAAGCGCGCGGGTTGGTCCTTCCCGCATCCGCCGAGGGCAAGCAGCGAGGCGACGAGCGCCGGGCGCATCATTCTGTAGAGGTGGCTCTCCACGGGGACCAGCGCAAAGCAGCGTCCGTGCCAGCGCCGTCTGCCTCTGGGGCACCCCCGGGGGCGGCGAAAAACCTGCATCACTGCAACAGCTTTACGCGCAGCCTTTGCGCGCGCCCGCCCTGGGATGCGGGGGCGGGTGGGGTGGTCCGCCTCTTGCTCCTGGCGGCCGTGCCCCGAATGGACGGAACCCGCATGCCTATCAGCAGCCTGGTCCTCACCCTCGATGCCTCCCCCGAGTTGAGGGCGCTCGCGCTCTCCGAATTCGCTCGCGACCCGCGCCTCACCGTGGGCCCGCCCCTGGAGGGGCGCTGGCTGCCGGTGGTGACCGAGACGGCCAGCCTCGCCGAGGGTGAGGCGCTCGCCGAGTCCTTGAGGGAGCAGCCAGGAGTGAGCTTCGTGGACGTGGTGATGGTGGATTTCTCAGAGCAGGAGGAGTGCTGAGCCATGGATCGCCGAGACTTCCTCAAGGGCACGGCCATGGCGGCCGCGACGATGGCGGCGAGCCGGCTCGCGTACGGCCAGGACAAGGCCGCCGTGGAGCCTTCGGTCGCCGCCCGTAACGGCAATGGCGTGCAGTGGAACAAGGCTCCCTGCCGCTTCTGCGGCACCGGCTGCCACGTCCAGGTGGGGGTGCAGAACGGCAAGGTGGTGGCCATCGCTGGCGACCAGAAGGCCCCGGTCAACAAGGGCCTGCTGTGCGTGAAGGGCTACCACGTGGGACTCGCCCTCTACGGCCAGGATCGGCTCACCACGCCGCTGCTGAAGAAGGGCGACAAGCATGTGCCCATCTCCTGGGAGGAGGCGATCGACATCGTCGCCCGCCGCGTGCTGAAGGATCCCAAGGGTTTCGGTGTCTACGGCAGCGGCCAGTGGACCATCCCCGAGGGCTATGCCGCCTCGAAGTTCGTCAAGGGCGGCTTGGGCACCAACCAACTCGATGCCAACGCGCGGCTGTGCATGGCATCGGCGGTGACGGGCTTCCTCGCCACCTATGGCGTGGACGAGCCCGCCGGCTGCTACGACGACCTCGATGCCTGCGACGTGCTCATCATGTGGGGCAACAACCCCGCGGAGATGCATCCGGTCCTCTTCTCGCGTGTGATTGACCGGCGCTCGCGCGGCGAGAAGGTCACCCTCATCGACATCGGCACGCGCAAGACACGCACCAGCGGGTTCTGCGACCACGTGCTGCGCTTCAAGCCGAACTCGGACCTGGCGATTGCCTGCGGCATTGCCCACCTGCTGGTGGAGAACGGTACCTACGACAAGGCCTTCATCGAGGCCAACTGTGCCTTCCGCGCCGCCAGCACGCCTCCCACGCTCGAGGGCAAGGCCATCACCTTCGAGGAGTACCGGGAGCTGCTCGCCCCCTACACCCCGGAGAAGGTGGAGCAGCTCTCGGGTGTCTCGGCGAAGGACTTGCGGATGCTGGCGGGCCTGTTCGGCCGGCGGGACATCCGCATCACCAGCCTGTGGTGCATGGGGATGAACCAGCACACCCGGGGCACGGCCATCAACAACCTCGTCCACGGGCTCCACCTGCTCAGCGGGCACTTCGGCAAGCCGGGGGATGCGCCCACCAGCCTCACCGGCCAGCCCTCGGCGTGTGGCACCGTGCGCGAGGTGGGCACGCTCGCCCATGCGCTCCCCGGTGGCCGCGTGGTCGCCAAGGCCGAGCACCGCGCCCAGATGGAGGAGATCTGGAATGTCCCCCCGGGCCGGCTCCACGACAAGCCCGGCTACCACACGCTGGAGATGTGGAAGCGCTTCTCCACGCCCACCGAGCAGGGCGGTGACATCCACACCATCTGGGTCCAGGTCACCAACCCCGCGCAGACCCTGCCCAACACGCACAAGCTGGTGGACCCCAGCCGCAAGCTCGCGGACAAGTTCCTCATCGTCTCGGACGTCTACCCCTCCGCCACCGCGCGCATCGCCGACCTCATCCTCCCCTCGGCCATGTGGGTGGAGAAGAACGGCATGACGGGCAACTCCGAGCGGCGCACCCAGCAGTGGTTCAAGATGGTGTCGCCGCCCGGTCAGGCCCGGGACGACGCCTGGCAGCTCATCGCCGTGGCCCACCGGCTCTTCGAGCTCGGCTTCGCCGGCATGAAGGACAAGGACGGCCGCTTCCTCTTCGAGATGAAGGGCAAGGACGGCAAGCCCGTACCCGCTTGGGACTTCGCCCACTACTACGACGTCAACGTCGACGAGCAGCTCTTCGAGGAGTACCGGAAGACGACCCGCATCAAGCACAAGGACCTGGCGCCCTATCAGGAGTACGTGAAGGCGCGCGGCCTGCGCTGGCCCGTGGTGCAGCAGTCGGACGGGAGCTGGCGTGAGACGAAGTTCCGCTTCTCCGGCTTCGACGACCCGTACGTGAAGAAGGGCCGCGACATCCAGTTCTACCACTCGACCACGCACGACGACCGGGCGCAGATCTGGTTCAGCCCCTACGAGCCCCCTCCCGAGTCGCCCGATGCCGAGTTCCCCTTCTGGCTGTGCACCGGCCGCGTCATCGAGCACTGGCACTCGGGCACGATGACCATGCGGATTCCCCAGCTTCAGCGCGCCATGCCCCAGGCGTACGTGGAGATGAACCGCGCGGATGCCCGGAAGCTCGGGGTGGATAACGGGGACTGGGTCACCGTGGAGACGCGGCGCGGGAAGCTCGACCTGCCGGTGTGGATTGGCGGTCGCGGTGAGCCCGTCGAGGGCTCGCTCTTCGTCCCGTTCTTCGATGAGCGGCTGCTCATCAACGGGCTCACACTCGACGAGCACGACCCGTTCTCCAAGCAGCCGGACTACAAGAAGTGCGCGGCCCGGGTGCGGCGGCGTGAGCTCGTCGCGGAGAAGCAGGGATGAACCCCGAGGGCGAACAGGGCAGTGGCCTCCCGGCCCGGTGGCTCCATGTGGGCGCCGCCGTGGCGGTGGCGCTCGCGGCCACCGGGTACTTCGCGGGGCTCCGTGAGCCGGAGATGCCCGAGCGTCCGGTGGCCTCGGATCCGCACGCGCAACGGGCGGAGCGCGCTCCGAGCTACGGCGAGCTGCGCGAGGCTCGGCGCGGAGCCAACGCGCGGATGTACGAGGGCGCCATCGCCTCGCTGGCGGAGGCGGAGTTCCCGGTGAAGCCCCTGCCGGTGGGCACCCCCGAGCAGCGCGCGCAGGCCGCCGCCCAGCGGAAGACCCACCGCGCGTATGACGGGGCGCCGCCGACCATTCCGCACGAGATTGATCAGCGCGAGGTCCCCGGCTGTCTCGCCTGCCATGGCGAGGGGATGAAGCTGGGCAACCGGGTGGCTCCGAAGATCAGCCACGCGCCGTACCAGAGCTGCACGCAGTGCCATGTGGTGGGGGAGTCGCCTCGCCCGCTGGCCCCATACAAGGACATGCCGGGGAATGGTTTCGTCGGGCTGGCCTCGGCCGGGAATGGCGCGCGGGCGTGGCCGGGCGCTCCGCCGACCCTGCCTCACTCGACGCACATGCGGACCAACTGCGCGAGCTGCCACGGGCCCAAGGGGCTCCCCGGGCTGCGCACCTCACACCCGGAGCGGCAGAACTGCCAGCAGTGCCATGGCTCCTCGGCGCAGCTCGACCAGCGCGTCGGTGGGGCAGGGCAGCCGGGCGTGGCGATGGAGGCGAAGCCGTGAGTTCGCAGGCCGCCATCAGCCGCCGGGCGCTCTTCGGGTTCCTCCGGAAGAAGGAGGAGCCCGCGCCTTCTCCGGAGCCCGCTCGTGCGCCCGCGCCCGTGCCCGCGCCTGCTGCCGCGCCGGGCGGTGGTTTCTCGCTCGAGGCGTTCTATTCCTCCCGTTCCCAGGCGGGCGAGGCCACCGGAAACAGCCTCCCGGTCTTCTCCCTGCGTGAGGGGCTCGTCGTCCCCCAAGACGGGGTCAGCCGGATCGGAATGGCTCCGCCCGCGCCTCCCGGTGGGGGTCCTTCCTCCGTGAGTCCCGGCGCTCCGACGGGTGCTCCCGTACCGGGGATGACCGTCCGGGTGCGTCCCCAGCTCTGCCTCGCCTGGCAGGGCTCGTTCTGCAGCACCTGCTCCGAGCGCTGCCCCGTCGAGAACGCCATCGTCATCGAGCTGGGGCGCCCCCGCGTGGTGGAGGACCGCTGCAACGGCTGTGGCGTCTGCGTCCAGGTGTGCCCGGCCCCGCTCAACGCCTTCGAGTTTCTTCCCTCCCGCCAGCAGGTTCCCGTCTCATGACAGCCGCGCTCTACCTCGGGAAGGTCGCTCCCGACAACACCCCGCTTCCCCAGTTGCAGGACGCCCTCCTCGACCCGGACACCCTGGAGCAGCTCGTCCAGGACATCCAGCGCTGCACCGTGGTGAAGGATGTGCTGCTCAAGGGCGGCGCCCTGATGATGGCCTCCGAGCGGTCCGTCCCGCTCACCGAGGCAGCGGAGGCGCTCCGGCAGGGGAGGGTGCTCGGGGTGCAGATCCGCTACTGGTACGAGGGGGCGGACTGGTGGGACACGCTCATGCGCACGCCCAAGGGCATCCGGCTCATTCGCATCGAGAACCGGCTGCAGGGGTGAGGACTCAAACGGACTCGGAGCGGTGCGCGGGGTAGAGCTCCGGGTGCAGGAAGGGCATCAGCGCGCAGGCGAGCGGGCCCTGCCACATCTCGGCGCGCGTGAAGAGGCCGTTGGAGAGGATGCCGATGGCCCCGAGGTGCTTCTTGCTCTCCGTCCGGCCGGAGACGTCGTCCATCACCGGACCCAACTCCTCGCCCTTCAGCACCCGGGCGACGACGCTCGGCGGGAGGGAGAAGCGTACCCCCCAGGTCTCGTTCTCCCGGCCCCCGGCCTCTACCACGACCACGCAGTTGATGAGGCTGCCGTCCGGGTCCACGCCTCCCTCCAACCCCATGCCCATCCGCGCCCCCGCCACGGCCGCCATCGCCGCCCGGGCCCGGTTGCGCGCTCCCGTCGAGGTCTGCTCGGAGCCGATGGGTTGCTCGGGGACTCCGCTGGGCACGTCGACGGGCACCACGGTGCAGCCGGGGAAGGCCCGCTCACAGATGGTGCGCGCCGCTGTCGTCTTGGCCGGGTTCGTCGAGCCGATGGCGATGGTGAAGGACATGGGAGTCGGGTTCTCCAAGAGGTTCAGCCTACGACGCCGCGGGGGGTGAGGGGCCGGTCCCTCGGGAGCATTCCCTCTTCCTGGAACCAGCGCAGGGCCTCCCGGATGCCGAGTCGCACCGGCCTCGGCTGATAGCCCAGCTCCCGCATGGCCTTCCCCGACGACTGGTACGCCGGCACCGGAAGCGCCTGGAGGAACGCCGTGTTCACATGTTTGAACAGGTCCGGGGACAGCCGGCCCACCACGTCTCCGAACTTCCCCAGCGCCTTCACCGCCACGTCCGGCAGCGGCAGCTTCGGCGGCGCCACCCCCGCCTCCTCCGCGCAAATGGTGAGCAGCTCGCGGTAGGTCAGGTTCTCCCCCCCCAGGATGTAGCGCTCCCCCGGGCGGCCCTTCTGCATGATGAGTTGCAGCCCCCGCGCCACGTCCTGCGCGTTCACCGCGTTCACCCCCCCGCTCGGGTACACCTGCACGAGCCCCTTGGCCACGAAGAGCAGCAGGTCCCCGGTGGACGGCCTCACGTCATAGGGGCCGAGCACGAAGCTCGGGTTGCCCGCCAAGACCTCCAGGCCAAGCCCCGAGGCCGCCAGCGCCAGCCGCTCCGCCTCCCGCTTGGACTCGTGGTAGGGGTTGTCCCCAGCGTAGTTGTAGGCCGTCTGCTCGGTTGCCGGCTCGGCCAGCGTCCCATGGCCGACCGCCGCCACGCTCGACACCACCACGACCCGCCGCACCCCCGCCGCCTTTGCGGCCTCCAGAACGTTTTGTGTCCCCCGGGCGTTGGTGCGGGAGACGTCCTCCCGAGTAAAGGGATCGAACCGGACGATGCCCGCGACGTGGTAGACCCGCTCCACCCCTTTCATCGCCCCCCGGAGGGAATCCGCATCCAGCACGTCGCCGAGCACCTCGTCGTAGCTCAGCCCGCGCAGGCCCCGGCGGTCACTCCGCTCCCGGACGAGCAGGCGAGGGCGCTCCCCCTGCTCACACAGCAGGTGGGCGAGGTTGGCCCCCACCAGCCCCGTTGCTCCCGTCAACAATGTCTTCATGTGCTACTCCCTTCCGGGGAGGATGCGCTATAGGTCGTGCCCCTTAGAATCGCCCCCCACGGGGCGTCAACCGCGATGACGCGAGACTCCACTGAAACGCCGCCTGTCGGCGAACCGACGCTCCAGCCTGCGCCCGATGCCGCGCGCGAGGTTGTCGCCTCCGAGGCCGAGTCCCTGGACTCCTTCGAGGCCCTGCCGGTTCCCGAACTCGCGCAGGAGACCCAAGCCCCTATGTCCGCTTTTACGGAGACTCTTTCCGAGGACACCCTTTCCGATACCGAGTTTCCCCCCGACTCCACCCCCTCCGGCCGGCCCGCGGAGATCGATCCCGACAAGCTCGATCCGGACGGCCTCAAGGTCATCCACCGCCTCCTCGCCCACGGCCACCAGGCCTACTTCGTGGGTGGGTGTGTGAGAGACCTGCTGCTGGACCGGAAGCCCAAGGACTTCGACATCGCCACCAGCGCCCATCCCGGCGAGGTGCGCTCCATCTTCCGCAACTGCCGCCTCATCGGCCGGCGCTTCCGGCTCGCCCACATCTACTTCAAGGGCGGGAAGATCATCGAGGTCTCCACCTTCCGCGCCAACCCCACCGAGCTCGACGCCTCCAATGGCGAGAGCGCTCCGGAGAATGGGGAGAACGGTGAGGAGGGCGGCGAGGCCGAGGAGTCGCAGGAGTCGGCGCAGGACCTGCTCATCACCCACGACAACGTCTTCGGCACCGCCGAGCAGGACGCCCGTCGCCGCGACTTCACCATGAACGGCCTCTTCTACGACGTCGCCGAGGGCCGGGTGATCGACTACGTCCGCGGCCTGCGCGACCTCGACGAGCGCTACATCCGGACCATCGGCGACCCGGAAATCCGCATGCGCGAGGACCCCGTCCGCATCCTCCGCGCCGTGCGCTTCGCCTCCAAGCTGGGCCTGGACATCGAGTCGCGCACCTACGCCGCCATGGAGGGGGCCGTCGAGGACCTGCCCCGCTGCGCCCCCGCGCGCCTCCTGGAGGAGACCTTCCGCCTCATCCGCGGCGGGGTGGCGGCTCCCAGCGTGCGGCTGCTCGCCGCGCTGGACGCGCTGAAGATCCTGCTGCCGCCGGTGGCCGCCTACCTGCGGGAGAACGGCCGCAAGGGCCGGGACACCTTCTACGCCTACGCCGAGGCGCTCGACCGACGCGTCTCCTCCGGGGAGCCGCTGGATGACGCCATCCTGCTGGCCGCGCTGCTCGTCCCCATCGCCCAGGCCGGCCCCATCGTCGAGCCGCAGGACCCGGCGGGCCGTCCCTCCGTGGCCCAGGCCATCGAGGACCTGCTGGCCGAGTTCGTCCAGACGGCGCGGCTGCCGCGTCGCATCGCCGAGCGCTGCCGGCTGCTGCTCATCGCCCAGCGCACCCTCTCTGGGGAGCGCCGCCGTCGCACCGGGGCGTTCCGCCGCCACCCGCTCTTCAACGACGCGCTGGTCGTCTTCGAGATCTCCGTCGAGGCCACCGGTCAGCACCGCGAGGCCCTCGAGGCGTGGAAGCGTGGCGAGCTGCCTCCCCTGAAGGCCGAGGGCGCCGCCCCCGAGGGCGAGGGCCCCCGCAAGCGCAAGCGGCGTCGGCGTCGCAGTGGGCGCAAGCCGGGTGCGGCCACGGGTACTTCCGCCACCACGACGGCCAGCGCCGATGCCTCCAGGGGCGAGGCCAGTGAGGCGGGGGACTCGGGTGACTCCGACTCGGACTCCAGCGAGGTCGGTGACGAGTCCGAGTTCGGCTCCGAGTCCGGTGGCGAGGAGTCGGGTGGCGAGTTCGGCTCCGACTCCGACCCGGATTCCGAGTCCGACGAGGGTTGAGTCCCTCTTCCGTGCCCTCTCTCGGAGGGCGCGGGTTCAGTCGGGACGCTCGAGCGGCGCGGAGCGCCTGCCGGTGGACAGCGCCCGAAGCCTCAGTTGGGGCGGTGGGGCTTCTTGGGGCGCTCCGGCTCTGGCTCGGCTTCGTCGCTTCCCGCGATGTCCGCCGTCGTCACCGCCTTGGTGCCGAAGCGCTCCGCGATCCGGTCCAGCGCCGCGTTCAGCTTGTCGCTGCGCTTCGGCTTCTCCGGCTCCGTGAACAGCCCGAGCTGCCGCGCTCCAGCGCTCTCCGTGCCCAGCTCCTGCACGGAGACTCCCGTCAGCCGGATGGGCTTGTCCGCGTGGGCCTTCTCCAACATCTCCCGCGCCACCCGGTAGAGCGTCTGTCCATCATCCGTCGGCGAGGGCAGGGTGACCCTCCGGGTGATGAGCGTGAAGTCCGAGAACTTCAGCTTGAGCTGCACCACCCGGCCCTTCACCCCGGCCTTGCGCAGCCGGCGGCCCACCCGGAGCGCCTGGGCATGGATGTGCGGGCTCAACGCCTCCAGCCCCGTCAGGTCCTCGTCGAACGTGTCCTCGGCCCCCACGCTCTTGGCCTCGCGGTCCGGCACCACGTCGCGCGGGTCGATGCCGTGCGCCAGCTCCCACAGGTGACGCCCGCTCGCGCCCCAGCGCGCCTCCATCCACGAGGCGTCCTTCCTCGCCACGTCGCCGATCGTCACCAGCCCCGCGCCCTTCAGCGCCTCCTCCGTCTTCGGCCCCACGCCCCACAGCCGCCCCACGGGCAGCCCCGCGAGGAACGCCACCGTCTCCTCCGCGCGCACCTCGCGCTGGCCGTTCGGCTTCGCCACGTCCGAGGCGATCTTCGCCACGAACTTCACCGAGGCGATCCCCGCCGACGACGGCAGGGCCGTCTCCGCGGCAATCTCCTTGCGGATCCGCCGAGCGATGTCCGCCGGGGCTCCGAAGAGCCCCACCGACGCCGTCACGTCCAGGAAGGCCTCGTCCAGGGACAGGGGCTCGATGAGCGGCGTGTACCGCTCGAAGATGGAGAACACCTGCTCGCTGGCCTCGCTGTACGCGCTGAAGCGGGGCTTCACCACCAGCGCGTGGGGGGCCTGCTTGATGGCCCGCGCCATGGGCATGGCGCTCCGCACGCCGTACTTGCGCACCTCGTAGGACGCCGCGACCACCACGCCGCGTCGTACGTCCCCGCCCACAATCAACGGCTTGCCCCGCAGCTCCGGGTTGTCTCGCTGCTCGACGGACGCATAGAAGGCGTCCATGTCCACGTGGATGATGGCCCGCATCGCTGGAATCACTGTAGTGGACCCCTCTGACCTACGCTGAGCTCGACGGGCAGCGCCGCAAGCGCGTCGTCCTCAAGGTGATGGGGGAGTCGCCGCCGCGGGGAGCGGGAGGGCATGGCGCTCGAGCACCTCGAGCAGCTCCCGGGGCAGGGGGCTCTCCACGCGCACCCGCTGCTTCGTCACCGGGTGTGTCAGCCCCAGCGCCCGCGCGTGCAGGAAGAAGCGGCCCAGGCCCGGCTCCTCGCGTCCCCCGTACAGCGTGTCTCCCACCAGCGGGGCTCCCACCGCCGCCAGGTGCGCGCGCACCTGGTGCAGCACCCCGGTGTGGATGCGCACCTCCACCAGGCTGTACTCCCCCGAGCGTCCCAGCACGCGGAATTCCGAGAGCGCTTCCCGCGCGCCCTCGCCTCCGTCCAGCGCCGGCTCCACCCGGTCCGGGTGCCTCGGGTGGTGGCGCAGCGGCAGCTCGATCTCTCCCTCGTCCGCCAGGGGCCCCGTCACCAGCGCCCAGTAGCGCTTGTCCACCTCGCGCCCACCGAAGGCCTCGCGCACCGCCGTCCACGCCTCGCGCGTGCGCGCCGCCGCCATCACCCCGGATGTCTCGATGTCCAGCCGGTGGCACAGCCCGCCCTCGCGCTCGTCCTCCGAGGCCTCGGCGCACTCGGGGTAGCGGGCGATCAGCGCGTTGGCCACCGTGCCCGTCTCTCCGGATTGCAGCGGGTGCGAGGGCCGGCCCGAGGGCTTGTCCACGAAGACCAGCGTCGCGTCCTCGTGCAGCACCGCCAGGGGCGCCTCCGGCTCCGGCACCACCTCGCGCCGCTCCTCCGGCACCACCACGGAGATGCGCTGCCCCACCGCCACCAGCAGGCCCTTCTTCGCCGCCCGGCCGTCCACCTTCACCGCGCCCGAATCGAAGAGCTTCTTCAGCTTCGCCCGCGACAGCCCCAGCGCCTCTCCGATGAAGAGGTCCACCCGCTGCCCCGCCTTGCCTTCCTCCACCACCAGCGTGTGTGTCGTCGTCGTCGCGGTCACGTTCACTCGGAGAGAGCCTCGTACACTTCCTCCGCCGTCTGGAACCGGTCGTCCGGCTCCTTTCGGATGAGGCGATGGGCCACCCGGGCCAGCTGTGGATCTCCCCTCTGGTTGATGGCCAACAGGGGCGGTGGCTCGGTTTCCAGCACCTTGTGCCACAAGTCCACCGGGGACTTCGCGTCAAAAGGTGGGCGACCGCTCATCAGCTCGTAGAGGATGACGCCCAGGCAGTACAGGTCCGCCCGTCCGTCCAGGGGCTCTCCGAGAATCTGCTCCGGCGACATGTAGCGGAACGTCCCCACCATGCGCCCGTCCAGCGTCACCCCCGCGTCGTCCGCCAGGAACTTCGCCAGCCCGAAGTCCATCAGCCGCACCTGCCGGTCCTCGTCCACCATGATGTTGGAGGGCTTCAGGTCCCGGTGCACCAGCCCGTGCGCGTGGATGTAGGCCAGCGCGTCGCACACCTGCAGCAGGGTGTCCTTGAGCCGACACACCCGCTCGGGCCGGTTCAGCTCCTCCAGCCGCGCCGCCGTCTCCCGCTTCACCGGCTCCGCTCCGGGCCCCGCCACGTCGTAGGGCAGCTCGAAGTCGATCGGATCCAGCTCGTCCGAGTCCGAGCCCAGCCACGGATCCATCGGCACCGGCAGCACCGCCGCCGAGCCGGACGCCCCGAAGCGCATCGAGGCCATCTCCTCGCTCGGCGCCTCCTCGGCGAAGGCCGACAGGTCGAAGGGCAGGGGGCCTGCCTCGCCCGACTCCGAGCCCGCGTCCACCGAAGACACCCGCCCGGAGCGCTGGAACTGCCCCGAGGACGAGCTGGGGGGCGAGTGCATGTCCCCGCCCTTGAGCGACAGGTAGTCGCGCAACGTCAGCCCCTCGATGAGCTCCATGACGAGGTAGGGCGAGCTTTGGTACACGCCGGTGTCGTAGACCTTGACGACGTTGGGATGGGACAGATCCACCAACGTGTCGAACTCGCGCACCAGTCGCTTGGCGGCGCGGGAGTCCATCGCCGGACCACCGGAGAGCAGCTTCAGGGCCACCAAATCGTTGGTCCGGGAGTCAAGGGCCCGATACACGGTCCCAATGCCGCCACTTCCGAGCGTCTCGAGGACGCGATAGGGACCGATGACCTTGGGACGCATCAAGTCAGAGATCCTAGATACCCTGTTGCGTCGGGGTCAAACTCCCTCCGGCCGGAGGGAGGTGTCGGATGGTCCGCACCGGCTATGATGTGCGCCCGAGTCCCCAGCCTACCTAGAGGAAGCTGCCCTTGAGTTACGTCGGCAAGTACCAACTCGTCAGCAAACTCGCCACCGGAGGCATGGCCGAGGTGTACCTGGCCAAGGCGGCCGGGCCCATGGGGTTCGAGAAGACCCTCGTGCTCAAGCGCATCCTGCCGCACCTGGCCGAGGATCCGCAGTTCGTGGACATGTTCCTCGGGGAAGCGAAGCTGGCCGCGCAGCTCAACCACCCCAACGTCGTGCAGATCTTCGACTTCGGTGAGTCCGAGGGCGCCTACTACCTGGCGATGGAGTACATCGACGGGCCCAACCTGCGCATCCTGTCCAAGAAGGCGCGCAGCGCGGGAGTGGAGCTGCCGCCCGCCGCCTGCGCGAAGATCATCGCCTCGGCGTGCGAGGGCCTGGCCTTCGCCCATGACTTCGTGGACCCGGCCACCGGCGAGCCGCTGGACCTCATCCACCGCGACATCAGCCCCGACAACATCCTGCTGTCGCGCCAGGGCGCGGTGAAGGTGGTGGACTTCGGCATCGCCAAGGCCGCCAACCAGAGCCACAAAACGCAGACGGGCCTCATCAAGGGCAAGATTGCATACATGCCGCCGGAGCAGCTCCAGGCCCGGCCGCTGGACCGGCGCGTGGACGTGTACGCGCTGGGCGTGGTGCTCTACGAGCTGCTCACCGGGCAGAAGCCCTTCGACGCCACCACCGACGTGAGCATGATGCAGGCCATCCTGTTCGAGCCGCTCATCCCCGCGTCGTCGCGCCGGCCGGACCTGCCCCAGGCCCTGGTGCAGATCCTCGACAGGGCGCTGTCCAAGGTGCGCGAGCAGCGCTACCCGGACTGCCGTGCCTTCCAGGCGGACCTGGAGCACTTCATCCACTCCACTGGCGAGCCGATGGGCGCCTACCAGCTCTCGCAGCTCGTGGCCCAGATGGCTGGCGAGAACGTCGGGCACGTGGCCACGCCCGCTCCCGGTAGCGGCCCCAAGAGCCGGCCCGGTACCGGCGGTGGCATGCGCCACAACAACGGCTCCGAGTCCACCGCCACCCCGTCGAGCCGCTCGAACGGTGGGACGCGGGCGGCCTCCGAGGGCCGCGCGGACAACGCGACGCGCGCCGCCGAGAGCGAGGCGGACCCGCGCTCCTCGGCGCCGACGGCGCCCACGCTCATCTCCTCCAGCGGCAGGCCCGCCGCGACCGCGGGCATGCCCAGGCGCCGCACGGGGCTGGTGGTGGGTCTGGCCGGTGTCTCGCTGCTCGTCGTGGGAGGGGCGGTCATCTACGTCCGGAGCACCTCCGCGCCGCGGGAGCTTCCCGCGCCCATCATCATCAAGTCGAGTGGCCCCAAGACGCCCCCGCCGACGGTTGCGACCCCGCCGCAGGGTGTACAGCCCGCCGCCACGTCTCCGGGCACGGGGACGGAGCCGCCGGCAGCCGCTTCCGCCGCAATGCAGCCGACGGAGGGCACGGGGATCGCTTCCGTCGGGACGCAGCCGGAGGGGGGCGCCCAGAAGGCGCCGGAGCCTGTGCTGGGAACCCCCGCTCCCGTGGAGAACGCGCCCGCCTCTGGCGTGAAGAACGCCGTCGCCGCTGTGCTGCCGCCGAAGCCACCGCGCGGTGGGGGGCGACAAGGCGGGGGGTCGAAGTCCATCAAGGCCTCCGCCCCAGTCCAGAAGGCCGTGCTGGAGTTCCGCATCCGGCCCTACGCCACCGTGGTGCTCGATGGGAAGTCGCTCGGTCAGACACCCCTGGCGCCCATCGAGGTCACGGTCGGCTCCCACTCCGTGCAGCTCATCAACAAGGACCTGGGCAAGGACGTCACCCGCTCCGTCGAGGTGAAGGCCGGCCAGTCCAACCAGTTCAAGTACAACCTGCTGGAGGACTGACGCACGGCGGGGCCCGCTTCTATTCCTCCTCCTCATGGCGTCGGGTAGCCAGGATGGGGTAGGTCTTACACGCACTGCCAGTTCCGGGCAGGCGGGCAGGCGGGCCGTGAGCGCCAGGAGGTGCCTTCTCCTCGCGGGGGACTGTCCGGATGTGGCCTCCGCGGGGGGCGGCGGGTCTTCCTGGGCGAGGGCCGTTCCACCTGGGGTGGCGACCGCTCGGGTCTCGGAGGCGACCGCTCCTGCACGCGCCCGTGGACGCGGCACGGTGGTGCCTCTATCTTGCGCAGCCTCATGGAACGCCCTGTGTCACCTCCTTCTGTCGCGGCCCTCGAGCGACTCGTGCAGGAACGACCCCTGCCGCGCCACGTGGGTATCATCATGGACGGCAATGGCCGGTGGGCCGAGATGCGCGGCCTGCCCCGCGAGGAGGGTCATCGCGAGGGCTCCGCCAGTGTGCGCGAGGTGACTCGCTGCGCCCGGCGCGTGGGGGTGGAGGCACTCACCCTCTATGCCTTCTCCTCGCAGAACTGGGCCCGTCCCGCCGAGGAGGTGGCCGCGCTGATGGACCTGCTGCGCGAGTACCTCGAGAGCGAGCGCGCCGAAATCCTGGAGAACGGCATCCGCCTCAACGCCATTGGCGAGGTGGAGAAGCTGCCGCGCTTCGTGAAGGATCCGCTGGACAGGCTGCGGGCCGACTCGGCCCACAACACGGGGATGGTGCTGACGCTGGCGCTCTCCTACGGCGGGCGCGAGGAGATGGTGCACGCGGCGCGCCGGGTGGCCGAGGCCGTCAGCAAGGGCGAATTGACGCCCGCGGAACTGGACACCAAGGGCTTCGAGTCCTACCTCTGGACGCATGACCTTCCGCCGCTGGACCTGGTGGTGCGCACCAGCGGAGAGCAGCGCATTTCCAACTTCCTCCTCTGGCAGATGGCGTACGCGGAGCTGTGCTTCAGCGACGTCCTCTGGCCGGACTTCCGGACCGAAGCGTTCCTGCGCTGCCTGGCGCAGTACCAGCACCGCGAGCGGCGCTTCGGCCTCACTTCCGCGCAGCTGAAGCGGGAGGACTCCCAGCGGGCCAAGGCGTGAACGAGAAGAACAAGAACCTCGTCATCCGGATTGTCTCCGGGCTGATTCTGCTGCCGGTCGTCCTGATCCTGCTGAGCCTGGGCGGCGCGTACAGCGCGGGCCTGCTGGGCGTGGCCGCCGCCATCTGCGCCAGCGAGTACTACCTCATCACCCAGAAGACGCTGTCCCCGGCGGCCTGGGTGGGCATGCTGCTGGCCGGCGTGCTGCCCTTCCTGGCCCTGCGCGACCCCACGCGCACCGGGGAAGGGGCCTTCTGGGTGACGGCCTTCTTCCTCCTCTTCGCCTTCACCTACCACCTCATCCGGGGCCCCCTGCCGGAGGCGCCCACGCGGGTGGCGCACCTGGTGACGGGCTTCCTGTATGGCTCGGTGGGGCTCACCGCGTTGTCCGCCGTGCGACTGATGCCGGACGGCATGGCCTGGGTCTTCTCCGCGCTCGTCATCACCTGGGCCAACGACACCGCCGCCTACTTCGCTGGCCGCTTCCTGGGCCGGCACAAGCTGTACCCGGCGGTGAGCCCCAACAAGACCTGGGAGGGCTTCGCGGGCGGCCTGGTGGGCTCGGTGGGAGGCCTGTTCATTACCCGGGCCTTCTTCTACCCCATCCTCACCGTGACGGACTGTCTGGTGCTGGGCGTGGCGGGCGGCATCCTCGGGCCCATCGGCGACCTGTGCGAGTCCATGCTCAAGCGGGCCTACGGGGTGAAGGATTCCGGCCGCATCATCCCCGGGCACGGCGGCATCCTGGACCGCATCGACGCGCTGCTCTTCAACGCGCCCCTGGTGTTCGTCTACCTCACCTTCATTCGCGGCCTGCTTCCGTAGCGACCGCCGATTGTCCGGTCGGCCGGACTGCGTGCCCCGAAGCGCATTGTCGGGCCTGGGTCCCACGGTTAGTGTTGGGACCATGTTTCAAGACACCGGCCTCTTCATCCTCCTGCTGGGCGTGCTCGTCACCGTCCACGAGCTGGGCCACTTCCTCGTGGCCAAGGCCTGTGGAGTGAAGGTCGTCCGATTCTCCTTCGGCTTCGGCCCCAAGCTGTTCGGCTTCACCAAGGGGGAGACGGAGTACCAGGTGGCCCTGCTGCCCCTGGGCGGCTACGTGAAGATGGCCGGGGACTCGCCCTACGAGGAGATGAGCCCCGAGGACGCCCAGCGCGGCTTCCTCAACGCCACGCCCTGGAAGCGCGCCCTCATCGTGGCGGCCGGGCCCTTCTTCAGCCTGGCCTTCCCCGTCCTCATCTACTTCTTCGTCTTCTGGGGGGCGCACGAGGCCACCTCCACCCGGGTGGGCTTCGTGGACCCGGCGATGCCCGCGGCCGCCGCCGGCATCCGCCCCGGAGACCGCATCGTCGCCGTGGACGGCGACAAGGTGCAGACCTTCGAGGACCTGCGCGAGGCCTTCGTCGGCCGCTTCGAGCGCCCCATCCCCCTCACCATCGAGCGCGACGGCAAGCAGTCCATCGTCGAGGTGACGCCGCGGAAGATCGTCGAGACCACGCAGGTGGACTCGGTGGAGCGGGGGCAGATTGGCATCCAGCCCGTGCGCAAGCCCGCCGTGGTGGGGGTGGCGCCGGACTCGCCC